>NZ_JBGLOV010000001.1:0-441442 GCF_041402665.1 Komagataeibacter sp. SM21
AGCAGGGGACAACACTCGATCTGCTCAAAACGCAGATCGAATGCTACCCCAGATAGCGTCAATCAGCACGCCAAAAGCCCAAAATCAAAACCAAGGTACATCGACCAATAGTTCTTCGATCCCTCCAGGTCCACACAGCGGCGGTATTCATACTGGGTCGATGGCTTGCAGTGCGAGGTGACATGTTCGTCGAGGAACCGCTTGCCGAATGCCTTCATGGTCGCGGCGACGCGCAGGCGGTCGCGCTGTGCGCCCGGATCGCTGCCCAGCCGGACATCGGAAAGATGCTTCATGGCCTCGGTGCGAGCCTGATCCGGGGTGAGGGGACCATGTGGTCCGATATTGACCCGGCGGATGCGCCCGCCCGCGCGGAACTGGGCGAGGTAGATTTTCCGCCCTGAGGGATGGACCCTCAGACCAAAGCCCCGAAGCTCGTCATCCCAGAGGAAATATTCCTTGCCGGTTCTAGCGGCGGCTTCGACGGAACGTTTCGTGATCTTGACCATGGAATATCCTCTCCCGGTTGGAATCACTGGAATCAAATAGGAATCATTTGGGAGTGAAATCGGGCGATTCCAGTCGTGGGAGAGTGTAGCGGGAACCGAGTGAAAACTTAAGAAAAACCGCCATTTATCGTAAAAAAATCGGCTCTGTACGGAAATTATGTAAGTATTAGATTGGAACTCATAACCTGAAGGTCGCAGGTTCAAATCCTACCCCCGCAACCAAGCATAAGTCCTTGATCGGACACGATAAACCCGCCTCAACAGGCGGGTTTTTTGTTGTTCATAATGTGCAGCAGGAAACTCCTCTTCGGAGCCGGAGGCAGGAACGTCCTGCTGGATCACAGGGTGCCTCCGGATAACAGGCCTAATCTGATCGAAACGAATACCGGGTTCAGGCAGGGACACAGGGGCAGTTGCACCCCTGCGCGAAGCCCGCCAGAAAAATGCGTACCGCACGCTGGAAGCGTGGTCGCATGTTCTGTTCGATCCACAAGGTTTCGGATGCGCAGGCAAGGCTCTGGAGCATGAGATCGCCAATGGTCATGCCAAACAGCATATTGCTGTACATGGATATGTCGTTCACCACGTACTGCTTGTGATGGACATAACGATCCAGCCATGTGGTCAGGATGTTGTCCTTTCCCCCCGCGCGCAGGGTGGTCAGGATGCGACGGATGTCCTCTGATTCCTGTGATTCCGTAATCAGCGCCCGGATCAGGCTTATACGGTCGGGGCGCAGGATGATGCTGCCCAGGTTCAGGAGCAGCTCCGTCAGTTCCTGCGCCGGGTCATCCATGTGGTGACACTTGTCAGGGGTGACATTGAACAGCCTGCTGCTGACCAGAGTATGAAACAGGTCCTGCTTGGATTCGAACATCTGGTACAATGTCCGCTTCGACATGCCCGAAAGCTGGGCCACCCTGTCCATGGATGCGGCGTGATAGCCACATTGCTGCAGGGCCATGCAGGCAGCATCCAGAATCCGTTCCCGGCGTTCGCATTCTTCCATTTCAGGTGGCCGACCGGGGCCGCGCCGTCGGCCGTCGCAATTGTGCGGGGCGGATAACCGCGCTTCGTGCCCGTTCTTGCTCATTCGTAATATGCTCCGACCGCTTTTGGATGGATGCGCTGCTTGACCGCCTTATGGAGACGATATAGTTTTCCATTCATTGAAAACCAAATAGTTTCGTTATTTGGCTTTCTTATGGCGGCCATGTGCAGCAGTGAGCACGGCTGTGATTCAGAAACATTTTATATAACGGCATGCAAGCCGGTTGGTGACCATGATGCAATATTCCCGTGTCGTAGCCCCGGCGGCTCTGATTCTCGGCCTTGCGGCCTGTCAGCGGCACGCTGCGCCCCCCAAAATGCCCCCACAGCCGGTCAAGGTTGTAACACTCAAGACCCAGCCGGTGGAAATTCATACTCAACTGCCCGGTCGTACCGAAGCGTTCGAAATCGCGCAGGTCCGTCCGCAGGTCAGCGGTGTCATCATGAAGCGCCTGTTTGTCGAAGGCACGGATGTCGAGGCCGGGCAGCAGCTTTATCAGATCGACCCCCGCATCTATCAGGCCGCGGTGGACGCGGCGCAGGGCCAGTTGCTCCACGCGCAGGGCGGTGAGATGACGGCACGCGCCAAGCTGAACCGTTATGGCCCGCTGCTGAAGGCCCATGCCGTCAGCCAGCAGGAATATGACGACGCCCTTGCCGCCGAACGTGAGGCCCAGGGCGATGTCGAGACGGCCAAGGGCCAGCTTGAGCGCGCCAATGTCGATCTGGGCTATACCCACATGAATGCACCCATCAGCGGCCGTATTGGCCGTTCGATCCTGACGGTCGGCGCGCTGGTCACGACGAACCAGACGAACAATGTGGCGATCGTGACCCGGCTTGACCCGATCTATGTGGACGTGAACCTGCCCGCGACCGAACTGCTGCGCTTCCGTCGGGAACTGGCGCAGGGCAGGCTGACACGGGCGGGCGACAATGCCGCCAGCATCACCATCGCGCTGGAAGATGGCACAACGTACGAACATGCCGGTCGCATGGAGTTTTCGGAAGTAAACGTGGATGAAGCCACGGCCACGGTTGTCGTGCGTGCGGTCATGCCAAACCCGGAACGGCTGCTGCTGCCGGGCATGTATGTCCATGCCCAGCTTGCCGAAGGCGTGGACCCAGCAGCCCTGCTGGTGCCGCAGGAAGCCGTGCAGCGCAATTCACACGGTGATCCGCAGGTCTGGGTGGTCGATGCCGACAACAAGGTCAGTATCCGGTCGGTGACGGCACAGCAGGCCATTGGCACGAACTGGCTTGTGACCGACGGGATCAGGAATGGCGAACGCGTTGTCGTCGAAGGTGTGCTCAAGATCCATCCCGGCGACACGGTGACACCCATCGATGTGTCCCCGCAGGCCAAGGCAGGATAATCCCCCATGTCTCTGTCGCGCTTTTTTATCGACCGGCCCGTTTTCGCATGGGTGATCGGTCTGATCATCATGCTGGTGGGTGGGGTGTCCATCCTGCGCCTGCCCATCGCGCAGTACCCCGCCATCGCGCCACCACAGATCGCCATCACCGTTACCTATCCCGGTGCGTCCGCGGATACGGTGAACGATACGGTGGTGCGCCCGATCCTGCAGCAGATGTTCGGGCTGGATCATCTGGAATATATTTCCGCGCAGTCCTACGCATCCGGACAGATGGAAATCGACCTGACCTTCGCACAGGGGACCAACCCCGACATTGCGCAGGTGCAGGTGCAGAACAAGCTTCAGCTTGCGCAGCCCAAGCTGCCGACGGAAGTGACGGCGCAGGGTCTGAGCATCACGAAGGCCGTCAAGAACTTCATGATGGTTCTTGCCTTCATCTCGACCGATAACAGCATGAGCGGCGCGGATATCGCCGATTATGTGGCCTCGAACATTTCCGATCCGCTCAGCCGCGTGACCGGCGTGGGCGACCATACGCTGTTCGGCGCGGAATACGCGATGCGGATCTGGCTCGATCCGTCCAGGCTGTACAAATACAACCTGACCGTGGCTGATGTGCAGACCGCGATCCAGACACAGAACATTCAGGTTTCATCAGGTGAGCTTGGTGGCCTGCCCGCATCTTCCGGTGCGCGGCTTGACGCCACCATCATCGGGCCGACGCGCCTGCATGAACCCGGTGAATTCGAGAAGATCCTGCTGAAAGTCCAGCCCGACGGCTCGCAGGTGCGCATTCGTGATGTCGCCCGCGTGGAACTGGGACCGCAGACCTACAATACCGATTCCTTCTACAACAACATGCCCGCTTCGGGCATGGCGCTGAAACTGGCCCCCGGTGCGAACCAGCTCCAGACGGAAAATGCGGTGCGCGCCCAGATCCATGAACTGGAACAGTTCTTCCCGCCGGGGCTGAAAACCGTCTATCCGCTGGATACGGCGCCCTTCATCGTTCTGTCGATCAAGGAAGTCATCATCACGCTGATCGAGGCGATCGCCCTTGTGTTCCTTGTGATGCTGGTCTTCCTGCAGAACTTCCGCGCCACCCTTATTCCGACCATCGCCGTGCCGGTGGTGCTGCTGGGCACGTTCGGCATTCTTGCCGCCCTTGGTTTCTCCATCAATACGCTGACCATGCTGGCCATGGTGCTGGCGGTTGGCCTGCTGGTGGATGACGCCATCGTGGTGGTGGAAAATGTCGAGCGTGTGATGACGGAAAAGAAGCTGTCTCCACGCGACGCCGCCCGTCAGTCAATGGATGAAATCTCGGGCGCGCTGGTCGGCATCGTGCTGGTGCTGACGGCGGTGTTCCTGCCCATGGCGGCCTTTGGTGGTTCGACAGGGGTGATCTACCGGCAGTTTTCCATCACCATCGTCGCGGCCATGTGGCTGTCGGTTCTGGTGGCCATGGTCATGACGCCCGCCCTGTGCGCCACCATGCTCAAGCCCGGCACCCATGAAAAGACCACGGGGGCCGCAGGCTGGTTCAACCGCCATTTCACGCGCCTGACCAATGGTTACCAGAAGAGTGTGACCCGCGTGCTGGGGCATGCCGGGCTGTCCATGCTGGTGTTCGTGCTGATTACCGCAGGTGTGGGCTGGCTGTTCATGCGCCTGCCCGGCGGCTTCCTGCCCGATGAGGATCAGGGCCTGATCTTCGGTCAGGTGACCATGCCTGCTGGCACGCCCATGGAACAGACGGCGGCCGTCAACCGCAAGGTGACCGACTACATCCTCAAGACCGAGGGCAAGAATGTTGAATCCGTTTACGCCATGAACGGGTTCAACTTCGCGGGGCAGGGGCAGAGTGCTGGCGCCTTCTTCATCCGCCTGAAGGACTGGGATGACCGGCCCGCCGCATCCCAGACATCGGCGGCGATCGCCATGCGCATCATGATGCATTTCTGGATGGACCCGGTGGCGCAGATATTCGCCATCAACCCGCCCGCCGTGCTGGAACTGGGCAACGCCACCGGTTTCGACCTTGAACTGGAAGATCGCGGGCATCTGGGTCATGCCAAAATGCTTGAAGCGCGTAACATGGTGCTGGGCATGGCCGCAAAGGACCATCGCCTGACCGCCGTGCGTCCCAACGGTATGGAGGATGCGCCCCAGTTCCATCTGAATATCGACCGTGAAAAAGCCAACGCGCTGGGTATTACCATCGCGGACATCAACACCACGATCGAGGGGGCGCTGGGTTCCATCTACGTCAACCAGTTCCTGCGCGATGACCGTGTGAAGCAGGTCTATATTCAGGGCACGCCTGATTCGCGCATGATCCCCGATGACCTGAACAAATGGTATATCCGCAACATCACCGGCGGGATGGTGCCGTTCAACGCCTTCATATCCGGCGAGTGGATCGTCGGGCCGCAGAAGGTGGAGGATTATAACGGCCTCAACGCCTTTGAAATCCTCGGCCAGCCCGCAGCGGGTTACAGTTCGGGCGATTCCATTGCAGCCATCAAGGAAATCCTTGCCAAGCTGCCGCCGGGTGTCGGCTATGAATGGACGGGCCTGTCCTATGAACAGATGGCGTCGGGCGCTTCCACCGGTCCGCTTTACGCACTGGCCCTTGTCGTGATCCTGTTCTGTCTGGCCGCGCTGTATGAAAGCTGGGCCATTCCCTTTGCCGTGCTGCTTGTCATCCCGCTGGGCGTGCTGGGCGCGATCGTGGCGACCCTGCTGCGTGGTATGGCCAATGACGTCTATTTCCAGGTCGGGCTGCTGACTACGGTGGGGCTGGCAGTAAAGAACGCGATCCTGATCGTGGAATTCGCCAAGGCATTTTTCGAGAACGGCGCGACACTGGAAGAATCCGTGCTGGAAGCCGGGCGGGAGCGGCTGCGTCCGATCCTGATGACGTCCATCGCCTTCGTGGTGGGTGTGTTCCCGCTGGCCATCGCCAGTGGCGCAGGCTCCGCCGCGCGTGTTGCGATCGGCACGGCGGTGGTGGGCGGCATGGTTACGGCCACGCTGCTGGCCGTATATTTCGTGCCGCTGTTTTTTGTGGTCGTGCTGCGTGTGTGCCGGGTGCGGCGCATGTCAGAACGCACGGTGGAGGAGTAAGCAGATGACCGTATTCCCCACCCTTAAGCGCGCGGGGGCGGCAGGCATCGCGGCTGTCCTGCTGGCCGGATGCACCATGATCCCGCAGTACAAGCGCCCGGCGCCACCCATGGCCAAGGCGTGGCCTGCCTATGCCAATACCGGTCAGCCCGTGCTGGAAAACCAGTTGGCGGCGGATCTTGGCTGGGCGGATTTCTTTACCGACCCGCGGCTTAAGGCGCTGATCGCCATCGCCATTCGTGAAAACCGGGACCTGCGGCAGGCGGCGGCTGACATCCGGCGCGCGCAGGGGCAGTTCGATATCCAGCATGCCGGACTGTTTCCGGCCATCGGCGGCGGTGGCGAGGCCATATTCCAAGGGCCGTCCGGTGCGGCCGGTCTGAGCTTCGCGCCGGGTCTGGACACCGGCAATCCGCCAACATTCAAATATTACCAGATGGGCATCGGCGTCTCGTCCTACGAAATCGATCTGTTCGGGCGTATCCGCAGCATGTCGCGTGAAGCGGCGGAACATGCGCTCATGCAGCGTGAAAACGCGCGGGCCATGCTGATCAGCATCATCTCGCAGGTGGCGACGGCCTATATCTCATGGCTGGGGGATCAGGCATCGCTGCGCTTGTCCAATGATACTCTGGCTTCCCAGCAGGAAACGCTGGATATGGTCAAGGCCCGCTTCGCCCATGGCGAAACGGATGAGATGACCGTGCGGCAGACGGAAACGCAGGTGGCGCAGAGCGGGGCGTTCCGTGATGAGTCGCTCAGGCGCGTGGCGCAGGACGAAAACCTGCTGACGCTGCTGATCGGTCAACCGATCCCCGATAACCTGCCTCCCGCCCAGCCGCTGGGGCAGCAGACCATCATGAAGGACCTGCCCCCCGGACTGCCTGCGGACGTGCTGGAACACCGGCCCGACATCCGGGCGGCCGAGCATGACCTGCTGGCCGCCAATGCCGATATCGGTGCCGCCAAGGCCGCGTTCTATCCGCGCATCACGCTGACTGCGTCGGACGGGATCAGCAGCCTTCAGCCGCACAAACTGTTCACGTCGGCCGCGACGACATGGGGTGTATCGCCACAGTTGCAGGTTCCCCTGCTGAACTGGGGACAGAACAGCGGTAACCTCAAGGCGTCACGCGCGATGCGCGCTTCCAAGGCGGCGGCGTATGAAAAGACGGTGCAGTCCGCTTTCCGCGAGGTGGCGGATGCGCTGGCGGCGCGCGATACCTATCGTGACGAAACCGGTCGGATGGACACATACGTGACCACGACATCGGATGCGTACAGGCTGGCCATGCTGCGGTACAGGGCGGGGACGGATTCCTACCTGACCTCGCTGGTGTCGCAGCGTTCGATGCTGCAGGCGCAGCAATGGCAGATTTCCATTGCGGTTTCACGCTACCAGAACCTTGTAACCCTCTATCGGGCGCTGGGCGGCGGGTGGACCGAACATACCCCCACGCCCGTTGCGGCCAGAGGGCAGACGCCCACCCGCAAGGGATAGGAAACCGCATCCGGGTCCGATCGGTCCGGCATGGCGTACATTACGGCCCGACCATGTTATATACATGGCGGGCCGTAATAGTATTTAAGTAAATTCAGAACAATTAACAAAACATAAACATAAAATTACTTTAGATTTGTTTATGTAAACGATAAATAAACATCTAAATGAAATAAATAATAAATATCTGCTGATATTTAATATATTACGAAAAAATGTAAATTTTATCCTTCCAATCCAGAAAATCGTACCATATCTATAATGCATGGCTTCTGTCGCAATATGATTTGTTTTCCGGCGTACAAGAAGTGCATGAAAGGTAGGGTCTGAACTTTGAATTTACATAGCAAATCCGATAATCAACTGCCTGCGGCCGTGCGCCCCGATGGGGAATTGCGCATGGTTATTTTCGATTGTGACGGGGTTCTGGTCGACGGGGAATATCTGTCCACCTGCATCATGGCCCGGGAAGCCCGGAAATATGGCTGGAACATTACGGACGAGCAGGCCAATAAAATGTTTACCGGTGGCGAACTGGCCAAGATTCGCGACCGTATCGCACAGGAAAGCGGTGCGACGCTGCCCGATGACTGGGACATGCATGTGCAGAACCTCATCGTGTCCATGATGAAGACCGACGCCCAGACCGTTGATGGCGCGGAAGATATGCTCAAGGCGACACTGTCGCTCGGCCTGCCGGTGCGTATCGGTTCCAATTCGTCCATGGCGGAGATGGAGGCCAAGTTCAGCAGCACGGGTCTTGACCAGATGCTCGATGAAGAGCGCATTCATTCCGGGCGCGACCTGAACATGCCCAAGCCCCGGCCCGACCTGTATCTGTATGCGGCCGAACAGGACAATATCCCGGCGGGCAACTGCATCGTGCTGGAAGATTCCAATGCCGGTGTCGAAGCCGCCCGTCTGGCCGGCATGGCCTGCGTGCTGCTGCGTGATCTGGACAAGCCCGCGCCGGAATGGCCGGGGCTGTACCGTATCGGTCACCTGTCGGAATTCGTGCCCCTGCTGCGGCGCATCATGTCCCGGCAGAAGCGCGAAGCGGCCTGATACGCCGGGACGCGGCAGGTATCAGTCAGCATAGGGCGTGCTGCGCCCCTGCTTGATGCGGCTGCGATGCTGTTTGCTGTCCAGCCGCTTGCGCCGCTGGCTGCGCGACGGGCGCGTGGGCACGCGGTACGCCTGTACCTGACTGGCCTGTCCGATCATTTCGTGCAGGCGCGCCACCGCGTCTTCCCGGTTGCGGATCTGGCTGCGAAAGCGTCGGGCGGTCAGCACGATCACGCCGTCCCCTGTCATCCGGCTGCCCGCCACCTGTATCAGACGCTGCTTGATACGTGCGGACAGGGAAGGGGAGTTGCGGGCATCGAAACGGAGCTGGGCCGCTGTTGCGACCTTGTTGACGTTCTGTCCGCCGGGACCGGATGCCAGGATGTAGGTCACATGTAATTCATCATCGGGGATGGTGAGGGTCGACATGGCGGTTTACGGTCCTGATTGACGAATGGTGCGGCGTGCAGTGTTGGGCCGTCCTGCATGGGCCGCATTGCTGTGCAGGCTGTTTGCTATCACCATGCCTGTCCCATGATGACAAGAGCGGAGTAGCACAGCCATGAACGATCAGGCAGTCCCGGACCAGTTGCGCAAGGCCCTGGCGCAGGCAGCGGGTGATGCAGCACAGGCCAAGGTGATGCCCGTGGTCAAGATGATTGCGGCACAGCAGATCGTGGTCATGGACCTTATGCAGATGCTGGTGGATGCCAAGGTGCTGCACGCCGATGAAATCGCGGCCCGCATGCGCCATCATATCGACCATACCGATACGAAGGACATGGCGGCGCGAACCCTGTTTGAACAGGTGCGTTCACGCTTTGCATCTGCCACCCAGACGTCATGATGTTGAGGAAAGGGTTTCCCAATGGCTGATCATCCACCCGCCCTGCGCGCGGAAATCGTGGCGCTGAAGGCAGAACTGGCCCGCGTGCGCGATGAACTGGCCGCAGCACGCAGGACCATACAGGACCTGAACCTGAAACTGCGGCGTGAACAGACACGCAGCCCCACCGCGCGATAGTTCCGACCGCTGAGAAGGTATTTCCATTATGACTGATGAACGCGATGCCGCCGGACGGCTGGTTGTCTACCCTACGGTCAGTTGTGGCGCGGAAGCGGCGCAGGATACCGTTGTGGTGCTGGACCTGTTCATGGCCACGGCGCCCGAACATATGCCAAAGGGGGACAGGCGGGTTGTAACCGTCCTGCCGCCGGAACTGGCGCTTAACCTTGCCGACCAGCTTCGCGCCGCTGCCGAACGGGTGCAGGCCGCGCATGGAGCGGACAGGGCAAAGGCTTCAGGCAGCGCCCCGGCTGGCTGACAGCCTACGCAGGCCGCTATAGCGCAGGTTGAGGGATACTTCCCCACCCGTCACGGTCGGGACGGGCATGGTGTTTTCCAGTGCGGTGCGCATGGCGGTCTGCGATGCCATATGCACTATGCCCACCGGTGCGTGCGGAAAGAACAGGTTGGCCAACTGGCCCGTCGTGCTGTCCAGCAGCCACGGGCCGATATAGTTATGGCTGTTGTCCAGAAACGTGACGGGCTGCCCGTCAATATACACTGCCAGCGCAATACAGAGCTGGTCCTGCGTAAAGGCCATGCCGCGCCGGGGCAGGATCAGGGCCTGCCAGCGGCGTAACACCGGCCAGATCGTGGCGTCCCGGCGCAGGCAGAATACACCGGCATTGAGCAGCGGCTTGGCCCCGATACGCTTGCGTATACCAAAGGGCAGTCGCGCACGGCTGGCATTTTTATACAGGAAGGAGCGGATCTGCATCCAGCCGGGGCAGATCCAGCGTACACCCAGAAGATTGGCGATCTTGGCCCCGATTTCGGGCACGATCGCCAGCGTGCCGCCCTGTGCGGCAGCAAACATCCGTTTGATGGCCTGTCCGTCCTGCACCCATGCATCGGCATCGATCCACAGGATCAGATCGAAATCGGGCAGCATCCGGTCCAGCCATAATTTGCAGATATTGATCGCAAGGCTGGGCCTGCGTTTTACGGCCCGCGCCGGGGCGTAATCCGGGATGTGGGGCGTGATGACCCGTATGCCCCGCGCCTCCAGCCACGCAAGCTGTTCACGGTCCATGCCGCAATCGATCACGCCCATCGGGGTATCGGTATGGTCGCGCACGGATGCGATCAGTTCCGTAACCAGTTCAAAATAGGCGTGGTCACATCCCGTCACGATAATCCGGCGGGCGGTGTCTGGGCTGTCGGGCGGTGTCATGGCCGCCATCATAGGCGTAAGGCCGCAAAGCGGAAATCGTCCATTATCAGGCTTTGGTATGGTGCTGTGTCGCGCCCGGTTTTATGCGTTTTCTGCCAATAAATTATCACCCGTAATCGATATGCTATTATGGGTTTGCGTAGAAGCCTCCCCTTCCGTCACAGGGTGCGCGATAGTAGCCGGCACAATGCAGCAGGGATGGAGGGCACGTGGCCACGCTGGAATGGGAGGGCAAGCACGCGGTCGCGGCCTATGTGGAGCGGATGGTCCCCGGCACCCTGATGCACGATCCCGTCCTGTCATGCGGGAAGGGACGCGACCGGATCATTCAGGGCGATAATCTGGCGATCGCGCATACGTTGATGCCCGATCATGCCGGGCGGGTGGATATGGTTCTGATCGACCCGCCCTATAATACCGGGCGGCGGGACTGGCTGTATGATGACAGCGCCAGTGCGCCCCCGGCCCTGCGCTGGCTGGATGCAGCACTTGGTCCGGCTGCGCGCACCCTGTCGCGTCAGGACAGGTGGCTGTGCCTGATCTATCCGCGCCTGATCGCGCTCAAGGGCCTGCTGGCGGAAAATGGCGTGATCGCCTGCTGCATCGATGACCGCGAATATCCGCGTCTGCGCCTGCTGATGGAGGACGTATTTGGCCCGGAAAACTTTCTCGCCACTTTTGTCTGGATCAATGCGGGCAATATCGACAATCACAGCCGCATCAAAACCAACCACGAATATGTAGTGGTGTTCGCGCGTGACGCACGGCGCTTCGTGCCGGGGCGGGTGCTGGCCCCGCAGGTGGGCGCGCGCAGCAAGCTGCGGCGGCCGGTCATACGCAATACCATTATCAAGAACGGCCCCCGCAATCCGGTATCCGAACTTGTGCTGCCTGCGGGCTTTCCTGCCGCTTTTGAAGATGGCGATATCTCTCCACCCCGGCATGCAGGGTTCTGGCCGCGTTTTGATGTCCCCATGGTGGTGCGCAACAGCCGTCTGGTCGCACCTGTCGTCCTGCGCAGTGGATGGAGTTCACGCAGGCAGTGCATGGCGTTCATTGCCGGTGGCTTTCGTGACATTACGGACCGGCGGGGCCTGAAAACCCGTTTCTACCTGACCCCCAGCGGTGCGGTTTTCATGGAAAAGGACCGTAATGAGGCATCAAGCCATATCCTGACCGTGCTGGAAGGGATGGGAACCGTGCAGCAGGCGGCGGCCGATCTGGCGCGGCAGGGCGTGCGTTTTGATTACCCCAAGCCCGTACCGCTGGTGCGTTATCTGCTTGGTGCTTTATGTCCCAACCCGCATGCGCTGGTGCTTGACGCCTTTGGCGGGTCAGGCACGACCGGGCAGGCGGTCATGGAACTGAACGCCGCTGATGGCGGGACACGGCGCTTCATCCTGATGGAACGGGATGAACGGATCGCCACCACCGTTACCCAGCCCCGTCTTGCCCATGCACTGGCGGAACAGGGCCAGCAGGATGCAGGTTTCCGCTTCTGCCGATTCGTGCCATCCGCCAGCCCCGCCTCTTCGGTCATTGCCGCGGCAGGAACGCCGTAACAGCGCGTTTTACCGGATACGGGCGGCATCCAGTCGGGCATTGAAAATCCGGCTGAAATCATCCAGTGAACAACGTCCGTCCTGTCCGGCATGGCACGCAGTCATGGGCAGGATATCGGGTTGGGCGGTAATGGCCTGTCCCTTACGCAATGCTTCCAGCCCCTGATGAAAAATGACGGCCCGCACGCGCCGCGTCCCGTCGGGCATGCGCCATGTTTCGAATCCCAGCGTGGTATCCGGGCCGGTCGGGTCCGGCAGGTCGGGGAAAGACCAGTCCAGTCCGAAAATGGCCGCCAGCATGTCCAGTGTGGTGTCATGCCCGGCGAATACGATCATCCGCGTAGCGGCGGCAACCGGACTGCCATCGGGCAGGGTCGCGGCGTGGGCGGAGACCAGACTGGTTATCATGCGTGCAAGCCCGTGCCCGCGTGCAAACGCGAAAACCGGCATCCGGCGTAACAGGCGGCTGGCATGGTTATGGGCAGGCATGACGGCATCAATGATCCGGCGTGGCGTATCGTGCCCCCATACAATGGCGGACACAGGCAGGCCCTGCGCGTATTCCAGCAGCATGTCCTCCGCCATCTCGGCTGCGTCCTGCAGCCCCCCTGTCAGGCGGGGAGCGTTCTTCTGCCACGTCGCACCGTCCGGGGTGGTGAAGCAGGGGCCGCCCGCTTCGCATCCGTCGGGGTTTATCACGGCCTGAAGCATGCCTGACGCCCGGTCCACATCAGCGGGACGCGTGGTAAGGTCATGTGCAATAGCCATGCGGAGGTCCGTCATGATTGCGGCCTGAAGGGAGGGAGAAACCGGATCTGGCAAGCTGTTGAATAGCGGGTCATGTGTGCCTGCGGGCAGGCTGGCACCTGGTACGGGACAGTCGGGTGCCATCGCATGGCCCATGATGGCGCCGCTTTCCATCGTGCGGTGCGCCGCGCTGTCAGCCCATACGTTTATCATCAGGGGCGTGCATCCCTGCCGGGGCAGCAGCCCTTCGTGCCGGTAATGCTGGCCCAGCGCCGCGGCCATCAGTTTCAGGTCGTCCCTGCCATGTGCGCTTATCTCACCTGGAGGGACCGGCCATGCGGGCCAGATCCGATGGGTCCGGGCATCAAGGTCCGTAATCGACCGGGTCGGACTGCGGATGCCATGGCGCGCGATCAGAACCACCCGTTCAAGTGTGGGGCGTGTGTCGTCCGCCGCCATCGCGGCACATGGCAGGGCGCATGGCGCGCAGGCCAGAATCAGCAGGGCGGATAGCAGGAAAGCAGGCTTGGGCATGCAGCCTTATCCCACACAAAAGGGCACGGGATGGGCAGGAAATGATCCACGCATGACACGATAAGCGATGTTCTGCTAACGTGTCGTAGCTGAAAAAAACGGCGCGTCCCCTGTGGGGCGGGAAACGCTTCGCCGCGTGATGCATTCCTGTTGGCGCGCGGCGCGGGCAGGGGGAAGCGGTTTATGGAACTGGTATGGACAGATCGGCCCACGGGAATTGTGGCGTTCATCCGGCGGCACTGGTGGGCATGTACGGCAGTGCCGGTCCTGCTGGGGCTGGTTGGTGGTGCTGCGGCCTACCTGAACTGGACCAGCCAGAGCGACGTGAACTTCGCCCGTCATAACATCCTGATAAAACATTCGCAGGAAGAAGCGGCCTATGCCCGTCAGCTTGCCGATGATGACCAGACGATCATAAGGGACCGCCGCGTTTTTCTTGACGTGACCCGTCAGGATTTCGACCGGATCGCCCCACCGGCCCAGAAGGCGTGGCTGCTGCAGGAATATCGCAAGTTCGATATCAGCCGCGTCAAGGTTTACGACGGGCATGAAACACGTCCCTTCGTGCCCGCGCCGTGTAACGTTGAATTATGTTTTGTACCGATCTTTCTCGAAGAACTGCACGACGACCCTATTCACAATACCAAATATGTGCAGGTCGGCGCGCTGGAAGACATGTCCCGCACGCTGATTATGGACGCTGAACAGTTCTGGCGACTGCGCAAACTGGTCATTCATGTCGATGCCATCCTGTTTGCGGACCGTCACCAGCAGATTGCGGATTTTGAACAGATGATGCAGCTTCGCGCCTCGCTTGATGTTCTGCGCAGGACCATGCAGAAAGTACAGTGATCGCCGCGGCGCAATATGGGTTGTGCAAATAGTTCCCAGGTCTATCCTTTTTCAGGAGTAATAATGCCCTCCTCCACTACGCAACTAGCGGAACAGCATCTGCCCGAGCCGGTGGTTCCGGTTATCCTGTCGGGCGGAAGTGGCAGCCGGCTCTGGCCCGTGTCGCGCAGTTCCTATCCCAAGCAGTTCTGGCCGCTGGTCTCGCAGCATACCATGGTGCAGGAAACGGCGCTGCGCAGCCATGGCCCCGGTTTTGCCGCGCCGATCGTGGTCTGCAATAACGAACACCGCTTCATCATGGCCGAGCAGTTGCGTGAAGTTGGCGTGACCGGCGCGCGTATCCTGCTCGAACCCATGGGACGCAATTCCGCCCCCGCCATCGTCGCCGCCGCCCTTCTGGCGGCCGAGACCGATCCCGACGCGGTCCTGTGGGTCATGGCGGCGGATGCGGCGATGATGAAGCCGGAAAATATCCGCCCCGCCCTTGATCTGGCCGTGCGTGTGGCGCGTGCCGGGCGCATCGTGACCTTCGGGATGATGCCGACCAAGGCGGAAACGGGTTACGGCTATATTGAAAAGGGCGAAAGCCTGCCCGGATATGACGGCGCGTTCGCCGTTGCACAGTTTACCGAAAAACCGGATGCGACCCGCGCGGCCGCCATGTTTGAATCCGGCCGGTTCCTGTGGAATTCCGGCATGTTCGTCTTCACCGCCCGCACACTGCTGCAGGAAATGGAGAAATTCGAACCTGCCATTGTCGCTGCCGTGGGGCAGGCCATGGCCGGGCGCAGGACGGATATCGATTTCGACCGGCTGGATGCGGAGGCATTTGCTGCATCGCCCGAGATCTCGATCGATTACGCGGTGGCGGAACGTACGGATCTCATGACCGTCATCCCCGCCGATTTCGGCTGGTTCGATGTCGGTAGCTGGGATGCGCTGTGGGAGTTCAATCCCAAGGACAGGAACGGCAATGTCGTCAGCGGTGATGTGGTGATGAACAACACCACCAACAGCTACGTCCGGACCGATGGTATCCTTACCGCCGTCGCCGGGGTCAAGGACCTGCTGGTGGTCGTGAATGAAGATGCGGTTCTGGTTACGCATCGTGACCACGCGCAGGATGTGAAAAATATCGTAGCCGAACTCAAGCGGACCCACCGCAAGGAAGCAACAGCCCACAGGCGTTGCTACCGGCCATGGGGGTTCTATGAATCGCTGATTGAAGGCAGCCGTTTCCAGGTCAAGCGGATCGTGGTGGAACCGGGACAGAAACTGTCGCTGCAGAAGCATTTCCATCGCGCTGAACACTGGGTGGTGGTTGAAGGCACGGCGCAGGTCGTCCGTAACGAGGAAACGATCCTCGTGCGGGAAAATGAAAGCGTGTACCTGCCGCTGGGCGCCGTGCACCGGCTGGAAAATCCCGGTCGCATCCCCCTGACCCTGATCGAGGTCCAGTCCGGTCCCTATCTGGGGGAAGATGACATCGTGCGGCTGGAAGACGTGTACAGCCGCTCCTGATCCCTTCCGGGCACAGGTGAAAAGGGGGTACGATATGGCGGCAGGCCGTGCGTGCCCCCTTTTTTATGGCCATGGGATACGCGGCACCGGACAACTGTTGCCATGACGGAGGGGTTCATATTTCCTTCATAAAACTGTCATGGACATATCATTTTTATTTATACATCCCCTTATTTATTAATTCGCGTGTCTGCTGGATAGCCAGACATGTCTGTCTTCTTCATGTCGGAGAACATGAGTATTATGTACTTTCCTGCTCGAATTCTAACATGTGCCCTGCTGGCAACCGCCCTGCCGGTCATGGCGCATGCTGCGGATATTACAGGTGCCGGTTCCAGCTTTGCTGCACCCATCTACGGAGCCTGGGGGGCAGACAGTCGCAGTGCTGCTGGCGTTAACCTGAATTACCAGACAGTCGGGTCCAGCGCGGGCCAGAACCAGATCCTTGCCGGGACAGTTGATTTTGGCGCGTCCGACGTGCCGATGGAAACGCAGAAGCTGGAAAACGCCCATCTGTTCCAGTTCCCCACCGTCATGGGCGGCATCGTGCCGGTCATCAACCTGCCCGGCATCAATGCCAACCAGATCCAGCTTGATGGCCCGACGCTGGCCGCCATCTACCGTGGCGAGATCGAGCAGTGGAACGACCCCAAGATCGTGGCGCTGAACCCCGGCGTGAAACTTCCCGATACGGCCATCGCCACGGTGCATCGCGCCGACGGTTCGGGCACGACGGCAGTGTTCACCGGCTATCTTGCCCATGTGTCGCCTGAATGGCGCGAAGGTCAGGGCACGGGCGCTTCCATCGCATGGCCCGGCGGCATCGGCGCGCGTGGCAATGACGGCGTGGCCGCTTCCGTGCGCAATACCGAAGGCGCGATCGGCTACGTTGAATATGCCTTCGCCGCCAACGCGCACATGACCACCGTGAAGCTGAAGAACCACAGCGGCGCTTACGTGGCCCCCGGCATGGACAGCTTCAGCCGCGCTGCCAAAGCCGCGGACTGGAAGGATGCGTCCCATTTCGCCGTTGACCTGCTGGACACCAATGGCGCGGGTGCGTGGCCGATCGTGTCCCCCACCTATGTGCTGGTGCCCGTGCCCACGGCCAAGGCTGAACATGGCGCGGCGGTGCGCAAGTTCTTCGGCTACGCGCTGCAGAATGGTGATGCGGCTGCGCTGCGTCTGGATTATGTGCCGGTCCCGGCAAATGTTAAGACTGACATCCTGCGTCAGTGGGACAGTGCCAAATAATAATCCGGCAAAACCGGAAGTAATAAGGAAATCCGCCCGTATTCCGGGCGGATTTTTTTATGCAATCGTCGTGTCATAAATCCTTCATAAAACTGTATTGGAAACATAACACACAGAATTGTGCGCCCATTCTAAATGAACCCATCCTTCATTACGGAATGGTTAATATGATTCGCCGGTCTGCTGTATCGCTTCTGCTGGGTTCTTCTGCCATCTGGGGTCTCTCCTCGATCAACCAGGCGTATGCGGCATCCGCGTCGGATGCGCAGATCCTCGCCCTGCAGCACGAGATGCAGGAAATGCGCCGTGAAATGTCGGGCCAGATCAGCGTGCTGCGCCAGCGCCTTGTCCGTGCGGAAGCGCACAACACCCCGGCGGCCAATGCAGCCCAGGCCCGCCGCGTGGCGGCCAGCAAGGGCCAGCCGCTGCCCGACAGCTATGCGCAGGACATCCATATCGGCGGCGACAGCGGCATGGGCGGAAACCTGGGCAGCGTGATGCAGAAGGCCGACCTGGGCACCCCGCCGTCGGATCGTGGCGTCTCGTCCTCCTGGGCGTCCTTCCGGGCGGCGAACGAGAAGGAAGAGGCCGTGCATATGGGGGGCATGATGATCGGCTTCCCCGGTGGCCGTCCCACCATCTCGTCCGAGGACGGGATGTATGCCATGTCCATCGGCCTGGCCTTCCATGAAGATATCGGCGGCTTCATGGGCATGTCGCCGCGCCGGGGCGAAACCCGTGGCGATTTCTCCAGCCTGACCGAAAACGCCCGTCGCCTGCGTATTCCCATCTCGTTCCGTTACAAGGACTGGATCGCCAACATCACGCCCGATTTCGGCAACGGGTCGGCGGACGGGTCGACCACGCTGTATGAAGCCAACGTCAACTATGCCGGTTTCCACAACACGATCCTGACGGCGGGTTACTTCCAGCCGCGCGTGACGGAAGAAGATTCCGAAAGCTCGAACGAGTTCGAGATGATGGAACGTCCTGCCATCACCGATATCGTGCGTAACATCGCGGCAGGCGATGCGCGCATGAGCATCGGTGGCCTGCATTACGACAAGCGCTGGTGGATCGCCGGTTACCTGACCGGGCAGAGCTATGGCGCGCGTAACGGTACCGGGGTGACGGACAGCCAGACGGGGGCGACCTTCCGTGTCGCGGGTCGTCCGTACATGTCCAAGGACATTGACGTGCATGTCGGCCTGTCGGCCATCAGCGCCTTCAAGGTTGCGGAAAAGAGCAATGGCCGCAGCTACGCCTTTGCCGAAGGGCCGGAAGTCAACCTGACGACGACGAAGTTCCTGAACCAGACCGTGGGCAATGTGGGCAGCATCTGGTCGGCGGGTCCCGAACTGGGCTTCCGCTGGAAGCGGCTGGTGCTGAAGGGTGAATACTACCATATCGGCGTCACCCGTGGCGACAATACCGGCGGCAATGTCGGCAACCAGCAGAGCGTGAACTTCTCCGGTTATTACGGCGCTGCCAACTATACCCTGTTCGGCAAGGGCCGAAGCTACAACATCAAGGAAGGCGCCTTCGCAGCGCCGGGTGTGGACCATGTGTTCGACCCGCTGCACGGGTACTGGGGCGCGCTGGAACTGTCCGCGCGATACAGCGTGGCGGACCTGAACAGTGGCCTGAACACTGCAGGCGCCGTGCGTGGCGGGCAGCAGACGGTCTGGTCGGCGGGGCTGAACTGGTATCCCAACCGTCACTTCCGCTTCATGCTTGACTTCAACCACATCATCGTCAGCCGCAACAGCCAGCTTTACGATCTGGTCGGGCGGGACGGAAACTCCGTCGCTGGACGTATTCAGGCCGCTTTCTAAAATATTTTCTGAAAAGAAATATTCATAAAAAACGGCGAAATATTTTGGGTGTTGCCTCTTTTTAAAGAGGCAACACCTTTCGAAGTTTTTTGAAAAAGCTTCACCAAAAACTTTCTTATGATTTCTGTCTGTTTTTTGGATATAATATTTAATTTGGCCATGTACAATGGTCCCATGACGTAAGTATATTTCCGTCTGTTAAAAAACAGGTGGAAGTATTGTCATGATACGTCCGTATGATACCTTGGATGGACTGGCATTACGTAGCATGGGAAGAGCGTTTCCTATAACTGCGGATGCACCATCGGGCCGGGCTACATTCTTTCACCTGCCGCGCCATGGCATTTTTGGTCCCGCTGACGACCCGGATTCCGGGGGCGTGTCACGCAGGGGCAGCCTGTTGCACAGTCCTTCGTGTCCGCTATGTTGCGCGGCTTGGGAGCGACCAACCGGCTACGGAATGCCCGATCCGGGTGGTTTAAGCCCAATCGCCGGAAAAACTGTCTTCAGTAACAGGCATTTACTGCAGCCATTCCTGCTCGTCATCAAGATCATGCAGCAGGGCCTGCGTCAGGGCCTGATGGGATTGGATCAGTTTCACATTGTCCCGGTTAAGCGCAGGTGCATCCTTTCTGGATCGGGGTGTTTCCTGCATCCGCGCGGCGGTCATTTCAAAGGTGGTCAGCGCCATGACAAAATCCTGCGCCGACATGTTGTACTGCTGAAGGATGGGCTGAAGTTCCGGCATCGCCTGCGTGCGGCGGATGGTTGTCGCCAGCGTCATGTTCTGGGTCTGGGTCGGGGCCGTGATATGGGCGCGCCTGATCTGGCGGACCATAGGGAGCATGCGGGCAAAGAAATCCGTAGGCAGCCTGTATTGCGCCACGGTCTGTATATCGTGCTGGAGTGCTTCATGCACGGCGCGCTGGATTTCCGCCTTCTGTTCGGCGGTCGGCCCATGCTGTTCGGCCTGCTGGGCGGCAGCGGGGCCAACCGGCAGGCTGGCCGCCACAAGGATAAGGGCCGTAACCAGAAGGGGCAGGCGCGGGGAATAGGCAATCATGATCGGTCGTTCCATTCGCCCCGGGCGACGGGGGCACAAATATCATCATGGCTGATAGCATCCATGCTGATTTTGCGGGACCTGATCGTCCAGTCAATACGGAAGAAACCGGGGATAATACGGATCGGTTTTTCGGATCATCATTCAACGTGGCGGCGCATATCCCGGCGCTCACGTCAGGCCATAAGGCCACGTTCCGAAAGGTGGTGTCCGCGGCGGGATTCGAACCCACGGCCCCAGGATTCATACCACTTCGACTTTCGCCGCCGCCATGAAGCCATGGCGTTCGTGGTCTGGACTGTCCCTTCACCATGGGCCGCGAACGGCCTGCAGGTGCTGCCCATCCAGTCTCTACACCTTGCCGGGTGAACCGGCCTTGGCTCGGGATTGGCACGGTATGAAACCAGAGCGTTCCCCGAATTTGAGCAGATCCGTCACGTGGTTTCCCGTCGTGACGCCCAATTGAAAACCAGGAATCCTGTGCTCTATCCGGCTGAGCTACGCGGACACACACAGGCGTTTTCTAACCGAGGACACGCACCCCGGCAAGGTGTTTCAGGGCAGGGTGGGCATATTTCGCACTTACCGCCGCCTGCGGTCCTGCTGCGCCTGCGCGCACAGGCGGGCGACATGGCGCAGGCACAATACGATATCGGGGCTGCCGGTCTGTTTGCAGGCCAGTTCCAGCGCCTGCGTTTCCTCTGCCGCGCGCAGCAGGGCAGCAGCGGACCAGTGCCCCAGCGCCTGCGTGAAACTGTCCGTGCGCTTGAAAAATACGGGCGGACGCAACTGGCGCATGGCATCGGCCCGGCTCATGCCGCCATCGACGGCAATCCGTGCGCGGCGCAGGCGATGGATGTGCGACAGCAACGCGCGCGCAAGGGCGATGGGGCTGCTGCCATCGGTGGTCAGTGCCCGTTCGGCTGCCGCGTCCGCCGCCTTGCGATCTCCCGCCATGGCAGCAAAGGCCGCGTCTTCCAGCGAGACTCCGGCGGCATCGCCCACGCAGGCGCGCACGTCCTCAAGCCCCAGCCTGCCACCCGCGCCCGCGAACAACGCCAGCTTTTCCACCTCGCTGCGGGTCGCCGCGCGGTCCGGTCCGGCGTGTTCAACCATCCATCCCAGCGCATCGGGGTCGATGCCGACATTCTGTGCTGACAGCATCTGCCGGATCGCGCCCTCAAGTGCGCGACCTTCCTCCGGGTAACAGCCTATGACGCCGCACAGTCTGTCCTTTTCCGCAAAGGCGCGGAGTCTGGCGCGCGCGGGTAGTCCCGCTGCCTCCACGATGACCAGCGTATCGGATGGCTGCGCCAGACTGCGCTGAAGCGGAGCAAGCAACCCGTCACCCGCGTCACGCACCCAGATCACGCGACGGCCACCAACCAGTGAAAGGGCAGTGACTTCCTCCTCCAGCCGGTCATGCTCGTCACGTCCCAGCACGGCAACGCGGAAGGGATCGTTCAGGTCGGGGCAGATCGCCCGGGCGGCGGTCGTGGCGCGTTCGCGGATCAGGCCCGCATCATCCCCATGCAGGATGATGGCCCGCAGCGCGCCCGGCGCCTGCAGGGTTGCACTGGTGGCGCGGGCGTCGATCTTCACTGGTTTTCGTTGCCCCCGATACTGATGCCCGATGTGTCATTATCATTATCATCGGACCCGGCATGGCTGCGGGCAGGCGTTGTATCCGTCGTCGTGCCGGACCCGGTGGACACGTCCATATCTTCGTTATTCTGTTCGTTAAGCTGTGCGTCGGTCCGGCCTGTCGCCAGCGCGGGCAGGCCATCGGCGCCCGGTGCCTGGGCGGGCATCTGGTTGTTTGGATTGACGATGGCGTTGGGGTCGGTATAGCGCGGCTGGTTCCTGCCCGCGACCGACCCGTTGACGGCTGGCTTGGCATGCGTGCGGAACCACACGCTGACCTGCTGTGTAATCTGGTCCGCCATGTTCTTCGCAACACGGGTGCGGACGTTTTCCAGATTCAGCGTCAGGGCAAAATACTGTTCGTAATTGTTGTTGACGCCATCCACCACCGAGGCATCGCCGCTGGCCAGAAGCTGCGGGTCCTCCGCAATGGTGTAAAGCTGCCAGTGGGCGAAGGCTGTGGTGCGGGTGCGGCCACTGGTGTTGTCGGCATGGATGTCGACGGCCTCGTTCATGAGGTAGGTGCCGATGTGCAGCGAGTACCGGGTGGGGTTTTCAGGCCCGTCGCCCGACATGTCCTGCTGCAGGAACTGGCGTAGCTGCTGGCCGTAGCGTTCCTTGATCAGCGGCACGTAAACCTGCTTCAGTTCCGCCAGCACGTTCCCCACGGTCGGCTTGCCATCCGCGCCCAGATGGGTGCCCGTCGTCTTGTACATCGGGGAAAAGCCGCAGCCTGCCAGCGCAAGCAGCGTGCAGATCAGGCCGGTGTAACGGACGACGGGATGGGCCATGTCTATTTCGCAACCACGAAGTTGACGATACGACCGGGCACGTGGATGCGCTTTACGATCCGCGCACCTTCCAGCAGGCGCGCGACATTCGGTTCCGCCTGCGCAAGCGCAATCACTTCGTCCGCGGGCATGTCCGGCGGGACGGCGATCGTACCACGCAGCTTGCCCATGATCTGCACCGCGATGGTCAGTTCACTGGCCTTGAGCAGTTCGGGAATGGCGGTCGGCCATGTCCGTTCCACCACCGGCTTACCCGCCGGTTCCAGCAGCGCTATCATGGCTTCCGCCTGATGCGGAACCATGGGGGCTATCAGAAGGGAGATGACACTTGCGGCTTCGCGCCGGGCAAACGCCATGCCGTCCTCGCCCGCTGTCTTTTCCGCATCGGTCAGGGCGGAGGTCAGTTCATGCAGGCGGGCCACGGCCACGTTGGCGCTGAAGGCTTCCAGCGCGTCCGTTACCGCAACGATGGTGCGGTGCGTGGTCCGGCGCAGGCTGTCCGCCGCGCGGGACAGCGTCTCGGGGCAGGCGGTGTCAGCGGAGGTCTGTTCCGCCACGGTGCGGACCACGCGGAACAGACGCTGCAGGAAGCGCGCGGCAGCCGCGACACCGGCTTCCGTCCATTCCATATCGCGTTCCGGCGGGCTGTCAGACAGCACGAACCACCGCGCCGTATCGGCGCCGAAGCGTTCGATGATGGCGACAGGGGCAACCGTGTTGCGCTTGGACTTGGACATCTTTTCCACGCGGCCGATAGTGACCGGTGCGCCGGTGTCGCGGCGGACGGCGGTATCCCCCCGGCGCTCGACTTCATCGGGATAGAGCCAGTTGCCTGCGGCGTCACGATAGCTTTCGTGATTGACCATCCCCTGCGTGAACAGGCCGGCAAAGGGTTCATCCACATGCAGGTGCCCGGTCTCGTGCATGGCGCGGGTGAAGAAGCGCGCATACAGCAGGTGCAGGATCGCGTGTTCGATGCCGCCGATATACTGGTCCACCGGCAGCCAGCCATCCGCTGCGGCCGGTAAGGTCGGGGCGGCGGCATGCGGGGCGGTGAAGCGGGCGAAATACCACGAACTGTCGACAAACGTGTCGCAGGTGTCGGTTTCACGCAGTGCGGGCCTGCCACAGGACGGGCAGGCCACATGCTTCCATGTCGGGTGGTGTTCCAGCGGGTTGCCGGGACGTTCGAAGGTCACGTCCTCGGGCAGGGTGACGGGAAGCTGGTCGTCGGGCACGGGCTGCGCGCCGCAGTCGGTGCAGTGGATGACCGGGATGGGGCAGCCCCAGTAGCGCTGGCGCGAAATGCCCCAGTCGCGCAGCCGCCAGTTGACGACACCCTGACCGATCCCCATGCCTTCCAGCCGGGAAATGGCTTCCTTTTTGGCCGCATCCGTGTCCAGCCCGTCCAGAAAGCCGGAATTGAACAGGGTGCCCTGTCCTTCATACGGTTTGTCCGTCGTGGTGAAGGTGGCCGCTTCCTCGCCGGGCGGCAGGATGACCGTGGCGAAGGGAAGGTTGTATTTGCGGGCGAAATCGAAATCGCGCTGGTCGCCGCAGGGGCAGCCGAACACGGCGCCCGTGCCGTAATCCATCAGCACGAAATTCGCGATCCATACCGGAAAGGACTGATCGGGCAGGAAGGGGTGTGCTACGCGCAGGCCAGTGTCAAAACCACGCTTTTCCGCCGTCTCGATCGCTTCTTCCGATGTGCCCAGCCGGTGGCATTCGGCAATGAATTCCTGTGCGCCCGGATTGTTGGCCGCAACCTTGGCCGCGAGCGGATGGTCGGCGGCAATGGCCAGGAAGGACATGCCGAACAGCGTATCGGGACGGGTGGTGAATACTTCGACCGAATCAAGGTCGGTGTCGAAACCTGCCGGGGGTTCATGCAGCCCGAAGCGGACTTTCGCCCCTTCCGATCGGCCGATCCAGCGTTCCTGCATGGTCCGCACCCGTTCGGGCCAGCGGGACAGGGTGGACAGGCCATCCAGCAGTTGCGGGGCGAACTGGGTGATCTTCAGGAACCACTGCGAAAGCTTCTTCTGTTCGATCAGCGCGCCCGAACGCCAGCCGCGCCCGTCCACCACCTGTTCGTTGGCCAGAACGGTATTGTCCACGGGGTCCCAGTTGACCCAGCTTTCGCGGCGTTCAACCAGCCCGCCACGCAGCATATCGATGAACAGCTTCTGCTGCTTGCCATAGTATTCCGGCAGGCAGGTCGCGATTTCGCGGTCCCAGTTGAAGGAAAAGCCCAGCCGCTTGAGCGTGGCGCGCATGGCGGCGATGTTGTCCATCGTCCACTTGCCCGGATGCACGCCACGTTCGCGCGCCGCGTTTTCGGCGGGCAGGCCGAAGGCGTCCCAGCCCATCGGGTGCAGTACGCTGAAGCCGCGCGCGCGCTTGTAACGCGCCACCACATCACCAAGCGTGTAGTTGCGCACATGCCCCATGTGAAGCTGGCCCGACGGGTAGGGGAACATCTCCAGCACATAATATTTGGGCCGGTCGGCGGGGGGCACGTCGGGAACATCGAAGATGCCCGATGACGCCCAGCGTTCCTGCCACTGCGGCTCTGCCGTGTGGAAATCGTAGGCGGGGGCGGTGCTGTCCGGTGGGGTGCTGGTTTCAGTCATCTTCTTCTGGTTCGGTATGCGGTGGCAGGCGACGGGGCCTGCGGGAAAGGGCGCGGGCGGCCCGGTGGGCTACCCGGCGGGAAAAAGGAAGTGGCGGCGCCAGAGGATCAGTGCTGTCCGCTATCGGTGCGGAGCTGGCGCGCGCGGGTCAGGATACGGGCCGTGATGTCGGATACGGTATTGGCCGCAACGGGGGTATCGACCCACTGGCTGTTTTCATAAACCTGACGGAAAACCGATACCCGCAGCGCATCCGAACGCAGGCTGCGCGACAGGATGAAGCAGGTGATCTTGAAGCGTTCATCCTTGGTCGCAGGCGGGGTGTACCAGTCCGTCAGGATCACGCCCGCCACCGCATCGGCTGACGAGAACGGCATGAAAGACAGCGTATCCAGCGCCCCGCGCCACAGGAAGGCGTTGACCCCGTCATTCTCCAGCGGGGTGGAGCCGCCATTGGCGCCGCGATCTTCCTTCAGCAGGCGATTCTGCGGTATGGCCAGCCCGCTTTTGTCATGTTGCGGTGCACTGCCGCAGCCCGCCAGCACGGCGGTCGCCAGAAGGGTGGGCAGGGCCGCGCGGGGTAGCAGGCGGCGGCCCGCATGCGTGGCGGAGGGGGCGGGATAGGACGGGCGAAGGGTCATGATGCCTCTGTGGACGCCGGGGATGGCCCCCGCATGTGGTAATCCGGCCATGCGCCTGCCCCGCTGGCGATACCGGGCGGGATGCGTTCTGGCCTGTCGCATTGTCTGTTCTTCATATCCTGCCCCGCCTGTCCCGCCAAGTCGCATGGCCATTTTACCTTGCGTTGCGTGACAACCGGGGCATTAAGGCGCAAAAATAAGGGGATTTTTCAACAGTAACGGGACAGGATGAAACATTCAGCCAGATGGCGTGCAGCCATGCTGTGCGCGGTGAGCCTGCTGGGGGCCGGAACCCCAATGTTAGCCCATGCAGGCGTAGGAAATGCTCAGGGCGCCGTGCATGCCGCGGAGATGGCCGCGCGCATGCAGCCTGCCGAACAGCAGGCGGTGGTGCAGGCGCGTCCGACGGGTGCGGGCGGCAGCGGGCTGCTGGCATGGCCCGGCGTGCCCCGTCTGGGTCTGCCCGTCCTGCGCATGCCGGATTTTTCCGCACCCATGCAGTCGGGTGCGGGCAATGCCAGCCCGATGCTGCCATGGCTGGCCCTGGCCGCGACATGGGACCCTGATCTTGCACATCGCGCGGGAACGGCACGGGCACGGGCTGAATGGCAGCATGGCCGCGCGGTCGTGCGCGTGGGCGGGGTGGACCTGCTGCCCTCGGGCCGGCTTCAGGCTGGTGAGGATGAAGTCCTGTCCGGCACGATGGCGGGGGTGATCGGCGCGGGCCTGCTGGCGGGGCATGTGCTGCCGGTATTCGGTTCGGTCGTGGCGGAGGAACAGGCACGCGCCGATGGCACCGTGCCCGCGCGCGCGCAGCCAGTTCCCGCCGCCCGGCTTGCATCCCATAGCCTGCTGGGGGTGGCCATGGCGCTGGAGATCGCCCATGGCGGGGCCATATTATGCGGTGGCATGGCCCCATGCCCGACCGTGACCGATCTGGGCGCCATGGTACATGACGCATGGCGCTTCCCCGGCATGGTCATCGCCCCGCCCGGTGGGGCAGGCCGCTCCATGAAGGAAGATGACGCGGACCCCGCAATTGCCGCCGTTGCGGCCGGGGTCGATATGGAACAGGTCGCGGCCGGTGAAGACGGGCATGATGTGTTCGGCGCAGTCCTGCGGCAGGCGGTGCAGGCCGGTACTATAAAGCCCGCGCAGGTACAGGCCATGGCGACCCATATTCTGGCGTCCTTTTACATGGCGGGCAGCCTTGACCATCCCCCGCCATTCGCCAGCACGCGCAATGCGTCAACGCCGCCGGGAACTAACGATACGCTGGTGAGCGATGTGGAGATGGAGGGCGCCGTCCTGCTCCAGAACGAGAACCGGGTCCTGCCTTTCGATCCGGCCCTTGGCCCGGTGCTGCTGCTGACACGTAATGCCATGCGTCCTGCCGGTGATCTGCTGGCGGCGGCCCTGCGCCATGCGGGACTGACTGTTACCACCACCACCGTGCCGGATGGCCCGGGCGCATCCCCGCCGCCCGCCGCGACACAGGCCGCGCGGATACTGATGCTGACCGGCAGTAATGACGATAACAGGCTGATTACCACACTGGCCGATCTTGGCGGTCATGTCGCGGTGGTCCTGACTGCCGATGACCCGGACCGGCAGATGCCATGGCTGGATATGGTGGACAGCGTGGTGCAGGCCTGGGCATGGCGCGATGAATATGCCCAGGCCCTTGCCGCCCTGCTGTCCGGACAGCAGGATTTTTCCGGTCATCTGCCCGTAACCCTGACCGGCGGGTTCTACCCGCCGGGCATGGCTGATGCGGATTACCGGGCCTTCGCATCTGCGCATATCGTGCCGCTGTTTCCCTTCGGCTATGGCCTGTCCACGCGCAGTCACCTCACGCTGGGCGATCTGCATGTAACCCGTGAGGGCAATCACCTGCTCGCCAGCTTTTCCCTGACCAATCCAGGGGGCGGGCCGGTAAGGGCGACGCCGCAGCTTTATGCGGAAATGCCGCCTGACATGCCCGGTGCGTCGCGGCGGCTTGCGGGGTGGCGCAGTATCATGGTTGCGCCGGGCCATACGGTGCGGCTGGGCGTGCCCGTCAGCCTGCGACTACTTGGGCAATGGGAGCAGGGGAGCGGGAACTGGAATGTGGCGGCGGGGGACTACACGCTTTCGCTCGGCTTCTCATCCGTCATGCTGCTGCGCCATGTCACCCTTCACCTGCCCGCGCTGCATGTGCCGGGCGCGCTGGAAAACGCGCCCCTGCCGGGTGTTGCGGCGGAATAAGGCTATGGGCCGCCCTACTGTCCCGGCCTGATGACGGAACAGGGTAGCCCCTGATTTTTAAGCGTGGCGCATGCCGATACCGCCGCCACCTGTGACAGACCGGCCAGACGGGCGCGATAGATCACGCCAGCCGGTCTGTTGACCGGTATGACCATGCTGCGCGCGCCCTGTAGCTGCGCAAAATCGCCCTGCCGCGCCATGGTGGTGGCGAAGCGGGCCTGTCCCTCCGCCGAGAAGGCGCCGACCTGCACCATCCATGTCCCGTAATCCACGCCCGTGCTGGTCGCGGGCGGTGCGGCGGCGCGGGTGTCGGTGCGGCAGTTGGCCGTGCCGGGCTGGTACGCAAGATTTGCGTCCTGTACACAGGCGGTGCGGTGCTGCACGGGGGCGGGCGGGTTAAGTGTTGCGTACTGGATATAGGTATGGTCTGGCTGGACCGTGTTGCCCCTGCCCAGCGGGGGCGGGTTGGTGCTTACCGGCTGCGACGGCGCGCCGTAGACCGCCAGCGGGCCACTCAGGGCGACCTGCGTGCCAAGGTTGGGTGTGATGATCCGCAGGTAGCGCACCGTCTGGCTTGGCAGCGGACGGCCGTTTTCCAGATAGTCGTTCAGTCGTTCCGTGCCCGCGTTATAGGCCGCAAGGAACCCCGGTGCGCCATACAGGCCGTAAAGGATGCGGATATAGGCCGTTCCCGCCAGAATGTTGTTGTGCGGGTCATACGGGTCGGAGCCAAGGTGATTGCGGCGCTGCATGTCGGCATAGGTGGGCGGCATGAGCTGCATGAGGCCGATTGCCCCGCTGGCCGAACGGGTCAGGTGGCCATCGATATATTCATGGCCCCCCGATTCCTTCTGGATAACGGCGCGTATCCATTCCGGCGGCACCGAAAAGCGGTTCGACGCATCATTGATATAGGGCTGCCACGGGTCTGATGGGGGACCGGGGGGGCGGTAGGCGGCCTTGCCTTCGTAATAGTTGCCGTAGCGCGAACCGCCGGAACTGGCGCACCCGGCAAGGCCAAGCCCTGCCATGCCCAGCAGCAGCAGGCGTGTCAGGCCGCGCAGTGTCGGGGCGGGAAGCGGGGCAGGTCGTGGTGGCGCGATCAGATCAGACACAGTTCAGCCAGTTCGTTGCGTAAGGCTTCGGGCAGCACGTCGCCGGTATGGCCATTGGCGGTCAGGTCGGGTGGCGCGTCCTCGGGGCGGAGGTAACGCCAGCCCTGGAACGGACGCATGGCGCGGGGCGAGACCGGGATGATTTCGGGGTCCATCACCACCAGCGCGCAGGATGCGCCATCATCGCGCGTGTCGGGACGGATTGCGGTAATGCGCTGCCGACACAGGATACGGCCCGCGATCACGCGGTAGATGGACCCGCCATCGACAATTTCCGCTGCCCTTCGTGGATACATGCGGGTGCGGAACCACGGCATGCCCGTGGCATCCGTGCCGTCAAGGTCATCAACCGGCGGTGTCTGGTGGGACTGGCGGCGAGCCAGATCCTCGATCGACTGGATACCAACCGCCAGTTTGACCATGTGCAGCATGCGATGCGCTTCCCCGTCCTTACTGTGTGTGGGCGGGCAGGTCCGTCTGCGCCTGACGGAGGAACATTTCCCGGAACCGGTCGCTGTCCACCGTGCGCACGATATGGACCGGACGCATGGGGCTGTCATGCGGGGCCAGTGCGTCCGGCACGACAAAGGCGTGGCCGTAATGCGGGCCACGGCTGGTGTCGATATCCATGCGCGCATCCACAGCGGAGGTGATGAGCGTGGGATCGGTCGCGATGGCGGTGGTCAGTTCATCCCACAGGGGCAGCGGGTCGTAGTAACGGCCGATATAGGCGGTAAGCGGTGTCTTTTTGCTGGTGATCCGGTCCAGATATGCCCGCGACAGCATGAGATCGTTCGAAACGCTGCCGACCCCCGTAATCGCTTTCCATGGCGCGGTCAGCGTGATGTGCGCGGCTTCGGGGTCGAAGATCATATTGAAATCGGAAGCAAAATCCGCATTGCCGGTAATGGACATCATGCTCGTATCCAGCATGCCGCCCATGAAGATAAGCTGCTTCGCCGTGGCGGCGAAAGTCGGATCCTGGCGTATGGCAAGCGCCAGATTGGTCAGCGGACCCGCGGCAATGATGGTCACTTCATGCGGGTGGGCATGCACCTGTTCGATCAGGAACTGCGCCGCACTCTGCGCCACGGGGGCAAGATGCGGCGCTCCTTCCTTCATGGCGGGAATGGCGGGCTGCACGTCAGGCGCCTTGTCTATGGAACCAAGGCCACCCCATGCGCCTTTCCATGGTATGGCGCCGAACTGCTGTTCATGCACCTGCATCGCCGCGCGCGTGTTGACCAGCGGGTAGACCGCGCCATCAGCCACCGGCACATCGGTCCGGCCCACGATTTCCAGCAGGCGGCGCAGATGGGCGGATTCCGCGTTTTCCCATCCATCGCCCGATACGACCGTAAAGCCCAGTACGCGCACATGCGGGTTGAACAGGAGCGGAATGGTGGAAAGCTGGTCCGACCCACCGGGGCCAAGGAAATCATTATCCTCGATCACCAGTTCGGGCCCGTCGGATGCCGGCGCGGGAGCCGCGAAAGCGGTGGAGGCCATAAGGGTCAGGGCTGCGGCGCAGGTAGCCAGCCGGGCGGGAAGCGACAGGATGGAAGAAAGCACGCGGTGAACTCCTTGCCGTGGATGCGCATCCGCCATCGTATTGCCTAAATTCCTAAAGCACCAGCGCGGCAAGCAGGCTTTCCAGCCGCAGGCGGCCCGCAGCCGTCGCGCGCAGTATGCCGGTGGCCTGATCATGGACCAGATATTCTTCCCCGATTGCTGCGTGCAGTATGTCGGGATCGGTTGCGTCGGGCACGGTCATGCCGGTACGGCGGCGAAAACGCGTGGTGGAAATGCCTTCGGCCAGCCGCAGGCCCATAAGCAGCATTTCCCGCGCGCGGTCGCGGTTATCCAGCCGTTCCTCGGGGTGGGCACCGGTGCCGGTGCGCTCCACCCGTTCGGCCCATGGTTCGGGCGCGCGGTGGCGGCGCGTGGCGAAGGTCGCGCCATTGCGCGTCAGCCGCCCGTGCGCGCCGGGGCCTATGCCCAGATAGTCGCCATAACGCCAGTATGTCAGGTTATGGCGGCTTTCAGCCCCCGGACGGGCGTAGTTCGAGATTTCGTAGCCCCGCAGCCCGTGCGTCGCCGCAACGTCCGCTGTCAGTTCATACAGGGCCGCGGCGTCATCATCATCGGGCAGGTGGAACCGGCCCTGACGGAACAGGCTTTCAAAACGGGTGCCGGGTTCGATCGTCAACTGGTACAGCGACAGGTGATCCGACACCAGCGCCAGCGCCGCATCCAGTTCCCGCCGCCATGCCCGCGCATCCTGCCCCGGGCGCGCATAGATCAGGTCGAAGGAAATGCGGCTGAACAGGGCGCGCGCGGTTTCCAGCGCCGCGATGGCCTGTGGCGCATCGTGTTCACGGCCCAGAAAGCGCAGGGCTTCGGGTTCAAGGCTCTGGATACCCATGGAAATGCGGTTGACCCCCGCATCGCGGAAGGCGCGCAGCAGCCCGGTTTCCACGCTGGTCGGATTGGCTTCGAGCGTGATTTCCACGTCGTCCGTCATGCCGAACAGCGTGCGCGTATCCTCGATCAGTCCGGCGACCGTCTCCGGCGCCATGAGGGATGGCGTGCCCCCGCCGAAGAAGATGGAACTGACCACCGGACGTTCCGCCCGTTCCCCCATCCGGCCCGCTTCATGCGCCAGTTCGCGCCGCAGGGCATTGCCAAAGCGCGCGCGCGGGATTTCCGCGCGTACATGGCTATTGAAATCACAGTAGGGACATTTGGACAGGCAGAACGGCCAGTGCACATAAAGCGCCAGTGGTTCTTCCCTGCCCATCGGGTCATCCATGCGGATCAGATCCCCAGCCGCACGCCCAGTTCGACCACCCGGTCCGGCGGGATGCGGAAGAATTCCGTGGCCGGCGTCGCATTGCGCGCCATGAACAGGAACAGCGACATGCGCCAGCGCGAAAGCTTGGGCACGGACGAACGCACCAGCAGTTCCCGGCTGGTGAAATACGATGCCTGCAACGCGTCGAAATCAAGGCCGTTGGCCTTCAGGTCTTCCAGCGCGCGGGGCAGGTTTGGCATTTCCATGAAGCCGTAACGCAGGATGATCCGGTAAATATCGGGTGCAAGTTCCTGCAGCGCGACACGGTGGCCATGATCGGCTTCGGGCTGGTCCAGTGTCTGCACGGTCACGAACAGCACATGATCATGCAGCACCTTGTTATGCTTGAGGTTGTGCAGCAGGCACGCAGGCACGAAATCGGGGTTGCCGGTCATGTAGACGGCCGTGCCCGGAACGCGGATGATGCGTGACTGCGGCAGGCGCGCAAGGAACGAGTTCATCGGCATGCTGTCCTGCTTCTGCCGGTTCATGATGAGCTGGCGACCTTTTTTCCATGTCGTCATCATGAGTGTCAGGACAATGCCCAGCAAGACAGGCACCCAGCCACCCTGCGGGATCTTGAGCGCATTGGACGCGAAGAACGTCGTATCAAGCAGGAAGAAGCCGCCAAAGGTCGCAATCGCGGCAGGCCGCGACCAGTGGTACAGCCTGCGGAATACCACCATCGCCAGCACGCAGGTACACATGAACGTGCCCGTCACCGCAATGCCGTAGGCGGAGGCCAGGGCTTCCGAACTGCGGAAGCTCAGCACCAGCAGCAGCGCGCCGACCATGAGGAAGCGGTTGAATTCCGGCAGGTAGATCTGGCCCTCTTCCTCCGCATTGGTGTGGGTGACGCGCATGCGCGGCAGGTAGCCAAGCTGGATGATCTGGCGGCATAGGGAGAAGCCGCCCGAAATCCCCGCCTGGCTGGCGATGACCGTGGCCATGGTGGACAGGATGATCATCGGCACCTGCAGCCAGTGCGGACCGAGCAGAAAGAACGGGTTGGCCAGTGCCTCGGGGCTGGTGATGATCAGCGCGCCCTGACCCAGATAGTTCAGCGCAAGGCACGGCAGCACGCAGAACAGCCACGCATAGCGGATGGGCTGGCGGCCGAAATGCCCCATATCGGCATAAAGCGCTTCCGCACCCGTGACCGACAGCACGACGGAGCCAAGCGCGATGAACGAAAGCCAGCCGTGATAGACGATGAACTGCACCGCATAGGTGGGCGATATGGCCAGCAGAACCGTGGGGTGATGCAGGATCTGGAGCGCACCCAGTATGCCCAGCAGGCTGAACCATACCAGCATGATCGGCCCGAATATGGCCCCTACCTTGCCCGTGCCGTAGCTCTGCACGGAAAACAGCCCGACCAGCACCAGCAGCGCGATGGGAATGACAAGGTCGTGGGCGGCGGGAAAGCTGACTTCCAGCCCTTCCACCGCGGACAGGACCGAAATGGCGGGGGTAATCATACCATCGCCAAAGAACAGGCAGGCCCCCGCGATTCCGACCATGCCAAGGCCAATGCGCAGCCGGTTGCTGGGGGCCACGCGTTGCGCCAGCGACATGAGGGATATGATCCCGCCCTCACCATTATGGTCGGCGCGCATGATCAGGATGACGTATTTTACCGTCACGATCAGGAACAGCGACCAGATGATAAGGCTGAGGACGCCCAGCACTTCCCACGGTTCGATCTTATGGTGCTGCGATACGACCATGATGGTCGAACGCAGGGCGTAGATCGGGCTTGTGCCGATATCGCCGAACACCACCCCCAGCACCCCCAGCAGCGCGGCAAAGCCTACCGGGTTGGCGGCGTGTTCGTGCTGGTCGGCACCGTATTCGGTAATCTTGGACGGCGCGGGGTTCTTGTCCGCGGCGGCGGCGGTGTGGCCACCGCCATCCGGCGTCGTTGATGATCCGGGGGCAGAAGGCCCCGTGGGTTGCGTCATGTCGTGACGGCTCCGCGGCAATAAAGACAGAAAACCGGCATCAGATCGCGACCGGATAATCCCGCATTACCGTCTCGACCCATGCACAGCAAGGGCCGTATCTACGCAGGTGCTATTCACATCGTTAACAGGGGTGGGCTGGCCGCGCCCCGAAAATGGCGCTGCCCACCCGTACCAGCGTGGCGCCACAGGCAATCGCCTGCTCGAAATCGGCTGACATGCCCATGGACACGACCGGCAGGCCGTGGCGCGTTGCCATGTCGGCCAGCAGGCGGAAATGGGGTGTCGGGTCCTGATCGTGCGGGGGGATGCACATAAGCCCCCGCACCGACGGGCCGAAACGGGTCAGGCTGTCTTCAATGAACCTGTCGGCGTCTTCCAGCCTTATGCCGGATTTCTGGGTTTCGTCGCCCGTATTGACCTGTACCAGCAGGCCCGGCAGCCTGCCCGCCTTATCCGCGCCGCGCGCGATCGCATCGGACAGGGAAGGCCGGTCGAGGCTTTCGATCATGTCCGCGATCCGTACGGCTTCCGCTGCCTTGTTGGTCTGCAGGCCACCGATGATGTGCAGCCGCAGGTCGGGCCAGCGGGCGCGCAGGTCCGGAAATTTCGCGGCCGCTTCCTGCACGCGGTTTTCACCGAAAAGGCGCTGCCCGGCCTCAAGGGCCGCGATGACGCTGGATTGCGGATGGAACTTGGAAACGGCGACCAGATCCACGCTGGAAGGGTCACGGCCAGCGGCGCGCGCGCTGGCCGCGATACGGGTGCGGATGCCCGACAGGGCATCTGCTATGGATGCGGATGTTGACATGGCTCTAGGCTTGGCCTGAATACCTCCCCGGTCAAGTCCCCGGTCCGGCCGTCCATGCGCCACCGTTCTCAGGTCAGGATTACATGAAGTCTCCCTCGTCCCCCGCCTCCCGCCCCACTGGCCGCCGTCCTGCCTCGGGCCGCCCCGACCGGCGGGGGGGCAAGGTCGCCCCGGACCCGACGCGCGATATCGCCTTTGATATTGTCGAAGGCGTGATCGCCCACCGGCGCATGCTCGACACATCGCTGGAACATTCTGTCGCCGCCCGCACGGCGGAACCGCGCGACCGCGCCGCCGCCCACCGTCTGGCCGCGACCGTGCTGCGCCATATGGGCACGGCGAACGAAATTCTGGCCCCCTTCCTCAAGCGTGAACCGCCCGAACCGGTGCGCGTGGTCCTGCTGATCGGGGTAACGCAGCTCCTGTTCCTCGATACGCCGCCGCATGCCGCTGTCGCCACGTCCGTTGCCCTTGCGCGCAGGCGGGGGCTGGTGCCCTTCGCCGGGCTGGTGAACGCGGTGCTGCGCCGCGTATCCGCCGGTGGGGCGGAAGCGCTTGAGGGACTGGACCAGCCACGGCTGGATGTGCCCGCATGGCTGTGGCAGTCGTGGGGCAGGATGGCGCGCCCCATTGCCAGCACGCTGGGTCATGAACCCCCGCTTGATCTGACCATCCGTCCCGGCAGCGAAGCGCCACCGGGTGGCGAGGTCCTGCCCAATGGCAGCGTGCGGTTTCCGGCGGGCGCGGTGAAGGTTGCCGAACTGCCGGGCTTTGCCGAAGGGACTTTCTGGGTGCAGGACATGGCGGCGACCCTGCCCGCGCGCCTGCTTGCCGCCAGACCGGGCGAACGGGTCGCCGATCTGTGCGCGGCCCCCGGCGGCAAGACCGCCCAGCTTGCCTGCGCCGGGGCGGAGGTCTTCGCCATCGAACGTGAGGGACGCCGCCTTGAGCGCCTGCGCGCGAATCTGGCCCGGCTGGGGCTGGATGACGTGCATGTGGTCCATGCGGATGCGGCTGAATGGCGGCCCGATGCGCCGCTGGACGCCATTTTGCTGGATGCACCGTGTTCGGCGACCGGTACCATCCGCCGCCATCCCGATGCAATGTGGATCAAGCGCCCGCGCGACATCGCCACCATGACGCAGGGGCAGGACCGCCTGCTGGCTGCTGCCCGCGACATGCTGCGCCCCGGCGGCCGGCTGGTCTATGCCGTGTGCTCCCTCCAGCCCGAGGAAGGTGAACAGCGCGCCGCCGCGGCAGCCGCCATGGGGCTGGTTCCCGATCCCTTTACGGAGGAGGAACTGGCCTTCCTGCCGCAGGCCCGCACGCCCGAAGGCTGGCTGCGCACCCATCCGGGCATGCTGGGGGAACGCGGCGGGATGGATGGCTTCTTCGCCGCGCGCTTCCGCCGTGCCTGATGCGAGGGGGAGGGGCCTGCGATGAAAGCTTGGCGTCAGTCATGGGTTTCTGTTAAAAAACAGGCATGGCTGCTCTTAAAACTCCCCTCATCGCACCCAGCGTCCTGTCCGCTGATTTTTCCCGCATGGCGGACGAAGTCGCCGCTGTTGAAAAAGCGGGGGCGGACTGGCTGCATCTGGATGTAATGGACGGGCATTTCGTGCCGAACCTGTCCATGGGGCCGCAACTGATCAAGGCGCTGCGTCCCGGATCGAAGCTGCCTTTTGACGTGCATCTGATGATCGCGCCGGTCGATCCGTATATCGAAGCCTTCGCCAGGGCGGGCGCTGACCATATCCACCTGCATGTCGAAGCGGGGCCGCACACGCACCGCTCCCTCCAGCATGTGCGTGACCATGGGGTGAAGCCCGGCGTGGCCATCTGTCCCGCCACCCCGCCCGAAGCGGTGGGGGAAGTGCTGGATCTGGTGGACATGATCCTTGTGATGACGGTCAACCCCGGCTTCGGCGGCCAGAAATTCCTGACCAGCCAGCTACGCAAGATCGAAACCCTGCGCCGCATGGCCGATGCGACGGGTCGTGACATCCGCATCGGCGTGGATGGCGGCATCACGGCCCAGACCGCGCCGCTGGCAGTGGCGGCGGGCGCCGATGTGCTGATCGCGGGCACCTCGGTCTACGGGCAGGATGATTACGCCGCCGCGATAAAGGGTCTGCGTGGCGGAGCGCACAGCCCGGCGTGAGGACATGCCACGCGACGATGCTCCGCGGGGGTAGGTAGGCGATGACGTTGAAGCGTATGACGCGTGGCGCGCGCCTGTCGCTTGCGCGGCTGCCCCTGTTCGGTGGCGGCAGGAACCTGCCCGCGGCGCCTGTTCACAGCATGCGCGACCTGTGGCCGGGCGATCCGGTGGCGGGCGCACAGCTTACGCGCGGCAGCCTGACATGGGCGGGCTATACCCATCCCATCGGGCCGGGGCTGTGGGATTCACCACAGTTCGAGCCTGCTTTCCGTGAGGGGCTGCTGGGGTTCCGCTGGCTGCGCGACCTGCGCGCGGTGGGCACGGATGCCGCGCGGCTGAAAGCGCGCGCGCTGGTGGATGACTGGCTGCATCATCCCTCCCAGGATCCTGTTGCGCTGGAATGTGGCGTGATCGGCGCGCGGGTGGCGGCGTGGCTGGGGCATTATGATTTCTTTGCCGCTTCCGCCAGTGATTCCTTCCGTCAGCGGCTGATGGCCCGTCTGCTGGTGGAAGGGCGCACCATCGCAGCCATCATGCCGCCCGAACGGCATGGCTGGCAGTCCCTGACCGCCCTTAAGGGATTGCTGGCGGTTGCCGTGGCCATGCCTGAATATACCGGCTTCCTGACCCGCTACCGCCGCTATATCGATGCGGAGGTGGAAAGTCAGATCCTGCCTGATGGCTGGCATATCGAACGTAGTCCGGAAGTGCAGTTGCGCGCGCTGCGGGAACTGGCGGAAATGCGGGCCATGATGCAGGCCGCGCGCCATGCGCTGCCGCATTCCGTGGCCCTCGCGCTGGACCGGATGAGCCCGGTGCTGCGCGCCATGCGCCATGGGGACGGCGGGCTTGCCCTGTTCAATGGCAGCCATGAACGCACCAATGCACTGATTGAAATGGTGCTGTCACAGGCCACGCGGACGCGGGTCGTGGCCCACACCATGCCCGATGGCGGTTTCGTGCGCATGCAGGCGGCCCGTTCGCTGCTGCTGGTCGATGCCGGGATTCCTGCCCCGCCGGGTTACGACCACAATGCCCATGCGGGAACGCTGTCGTTCGAGTTTTCGTGCGCGCGCCAGCGCCTGATCGTCAATTGCGGGGGCGGCGTGCTGCCCGCGTGGAAGGATGCCCTGCGGCAGACGGCGGCCCATTCCGTTGTGGTGGTGGAGGACATGTCATCCTCCGAATTCGCGCCTGATGGCACGGTGGCGCGCAGGCCCCCGCATGTCGGCGTGGAGCATGTGGTGGCGGAAGGCGCGCACTGGCTGGACCTGTCGCATGATGGCTATCATGCTTCCGCCGGGGCGACGTATTACCGCAGGCTCTATCTCGGTGCGGATGGTGAGGTCCTGCGCGGGGAAGAAACGGTGGAAGGCGAGCGTGAAGTTGCCTTCGTGCTGCGGCTGCACCTGCATCCGTCCGTAACCGCCGTGGATGCGCGTGACGGTTCCATCCTGCTGGGCGCGGGGGAGCAGCACTGGCGCTTCCGTGCGGCGGGCGGCACGGTCGGGATTGAGGAAAGCGTGTATTGCGGCGGGCAGAACCCGCGCGCTTCCCTGCAACTGGTGGTGCGGGTCGATCCCGCCGCCAGGAAGGCGCGGGAGGAAGCGGAGGCCGAAGCAGAAGCCGATAATACCGCGCCCCCGGCACAGGATGATGATATGGATATGCCCGATGCCAGCAGGCCGGGCATGGTGCGGCAGGTGGTGCGCTGGGCGCTCCAGCGTGAAAAAATCCTGCTGCTGGCATGAAGATCCTTGAAGTCACGAATGTTGACTTCTCCCTGCGGCAGTTTCTCTTTCCCCTGATGGTGGCGCTGCGGCGCGAAGGGCATGACGTGGCTGGCGTGTGCGCCGACGGGCCGCTTGTAAACAGCGTGCGGGCACAGGGGCTGCGGGTGGTGCCCGTGCCCATGTCCCGCACTTTCTCGCCTGTGGCGCAATGGCGGGCATGGCGGGCGCTGGTGCGGCTGATCCGGGCTGAAAAACCCGACATGGTGCATGCTCACATGCCCATCAGCGGCCTGCTGGCGCGTTTTGCCGCATGGTGGTGCGGTGTGCCGCGCGTGGCCTATACCGGTCATGGTTTCCTGTTCAACCAGCCCGGCCCATGGCTGCGCAGGGCGCTGGCGCTGGCGCTGGAATGGCTCGCCGGACGGGTGAGCGACATCTACATGACCGTATCGGAAGCGGATGCCCGGCAGGCCCGGCGGCTTGGTATCCACCCCGCTGCAACCGCCACGGGCAACGGGCGCGATCCGGCCCTGTTCCGCCCTGATCCCGACCGCCGTGCCATGCTGCGTCACCAGTTTGGTGTAAGGGAAGGGCAGGTTGTCATCCTCGCCGTTTCAAGGCTGGTGCGGGGGAAAGGATACCCGGAACTGCTGGCGGCCATGACGGATCTGCCGGATAACGCGGTACTGTGGATTGTGGGGGAACGCCTGCCCAGCGACAGGGGCCCGGATATGACACCCCTTCTGGCGCAGGCCCGGTCAAGGCTGGGTACGCGGCTTGTCTGTCTGGGGTATCGTGATGACGTGGCGGCCATCATGGCGGCGGCTGATATTTTTGTGCTGCCCAGCCATTTTGAAGGTCTGCCGATGAGCGTGATCGAGGCCATGCTGTGTGGCCTGCCGGTGGTGGCCAGCGATATTTCCGGCCCGCGTGAACTGGTGATCCCCGGTGAAACCGGCACGCTCGTGCCCCCGGCCAATGTGCCGCTTCTGGCCATGGCGCTGCGTCAGATGGTGGAAAACGGAGCAATACGCCAGCGCATGGGGCAGGCGGGCAGGGCGCGCGCCCTGACCCGTTATACCGAAGCGGCTGTCATGGCCCGCACGCTGGTCCTGCTGGGCGCGGCCTGAACCGCAGCCTTCGCCCCATAAAGAAGGCTTTGGTGAAGCTTTTTGCAAAAAGCTTCGGCAGATGCCGCCTTTTGAAAGACGGCACCCAAATTTTATCTAGCGCGCCGGGGCCTGCTGGCCGCCCTGACCGCCGCCCATGGCCTGAAGCAGGGCCTGCACTTCGGCCTGATGGGTCTTGATCAGGGTGATGTTATGCGGGTTGAGCGGCGGCATGTCCTTGCTGTCCTGCGGCGGATGCTGCAGCACGGCCTGCGTCATGCCGAAAGTGGTGATGTTCATGACGAACTCACGCGGGGACATGCGGTTGCGCTGCAGGATCGGCAGGAGCTGCGGCATGGACTGGGTACGCTGGATGGTTTCCTCCAGCGTCATGCTGGGGGTTTCCGGCGGATTGATATGGGCCAGCTTGATCTGCTGGATGACCGGCAGCATGCGCGCGAAAAAATCATCCGGCAGGCGATACTGCGCCACGGTCTGCACGTCGCGCTGGATGGCGGCCTGCTGTTCGGGGGTGAGTTCCTGCTGCTGTGTGGGCTGCTGGGCCATCGCCGGGCGCATGCCGCCGGGCATGTGGGCTGCGGCAAGGGCGCACACGGTGGCCAGAAGCGCTTTGCGCACGAAGGAAGAGGTCATGGCTGGTTGCTCCATTCGCCCTGTCTCATCAGGGGTTCGCGGCTGCCATCGTGGTTGATGGCGTCGACATTGATTTTGCTGGACCCGATCATCCAGTCAATATGGATGAAACTGGTATTGGCGCCCTGCTGCGCCAGATGGGCTTCGGTCAGGCTGTCCGCATCGACCATGCACTTGGCATAGGACTGGCCCAGCGCGATATGGCTGGCCGCGTTCTCGTCAAACAGCGTATTGCGGAACAGGATGCCGCTTTGGGAAATGGGAGACGATGCGGGCACCAGCGCCACTTCACCCAGCCTGCGCGCGCCCTCATCGGTATCAAGGATGCGTTCCAGAACGGCCTGACCGCTGCTGGCACGGGCTTCGACAATGCGGCCTTCCTCAAAACGGACGGCGATATTGTCAATCAGCGTGCCCTGATGGAACAGCGGCTTGGTCGCGCATACCGTCCCGCTGACCTTGCGGGCATGCGGGGTGGTGAACACTTCCTCGGTCGGGATATTGGGATTGCACACGATTCCGTTCCCGGCGGGTTCGGCGCCGCCTGCCCAGGCGTGGCCATCCGCCAGCCCCACGGTCAGATCCGTGCCCGGTCCGGTGAAATGCAGGGCCGCGAAGCGCCGCTGGTTCAGCCATGTCGTGCGCCGGTTCAGGTAGGCGTTATGGGCCTTCCATTCGGCCACCGGGTCATCCACCGTTACGCGCGATGCCTGAAAGATCGCATCCCACAGGTGGCTGACCGCTTCATCCTGCGGCAGGTCGGGGAAGACCTGCGCTGCCCATGCGGGGGTGGCGAAGGCCACGATGTTCCAGTTGACGGCAAAGCGGGTGATCAGTTCCATGGCCGGGCGACCGGCACGTGATGCCGCGCGTGACACGCGCGATACCCGTTCGGGGTCCTGATTGGCCAGAAGGACGGGATTGCCGCCCGTGATCGCCATGCGCGCCGCACCCTTGCGATAGGCATTGGCCATGCCTTCGTGCAGCCAGTCGGCTGCGGTATCCAGCGTATCATCGGCGGCGTAATGGAAACGGGCAAGCGTTGCCTCATCATCCGCATAGAACGGTGTCACCAGCGATGCACCCGCCCGGTAGGCATGTTCGGTAATCCGGCGCACCAGCGGCACGGCGTCAAGCGGGGCGGTGATGAGAAGCTGCTGCCCGTGCGCGATGTTCACGCCAGTGCGGACGGCGACCTCGGCCAGGCGGTCCAGAAGCTGTTCATGCCGGGGGGAGAAAGCCATGCGTCATCAAATCCTGTAAATGGCGGGCGATGCCTGCGGAATGCTGTCAGGATAGACGACACGCCCACCGCGCGTAAGATGGTATCCGCAAACCGGGCGGGAGTAAGGCATTAATGAAACGGGCGTTACCGGGTTCCCGCATGCTGTGTACTGTGGGGGATGCGCGTATGGCCCCGCAACGCGTGCTGTGTGCCGGGCGGGCGCTGGTGGTATGGATGGCGGGTGAACGTCCTGCCGTGCTGGATGACCGCTGCCCGCATGGCAATGCCCGCCTGTCCGCCGGTTATGTGCTGGATGGGCGCATTGTCTGCCCGGCCCATATGTGGGGCTTTGCGCCCGATGGCACCGCCCGTGCGCCGGGTGCTGACGTGGCGGCTCCCGTGGCGCAATCTTATGAATGCTGGATCAGCGACGATCGGATATGGGTGTGTCTGCCGCATCCTGTGCCGCAGCATCCCGGCGCAGCCATTCCTGTATGACGGCCAGCAGATAGGTCTGCTGCCCGTCATCAAGCGGCTGGCCCGCCGGCATGGCGTGCCATTTGGCGACACATCCCCGGCAGCATGTGCCGGTCGCATGCTGGGCGATGAAGACCGGATGCCCGCGCCAGGGCGTCTGCCTGCCATCCTTGTCGGGATGGGCGGGGGCCAGACGGGTCGCAAGGAACCGGGCAGCATGCGTCATGACTTCCGGCAGACCATGTCTGTCCAGATAGGCGCGTTCCCTTGCGCCCAGATGGAACCGGGCGCGAAAGCGCGAATAGGCCAGTCGTTCCCATAGGGCGGGCGATATGGCGGGCAGGTCTCGTGGCGGGGCGGCCTGTTCCGGTGCCACCGGGTCTGGCGGCGCAGGCGCGAACAGGTCGGCCTGCCGCGTTGCTGCCGCATCCCTGCCTGTGCGCCTGCGGGGCATGGCCGTATTACCTCAGGCCGGGCGGACCAGAATGTGCCGCTTGCGCCCCGAGGAGAGCTTGATGGCGCCATCATGCAGGTCAGTAGCGGATACGGCCTGCGCCTCATCCGTCACCACCACATCATTCACGCGCGCGCCGCCACCACGGATCAGGCGGCGGGCTTCCCCGTTGCTGGCGGCGAAACCGGCTTCCACGAACAGGCGGAAGGCGGGCAGTCCTTCGGTCAGCAGGGCGGACGGTATGGTAACCGTGGGCAGGGCAGCGGTCGTGCTGCCTTCCTCAAACGTGCGGCGGGCGGCTTCGGCGGCTTCCTCGGCGGCGGCGCGGCCATGGCACAGGGCCGTGGCTTCGGTGGCGAGGATCTTCTTCGCCTCATTGATTTCGGCCCCGCCAAGGGCGGCAAGGCGGTCACATTCTTCGATCGGCAGGTCGGTGAACAGCTTGAGGAAGCGGCCAACATCCGCATCCTCCACATTGCGCCAGAACTGCCAGTAATCGAATACCGGCAGGCGGTGGGCCGAAAGCCAGACGGCGCCTTGCGCCGTCTTGCCCATCTTGGCACCGGAACTTGTGGTCAGCAGTGGCGTTGTCAGGCCGAAAACCTGTGCGCCATTCATCCTGCGGACAAGATCGATGCCCGACACAATGTTGCCCCACTGGTCCGATCCGCCCATCTGCAGCGTCACACCATGACGGCTGTTCAGTTCCTTGAAATCGTAGGACTGGAGAATGGAATAGTTGAATTCCAGAAAGGTCAGGCCCTGTTCGCGGTCAAGACGCGAACGGACCGAGTCGAAGGACAGCATGCGGTTGACGGAAAAATGGATGCCCACATCGCGCAGCAGGTCGATGTAGGACAGCCGGTCCAGCCAGTCGGCATTATTGGTCAGCAGCGGTTCGTTCGGGCCGGTGCCAAGCGGCAGGAACTGGCGCAGGCAGCCTTCCACCCCACGCAGGTTGGTGGCGATGGTTTCCGCCGTCATGAGCTTGCGCGCTTCTTCCCGGAAGGAGGGATCGCCAATCCGCGCCGTGCCGCCACCGGCCAGCGCCACCGGGCGGTGGCCATGGCGGTGCAGCAGGCGCAGCATCATGATCTGGATAAGGCTGCCCACATGCAGGCTGTCCGCCGTGGGGTCGAAACCGATATAGCCCGCTACCGGACCGGCCTGCATGGCGGCGTCCAGCGCCTCCATGTCGGTGCACTGGAATATGAAGCCGCGTGCTTCGGCTTCCCGGAGGAATTCACTCTTGGGCATGATCTGTTCCGCGCTGAGATGTGCATCGCTGGCCGGGCCGCCCCGGCGCGGACCAGCCTCTAGCATGTTCGCCGCACTTCATGGAACAGCCCGCCCCACCGGGTGGGTGAATCAGTCGGCGGCCAGCGCCAGCGCCTTGCGGTTCATGACGGTGCTGACATGGTCTTCCACCGCGTCGGCCACCTGATCGGCATGGTTGGCGAAAACATGGTCCGCACCCTTGAAAATGCGGTAATCCACGGTCACGCCCTTCTGGGTGTTCAGCTTGTCCACCAGCTTGCGCACGGCGGGTTCGGGTACGAGTTCGTCGTTTTCCCCCGCGATCATGAGCCCGCCACAGGGACACGGGGCAAGGAAGCCGAAATCATAATGGTTGGCAGGTGGCGCCACGCTGATCCACCCCGTGATTTCCGGGCGGCGCATGAGAAGCTGCATGCCGACGAACGCCCCGAACGAATACCCCGCGATCCACAGGCCGCTGGCGTTCGGGTTGACCATCTGCATCCAGTCAAGGGCTGCTGCGGCGTCCGAAATCTCGCCGATGCCACCATCATAGCGGCCCTGTGAACGGCCAACCCCGCGTGAGTTGTAGCGCATGACGGAGAAGCCCATCTTCTCGAACGTGCGGTACATCGCGTAGGTGATGCGGTTATTCATGGTCCCGCCGTGCAGCGGATGGGGATGCAGCACCAGCGCAAGCGGCGCGTTGGGCGCGCTTGAATGGTGGTATCGACCTTCCAGACGGCCATCAGGGCCGGCAAACATGACCTCAGGCATAGGTATCCCGCATTTTCGTTTCCCGACGCATTTCAGGCATTGCATCGGGAAGGTTACTGTTACAGCCTGCTGACCGGCGATGCCCCGTCAGGTCGGCAGGCAGAGAATACGCTGTTACCCGTCATTCCCGCGCCGGGGGCGGGATGGTACCCGGTATTCATCCGGCTCTGACTGGGTGGAAACAGAAACTGCCCGGTCTGGAACTGTCAGCCCGGAAGTATACCAACCCACCCGATAATGGGCATTCCACCTACTGTATGCAAAGTGCATCTTCGGCAGGCGTGCCCTGCGCGGGGGGCAGATATGGTGCAGGGTTTGTTGGTGTCCCGGCCCGCAGAATGGCTTTTATGCGCCGTCCGGGCGGGGTGTATCGTGCTGGTTCGCTCTCCTTGCCATGCCCGGCAGCCGGGCGGGCGACATTGAGGCAGCGGTATGAAAAGATGCGGCCATCCCCCATAACACGTTGCAATAAATATTATGTTGCGCTGCCTTATAGCGGTGTGGATTCACAAAATGCCAGATAAATCGTAATTCCTGTCGCAAAAGGACTTGGCGCAACCCATATGGCCGGACAGCATGAGTACCCCACGCGATAGCTTTATCTACCTTGACGCGAATGCGTCCGAGCCCATCCGGCCAGAGGCGCTGGCGGCCATGATGCAGGCGGCGCAGGTGGCGGGAAATCCGTCATCCGTGCACCGCGCGGGACGTGGTGCGCGGGCGGAACTCGAAACCGCGCGCGAGGGGCTGGCCGCCCTGTTTGGCGTGCAGGCGGAAAACTGCGTCCTGACATCGGGCGGGACGGAGGCGAACGTGCTGGCGGTTACCGGGCTGGGTGCCGGGCGGCGCGTGCTGGCGGGGGCGACGGAACATGACGCCGTGCGCGCGGCGGGGGTGGCCGGTGTCATTGCGGTGCGCCCGGACGGCGTGCTGGACATGACGGCGCTGGAACGGATGCTTGCGGCGGCGGATGATCCGGCGCTGGTCTGTGTCATGCTGGCCAATAATGAAACGGGCGTCATCAATCCGGTGCGTGAAATCGCCGCGCTGTGCCACGCCCATGGCGCGCTTGTGCATGTCGATGCGGTGCAGGCGGCGGGGCGGATCGCATTCACGCTGGACGGACTGGACGCGGACAGCATCGCGATTTCAGGCCATAAATTTGGCGGTCCCAAAGGCGCGGGCGCGTTGCTGCTGGCGGGCGACCGCTTCCGCAGCGTCCAGCCGCTGCTGGCGGGCGGGGGACAGGAACAGGGGCGGCGCGGCGGTACGCCGGGCCTGCCCGCCATTGCAGGCATGGCTGCCGCAGCCCGCATCGCCTGCGCGGGCATGGCGGCGCAGGCGGACCGACACCGCATATGGCGTGACCGGATTGATGCCGCTGCCGTGGCCGCAGGGGCTACGATATGCGGGGCAGGCGCACCGCGCCTAGCCAATACAAGCACGCTGCTGCTGCCCGGATGCAGTGCGCAGACCCAGATCATCGCGCTGGACATGGCGGGATATGGTGTCTCGGCCGGGTCCGCATGCTCGTCGGGCAAGGTTGCGCGATCGCATGTGCTTGAAGCCATGGGCTATGGAGAGGATGCAGGCTGCGCCATCCGTGTCTCCCTGCCATGGTCGATCACGCAGGTCGAAGTCGATGGTTTCATTGCCGCCTATACCGCCATGGCACTGCGGCTGGGCGCGCGGGCAGGGGGCAGGCCATGAACGCGCAGAATCTGATCTATCTGGATTATCAGGCCACGACACCGTGTGATCCGCGTGTGGTGGCTGAAATGCTGCCATGGTTTACCGATAGCTTCGCCAATCCCCACAGTCTGGATCACGTCGCCGGTCGCGCGGCCCATGATGCGGTGGAACAGGCGCGTGGCGAAGTGGCGCAATTGCTGGGTGCCGAAGCGCGTGAAATCGTGTTCACATCTGGTGCGACCGAAGCCAACAACCTCGCCATCAAGGGGGCTGTCCGTCACCTGCTGGAACGTGGCGATCCGCGCAGGCGCGTCATCACGGTGGCGACGGAACATAAATGCGTGCTGGAATCCGTGCGCGACCTTGCCCGCGAAGGGTGCGAGCCGGTGATCCTGCCCGTCCGGCCCGATGGCACGCTGGACCCCGAAGTGCTGGCCCGTGCGCTGGAAGTGCCCACGCTGCTGGTCAGCATCATGGCGGCGAATAACGAAACCGGCGTGCTGCACGACCTCGCCGCCCTCGCGCCGCTGGTGCGCGGGGCTGGTGCGCTGCTGCACAGCGATCTGGCGCAGGCGGCGGGCAAGGTGGATGTGGACGTGCGGGCGTGGGATCTCGATCTGGCTTCCGTTTCCGCGCACAAGCTGTACGGGCCGAAAGGGGTGGGCGCGCTGTTCGTGCGCCGCAGGCCGCGCGTGCGGCTGGCCCCGCTGTTTTCCGGTGGCGGGCAGGAGCGCGGGCTGCGTTCGGGCACGCTGCCCGCGCCACTGCTGGTCGGATTCGGCGCGGCCTGCCGCATCGCGCGGGAAGAAGGCGCGCAGGAACGGGTCAGAATGGCCAGCCTGCGTGACCGGCTGCTGGCGGCGCTGCGGGCCGGGTGTGGGGACGTGCATGTGCATGGCACCCTGTCCGGGCGGCTGGCGGGCAACCTGAACCTGCGCTTTTCAGGGGTGCGGGCGGTGGACCTGCTGGCGGCGGTGCCGGAACTGTGCCTGTCCACAGGTTCGGCCTGTTCTTCGGCGGAGGTGGTGCCGTCCTACGTGCTGACGGCGATGCATATGGACGCGGCACAGGCGGCGGAAGGCTTGCGTCTGGCCGTCGGACGCTATACCTCACCCGCCGATGTGGATCGCGCGGCGGAGATCCTGTGCCAGGCTGTGGCACGGTGCCGCGCGACAGGCAGTTCTTCGCCCCGGTAACGGGCGGATGATACAGGCAGGATGGAAAGATGGCGCATATAGTATTCATAGAGCGTGATGGCACCCGCCGCGAAGTCGCGGCCCCGCTGGGTCTGTCGGTACTGGAAATCGCCCATAAGAACGGGGTCGACCTTGAAGGCGCATGCGAAGGCTCGCTGGCCTGCGCGACCTGCCACGTGGTGGTGGATCCGGAATGGGCCACGAAGCTGACCCCGCCGACCGAGGACGAGGAAGACATGCTCGACCTTGCATTCGGTCTGGAAAAGACATCCCGTCTGGGCTGCCAGATCGTGATGACCGAAGCGCTTGATGGACTGGTCGTGCGCCTGCCGCGCACGTCCTGACGGCTGGACAGGCAGGCGCCGGCCCCGGTGGCCGCGCCCTGTCGTAAATATGATGTTTGACCTGTGGTGCCCGGGGGCTGATAGTCCTGCGGACATTGCTGGCATTTAGGGAAAGTGGAACCGAGCCATGCGCATTCTTGTGGCCATGTCTGGCGGGGTGGACAGTTCTGTCGTTGCCGCACGTCTGGTGGACGAGGGGCATGAAGTGATCGGCGCCACGCTCCAGCTTTACGATTCACGCGAAAGCAGCAAGAAGGGTGCGTGCTGTGCCGGACGCGACATTCACGATGCCCGTCGCGTGGCCGACAGGCTGGGCATCCCCCATTACGTGATCGATGCCGAACGCCGTTTCCATGACAGCGTGATCGGCACTTTCGCAGATGCCTATGCGGCGGGGGAAACCCCGGTTCCCTGCGTTGCGTGCAATCAGGGCGTCAAGTTTACCGATCTGCTGGGCATGGCGCGCGACCTTGGCGTGGATGCCATGGCCACCGGGCATTACGTCCGCCGCGTGGAAGGCCCCGACGGGGTTGAGATGCACCGCCCCGTGGATGCCGGGCGCGACCAGTCATGGTTCCTGTTCGCTACCACGCGCGACCAGCTTGATTTCCTGCGCTTTCCGCTGGGTGACATGCCCGACAAGGCCGCCGTGCGCGCGGAAGCTGAACGTTTCGGGCTTGCCGTCGCCGCCAAGCCAGACAGTCAGGACCTGTGTTTTGTTACCGATGGTTCCTATGCCGGGCTGGTGGAAAAGCTGCGCCCGGACGTGACCGGGGCCGGTGAGATCGTTGACCAGAGCGGCCATGTGGTCGGCCAGCATGAAGGTGTGACCCGCTACACCGTGGGCCAGAGCAAGCGGCTGGGCAATGCGGCGATGCGCGAAGGCGAACGCCAGATGGTGGTGGGCATCCAGCCTGCGACGCGGCGCGTGGTGATCGGCCCGCGCGCGCAGGCCGTCGCCCGCACGCTCATGCTGCGTGACATGAACTGGCTGGTGACCCCGCCGGGGGCGGAAGGCATGCGGTGCGCGGTGCAGATCCGTGCGCGCGAAGCCGCACGCCCCGCCACCGTGTTTCAGGCCGAAGGCAATGGTGCGCGCGTGGAACTGGACGAAGGTGCGGTTCCCGCCCCCGGTCAGGCCTGCGTGATGTATGACGGCAGCAGGGTTCTGGGCGGTGGTTTCATCCGCCGTCACGAAAGCGAAGGAAAATTGGCATCATGAGCGATGGTATTCTGGTCATAGGCACACGCCGGTATTCGTCCTGGTCGCTGCGGGGCTGGCTGGCGGTGCGTCTGGCCGGGCTGGATGTGCGCGAACAGATGATCCCCTTGGCCGATAATGGGGAGACCGCCGCCATCCGCACCATCTCCCCCAACGGCAAGGTGCCGTATCTGGAACACAAGGGCATCGCGGTGTGGGAAAGTCTTGCCATATGCGAATACTGCGCCGAACAGGCGCCGGGCCTGTGGCCTGACGATGCCCGTCAGCGTGCCTATGCCCGCAGTATCGCAGCCGAAATGCATGCCGGGTTCCGCGCCGTGCGCGCCGCCATGCCGATGAATACCGGCCGCGACGGCACGCCGCTTGCCGCAGGCACCACGCAGGATATCGATGCCGATATTTCGCGCATCGACGCGATCTGGACCGAATCCCGGCTGGATTTTGGCAAGGATGGTCCCTTCCTGTTCGGCGGCACGATGGGCATGGCCGATGCCATGTTCGCGCCCATCGTCTCGCGTTTCCTGTCCTATGGCGTCAATCCGTCGCCGGAATCGCGGGCGTATATGGATGCCGTCCGCGCGCATCCGCTGGTTGATGAATGGTACCAGCTTGCGGCGCAGGAACCCAAGGAATGGCGGCAGCCGCGTTTTGAAGGCATTGCCTGATCCATATCGGGACATGATCCGGCCCGCCGCCATTGTCCTGCCCGCGCGCGAGGGATTCAGCGCGGGCGCGGTCGGGGCCATCGGGGGGCAGGTGGCGGCGCTGGCCGTGCCCGGCGATGTGGTTGTCGGCGCGCCGCTAACCGCAGCCTCACTCCTGCCGCGGCATGATTACCGGCCTGTGCGGCCCGGGCTGTGGCCGCCGGGCGGGCGTAGTGTGCGCTATGCCGCTGCGGTAACGCGCGTGGTGCGCGATCTGGGAACGGACGTGATTGAAGTCCATAACCGCCCCGATATCGCCCGCTACATTGCCCGACATTGCCCCCGCCACAGGGTGCTGCTTGTTTTGCATAACGATCCGCAGGGCATGCGCGGGGCCGATACGCCCGCCCTGCGTGGCGACCTGCTGTGCCGTATGACGGTGGCGTGTGTTTCGGACTGGTTGCGCGGGCGGTTTGTCGATGGCGTGCCAGCGCACCACGCGGCGCGGGTTCTCCTTTCCCCCAATGGCGCGGTATTGCCCGCGACGGTGCCCCCCATGGCGGAGCGCGCGCAATGCGTGCTGTTTGCCGGGCGTGTCGTGGCGGACAAGGGGGCGGACCTGTTTGTCGCCGCCTGCGCCGAATTGCGGCGCTCCCATCCGGGCTGGCGCTTTGACATGATCGGTGCCGACCGTTTCCGCGTGGATGCTCCCGCCACTCCGTTCCTGACTGACCTTGCGCCCCGCGCGGATGCGGCGGGTGTGGAAATGACAGGCTACCGACCCCACGCGGCGGTGCTGTCCGCCATGGCGCAGGCTGCCATAGTGGTCGTGCCTAGCCGCTGGCCCGAACCGTTTGGCCTCACCGCGCTGGAAGCCATGGCCGCAGGCGCCGCGCTGGTTGCGGCCCCCACCGGCGGCCTGCCGGAAGTGGTGGGGGATGGCGGTGTCCTGTGCGCACCCGATCCGCCTGCCGACCTTGCGCGGGCGATCGCGTCCCTGATGGATGACCTGCCCGCGCGCCAGGCCCTTGCCGTGCGGGGGCGGGCGAGGGCTGCGCGGTTCAGCATCGAACGCGCCGTGGCCCTGCGTCAGGCGGCCCGCCTTGCCGCCCTGCATCATGGGGCTGGATGAAGGGTTTTTGGCTTTTATGCGCTGCCGGGTATGGGACACGCCGCCGCATGGCCCTATATCTGGACAGATCAAGCTACACGCCACCATGGCGCAGAGTGAAAGACCGGAGGCCACATGTCCGATACCGTTCAGGCGTCGCCCGATGCCGCAGCCCAGAATGCCCTTGTGCCGGTTACGGTGCTGACGGGATTTCTGGGGGCGGGCAAGACGACGCTGCTCAATCATATCCTGACTGCCCAGCACGGTCGCAAATACGCCGTGGTGGTGAACGAGTTCGGTGAACTCGGCGTCGACAACGACCTCGTGGTCGATGCCGACGAGGAAGTGTTCGAGATGAACAACGGCTGCATCTGCTGCACCGTGCGTGGGGACCTGATCCGTATTCTCGGCAACCTCATGAAACGCCGCGCGAAGTTTGACGGCATCATTGTCGAGACCACCGGCCTTGCCGATCCCGCTCCCGTGGCCCAGACATTTTTCGTGGATGAGGACGTTCGCGGCAAGACCCGTCTGGACGCCGTGGTGACGGTGGTTGATGCCTACAACGTCATCCAGACGCTTGAGGAAAGCCCGGAGGCGGTGAACCAGATCGCCTTTGCCGATGTCATCATCCTCAACAAGACCGACCTTGTGGATGAAGTCGCGCTGGCGACCATCGAATCGCGTATCCGCTCGATCAACGCGGTCGCGCGCCTGCACCGCGCGCAGCGTGGCGATGTGCCCCTGTCCGATGTGCTGGATCAGGGTGGTTTCGACCTGCAGCGCGCGCTTGAACACGCCCCGCATTTCCTTGAGGATACCAGCCACTCCCATGAGGCGGACGTGACCTCCATGTCCTTCGAGGTGGAAGAACCGCTCGACGCCGCGCATTTTCAGGCATGGATCGGTGCGCTGCTGCAGGAAAAGGGCGCGGATATCCTGCGCGCCAAGGGCATCCTGAACTATGCGGGCGAAGACCGTCGCTTCGCCTTCCAGGCCGTACACATGATGGCCGATGGTGATTTCATCGGCCCGTGGAAAGCGGGTGAGAAGCCTGTCTCCCGCCTTGTGTTCATCGGGCGTAACCTCAACCGTCCGCAGCTTCGTCGCGGTTTTGAAAGCTGCCGTGCGAAATGAGCGGGACCGTGAACGAAACAATGACGCCGTCCCTGCTGGAGCGGCGGGGAGCAACCCGACAGCTTGAAGGCCAGATCACCGGCTGCGCCATCGCGCGCGACAGCGGGCAGGTCGCCTTTGTCACCGGTGAAGGCGACATCATGGTCGCCAGCCGCCCGGACTGGGGCCGTTCGGATGCGTGGGATGTTACGACCGTTCATGACGGCGCGATCCTTGCCATCGCCCCCGATGCCGCCAGCACCGGCTTCCTGACCGGGGGGGACGACAACGCCCTGCGCCGTGTCGCCGCCGATGGCAGCGTGACCGATCTGGTCAAGGGGCGGCGCTGGATCGAACACATCACCACATGGTGCAACGACAAGGGTGGCGTGATCGCGTTCGCATCGGGCAGGCAGGTCGAACTGCGTGACGCCAGCGGGCAGACGACGCTGAAGGTGCTGGAGCATCCCTCCACCGTCAGCGGGATCGTGTTCGATGCGAAGGGCAAGCGGATCGCGGCCTCGCACTATAACGGCGCATCCATGTGGTTCGTGCAGGCGAAGGTGGACACCGTCCGTCCGCTGGAATGGAAGGGCAGCCATATCGGCATCGCCATCCACCCGGCGGGTGAGGCGCTGGTCACCTCCATGCAGGAATCGGAACTGCATGGATGGCGCCTGTCCGATGGGCATAACATGCGCATGAGCGGCTATCCGTCCAAGGTGCAGTCGATGGCCTTTACCCGGAATGGCAAGTGGCTGGTGACAAGCGGGGCGGATACCATCGTGATGTGGCCGTTCTTCGGTGGTGGCCCGATGGGCAAGCCCCCGACCGAGGCAGGCGGCATCCCCGGTGTCATGTGTACCCGCATCGCCTGCCATCCGGTGCATGACATCGTGGCGGCAGGCTTTGCCGATGGTTCGGTGCTGATGGCCGATACGGGCGCGCAGCGTATCCTGCCGGTCTGTCTTGCGGGTGGTGGCGCGGTGTCGGCGCTGGCCTTCAGCCCCGATGGCTGCGCGCTGGCTTTCGGCACGGAAGACGGACGGGCCGGCGTGGTGGACCTGTCCGCCAGATAGGCGGCGGTCACGGCAATGCCGGAAGGAACGGGACAGCGCATGCGCGTGCTTCATGTCATGGCGGCCCAGGGCAATGGCGGGGCGGAACTGTATTCCACCGATGTCATGCTCAGCCTGCAGGCCGCCGGACTGTCGCAGAAGGCGGTCCTGCATCCCCATGCGCCGCGCGTGGCGGAAATGCGGGCGGCGGAGATGGATGTGGAAACAGCGCCGCTGCGCTTTCCCCTCCGCCTCGGCGCGCGTCTGGCGCTGCGGCGGCTGATTGCGCGCATGCGGCCCGATATCATCCATTGCTGGCTGCGCCGTGCAGCGGAAATCGTGCCCACGGGCACAGGCATCCCGGTCATTGGCTGGTTCGGCAATTACAAGGATCTGCGTCCCTTCGCACATTGCGACTGGTTCGTGGGCTGCACGGCGGACATGGCCCGCTCCATGCGTGAACGGGGGGCACCGGCTGACCGGGTAGCCTATATCCCCACTTTTCCCTCTGTCCGGCCCGAAGCGCCGGTATTGCGTCAGTCGCTGGATACGCCTGCGGATGCGCCGGTACTGCTGGTGCTGTCACGCCTGCATCCCGCCAAGGGGCTTGAAACCCTGCTGGATGCGCTTGCAGCCCTGCCGCGCTGCCATGTCTGGCTGGCGGGGGAGGGCAACCTGCGCGCTGCCCTTATGGCGCAGGCCGAAAGGCTGGGCATTGCCGGTCGGGTTCACTTCCTCGGCTGGCGGTCGGATCGGGGGGCCTTGCTGGCGGCAGCGGATATCTGCGTGCTGCCGTCACGCTATGAACCCTTTGGCACCGTTATCCTTGATGCCTGGTCGGCGGATATACCGCTGGTGGCCTGTGCCGCCGATGGTCCGCGCGCGCATATACGCGACGGCGAAAATGGCATGCTGGTTCCCATTGATGATGTGGGGGCACTGGCCGGTGCCCTACGCCGCGTGCTGGATGACCCGGCACTGGCGGCCCGGATCGTGTCGGGTGGCCGCCGGGATTACGAGGCGCATTTCACCCCGCAGGCCGTCACCGCGCAGTGGCTGGCGCTGTATGACCGCGTGCTGTCAGCGGGGTGCCGGTAACGGCGGCACCGGCGGTGGCGGGCTTGCAACAGGTGGCTTGGGGGCCGACGCCATGCCATCAAGGAATGCTTCCGCCAGTGCGGAATAGAGCGCCTGCGAACAGATCATGCGCGAAACGCCATAGGCCAGAAAGGATGTGGCCAGCAGCGCCAGCGTGACCTGCTGGTTGTCGCACATTTCCATGACGATGACGGATGCGGTCAGCGGGGACTGCACAACGGCGGAAAAATAGGCCACCGTACCCAGCAGCACCACCGCCCCCGGTGTGGTGTGCGGCAGGAACTGCGCCACCCAGCCGCCAAATCCAGCCCCGATGGCCAGTGACGGCGCAAACAGGCCGCCCGGAATGCCGGAACAGTAGGATATGATGGTGGCGATGAATTTCAGGATGAAGAACGACGCGGGGTAGTGGGTCTTCCCCTCGATGATTTCATGCGCCTGGATATAGCCGGTGCCGTAGGTAATCCCGTCCGATGCGATGCCGATGATGGCCAGAACCAGACCACAGCTTGCGGCGAACGCCACCGGACGCCCCTTGGCGAAGCGACCCAGCCCCCCCGGCAGTCCGCGTGTCGCGCGGATCAGGATGGCGGAAAACACTCCCCCCCCAATACCGCCCAGAATGCCGCAGGTCGGCACCGCGATCCAGCTTATGCCCACGGGCACGATCACGTCGGTATGGCCGAAATAGCTGTAATTGCCCACCAGTGCTATCGCGGTCACACCTGACAGGATGACACCCGTGAGCATCGTGCCGCTGGTGCGCTGTTCAAAGGAATGGCTCAGTTCCTCAATGGCGAAGACGATACCCGCCAGCGGGGTGTTGAACGCAGCGGACACGCCGGACGCGCCGCCCGCCAGAATCAGGCCACGGCGCATGCTGACAGTGGACAGGTTCAGCCACCGCCCGCAGGCATGCATGATCGCAGCCCCCACCTGCACGCTTGGCCCTTCACGCCCGATGGAAGCCCCCGCCAGCAGCCCCAGCGAGGTCAGCACGATCTTGCCCGCCGCCACCCGCAGCGCCAGCAGCCGATCGATGATGGCGAAGTTTTCCAGATGCAGGGTCGCAATCGTCTGCGGTATGCCGCTGCCCTGCGCGCCACGGAACCATGTGCGTGTCAGCCATGAGGACAGCGCCAGTCCACCCGGCGTCAGCACCAGCATGATCCACGGATTGATATGGATGATATGCGTGCGCAGCGTGGCCGCCGCGTCCGCCGCCATGGCGAAACCCACGGCCACGAATCCCACCACGACAGCCGCTGCCCAGCAGGCCAGCTTGCGTCGCCACTGTTCGGTGGTGATGCGGGCGGAACGGCGCAGGTGGCGCATGTGCCGCTTGCGTCTTTCGGTCAGGTCGGTGCGCATGAACGGCAATGCACTTTCAGTAACAGCACGGACGGATAAACCGGGTTGGGCAGGCCGGTTGCGGGTGCCGGACCAGTTTTAACGCAGGCCCGGTGGTTATTGCCAGTATTAGTGGCCCCATCATGGCGGGATGGAGACCCCATTCGGGCGGGAGGCTGCCCGTCAGGGCAGGACCAGCACCCCGCTATGCTTGGCCTTGCGTTCGGGTTCGACGTGAATGTTGATCAGCGCATCGCCCAGCCCTTCGCGCAGGCCATCTTCTATCCGGTCGCAGATATGGTGGGCGTTTTCCACGCTCATGGAACCCGGCACGACCAGATGGAATTCGATGAAGGTCATGGCGCCGACAATGCGCGCACGGATGTCGTGGGCTTCCAGCGCGCCAGCGGCGGTATGGGAAATGATGGAGCGGATTTCGCCCAGCGTTTCCGAATTCGGCGCTTCATCCATAAGGCCCGCGATGGAGGTGCGCATCATCTCCCACCCCGTGCGCAGCACATTCACCGCGATCAGTGCCGCCAGCAGCGGGTCCAGCCACAGCCAGCCGGTCAGCGGGATCAGGATGAAGCCCACGATCAGCACGCCGGATGTCGAAACATCCGACAGGACATGATGCCCGCTCGCCACAAGGGCGGGGGAGTGGTGGGCACGGCCCATGCGCAGCAGGAACAGCCCCCACACAAGGTTGAGCAGCCCCGCCCCGCCATTGAGCGAGATGCCCAGCAGGGAATCCTCCGGCCGGTGCATGTGCTGGAATCCGATCCATGCCTCATGCGCGATGGTCACGGCGGTAATGACGACCAGCACGCCTTCCGCCACGGCGGACAGGTATTCGGCCTTGTAATGACCATAGGTGTGGTTGTGATCGGGCGGCAGGCTGGCGACGCGCAGCGCCCATAGCCCGGCCACGGCGGACACCACGTTGATGATTGTCTCGATCGCATCGGAATACAGCGCGATACTGCCGGTGGTGCGCCATGCGGCGTATTTCATGCCCAGCGCGATAAGGCTGACGGCAACGCTGCACCATGCCGCGAGGATCTTGGTATCGGTATTGGCAAACATGCTGGCTGACATACCCCTGCGGTCAGACGGTGTGGGCGCTGGCAAGACTGCACTGGTCGGCATCGTTCAGGGTCTCGATCTGGAAGGTGGGATGCACGATGCCGAAGCGTTCATGCAGTTCGCGCGCGGCCCGGTTCAGCAGGCCGTCGGTCGCCTGACCGTTTTCGGTGGCGGCGCGCACAAGGTGGACGGTCAGCGCCGTCTCGGTGGTGCTGAGTGGCCAGATATGCAGGTCATGCAGGTCGCATACGCCGGGCAGCGTGCGCAGGTAGGTGTCCACCTGCGCGGGATCGATGCCACGCGGCACGCGGTCCAGCGCCATGTCCAGCGAATCGCGCAGCAGCGACCATGTGGCAAGGATGATGGACAGCGACACGACAAGACAGATGACCGGATCAGTCCGCAGCCAGCCGGTCAGCAGGATCAGCCCGCCCCCGGCCACGACCGCAAGCGACATGAGCGCGTCCGATGCCATGTGCATGAACGCGCCGCGCAGGTTGATGTCGTTTTTTCCGCCGCTTGCGAACAGCATCGCGGTCATCCCGTTTACGGCGATGCCGATTCCGGCCACCACCATCACCTCGACACCGGCGACCGGATGCGGATGGATCAGGCGCAGCACCGCTTCCCACATGATGCCGCCGGTCACGACCAGCAGCGCCACGGCATTGCCAAGGGCCGCAAGGATGGAGGACCGGCGCAGCCCGTAAGTGAAATTCGTGCTGGGAGAGCGGCGCGAAAGGATTTCCGCCACCCACGCGGCCCCCAGCGCCAGCACGTCGGACAGGTTGTGCCCCGCATCGGCCAGCAGCGACAGCGCATGGCTGCGCACGCCCCATATGGCTTCGCCCGCTACATAGGCAAGGTTGAGCGTAATCCCCAGCGCGAACGCCCGCCCATAGGACGCGGGCGTATGCACGTGATGGTGGCCAAAGCCCCCGCCATGGCCATGGTCGCACCGGTCATGACCATGATCTCCATGCTCCGCATGACCGGCGTGGCCAGCATGATCGGTATGGTCGTGGTCATGGGAATGGCTGTGTTCGCCATGGTTGTGCTGGCATTCGCCCATGGGGCCGCATCCATTTGTCAGGGAGAACCGGAACTGTCGCCGCCTTCTAGCAGAAGGTTGCGTCGCGTCACCAGCACTTAGCACATTTTGTACGGCCACCCGGCATGATATGGCACCCGTACGGCCCCAACCTGCCATGGAAACGTGACCCGATGATCAGACTGACCCAACTGCGCCTGCCGATCGACCATACACAGGCCGAGCTGAAACAGGCCGCGGCCGCGCGGATGGGCGTGGCGGAGGCGGATATCGGGCAGATCACCGTATTCCGTCGCGGGCATGACGCGCGCAGGCGCGGGCGGATCGTTCTGGTCTACACGCTGGACTGCGCCGTGCGTGACGAAGCCGCCGTTCTGGCCGCCCATGCCGATGCCCGTGACATCATGCCGACGCCGGATACGTCGTACCGTTTTGTCCTGAATGACGGGGCACAGCTTGCCGCCCGCCCCGGCTTCATGCGCCCTGTCGTGATCGGGGCGGGTCCATGCGGGCTTATGGCCGCACTGGTGCTGGCGCAGATGGGGCTGCGGCCACTGGTGCTTGAACGCGGCAAGGCGGTGCGTGAGCGCACGGTCGATACCTTCGCCCTGTGGCGCAAATCCATCCTGACCCCCGAAAGCAACGTGCAGTTTGGCGAAGGGGGGGCGGGCACGTTTTCCGATGGCAAGCTGTACAGTCAGGTCAGCGATCCCCGTCATTACGGGCGCAAGGTGCTGGACGCCTTCGTGCGGGCTGGCGCGCCGGAGGAAATCCTCCACCTTTCGCATCCGCATATCGGCACGTTCCGGCTGGTTTCGATGGTGGAGCATATCCGTGCGGAGATCGGCGCACTGGGCGGGGAATACCGGTTCGGCGCGCATGTCACTGATTTTATTACGGATGATGACGGCGCGGGCGGCCAGCGCCTGACCGCGCTGCGTCTGGCCGATGGGGAGGAGATAGCCGCAAACCACGTCGTGCTGGCCATCGGGCACAGCGCGCGCGACACGTTTACGGCCCTGCATGCGGCAGGGGTGGAGATGGTGGCCAAGCCGTTTTCCATAGGGGTGCGGATCGAACATCCGCAATCGGTCATCAATACCGCCCGTTACGGTCAGCCCGAAACGCCATCCCTGCTGGGAGCCGCCGATTACCGGCTGGTCCACCATGCAACGAACGGGCGGTCGGTCTATTCGTTCTGCATGTGCCCCGGTGGCACGGTCGTCGCCGCCACGTCGGAGGTAGGACAGGTGGTGACTAACGGCATGAGCCAGTATTCCCGCGCCGAACGCAACGCCAATGCGGGCATCGTGGTGGGTGTGACACCCGAACGCGATTATCCGGGCGGTCCGCTGGCGGGCATCGCCTTCCAGCGTGAATGGGAACGTAAGGCGTATGAGGCCGGTGGCGGGCGCTATTTCGCACCCGCGCAGACGGTGGGCGATTTTCTGGATGGCCGGGCATCCACCACGCTGGGTGACGTGGTCCCATCCTACAGGCCCGGCGTGACCCCGTGCGACCTGTCCGCCTGCCTGCCCGATTTCGCGGTTACGGCCATTCGGGAGGCGCTGCCCGCGTTCGAGCGCAAGCTGACCGGCTTTTCCATGCGTGACGCCGTCATGACGGGGGTGGAGACACGCACTTCCTCGCCGCTGCGCATTCCGCGCGGGGCGGATGGACAGGGCGTGAACCTGCGCGGGCTGTTCCCTGCTGGCGAAGGGGCCGGTTATGCGGGCGGCATCCTGTCCGCCGGGATCGATGGCATCCGCATTGCCGAAGCGGTTGCCCTGTCACTGGCCGGTCGTGCGCCGGAAGCGGGTGCGCAGCGTGGCATGACCCACGCGACCGAGGCGCAGTGACGCAACGCCCCATGGGTGAGACAGCGGACTGGGGCCCGCCAGCCCGCTATGCCGGGCTGCACGGTTTCCATCGTTACTGGGGCAAGAAACCGCTGGAGCCATTGCGCGGGCTGGTCGCGCTCCTCAGCCAGCCTGGAGATGTGGTGGCTGATCCGTTCATGGGAACAGGTGCGATCGCGGGGGATGTCGTGCGCGGCGGGCGGCGTTTCGTGGGGGGCGACCTTAACCCGCTGGCGGTACAGCTTGCCCGCTTCCAGCTCGATCCGGGCAGGAAAGGGCATATCCACGCGGCCCTTGACCATCTGGCGCGGGTGACGCGGCCGGAAATAGAACGGACCTACTGCGGCGGGGACGGGCGTATCGCCACCCACCTGCTGTGGAACGGCCCGGAGATCGAGGCGGTATGGCATCGCCCCGCAACCGGGCGCAGGCGGGCGTCGCGCGTGGCACAGGCCCCGGATTACGCCATGATGGCACGCTTCGCCGCCTATTATCCCCATGGCTGGCGGCGGCTGGCGCTGTTCGATAACGGGCGCATCAACGCCAGCGCGGCACTGGACTGGCCGGATCTGTTTACCGGGCGCGCGCTGCATAATATCGACCTGCTGCTGCACGCCATACGGCAGGTGGATGATGCGGCGGTGCGACGCGCGCTTGAACTGACCCTGAGTGCGGGCATCGGCCAGATGTCGCGCATGGTCTGCGCGCTGAAACGCGACGGGCGGGTCGATCCGGGTAGCTGGACCATGGGCTACTGGCGGCCTGCGCGGCATTTTGAATGCAATGTGTGGAACGGCTTCGCCCAGCGTGCCGGTCGCCTGCGCCGGGGACTGGTGGCAGGGGAGGATGCCCGTCCCGTTCCCATGACTGATCTGGGGCATGTCATGAATGGCGGTCCGGCGGCGGTGCTGGCCTGCATGGATGCGGGCGACCTGATTGCGGCCTTGCCTGTCGGGGGCGTGCAACTGTTCCTGACCGACCCGCCGCATGGGGACCGTGTGCCCTATCTTGAACTGAGCGAGATGTGGAACGCCATGCTGGGGCTGGATGTGGCGATGGCGCGGGAAATCGTGGTGTCCAACGCGCGGGGACGGGACAAGAACACGGCGGTTTATGATCGTGCGCTGGGGGCCGTTCTGGCGGGGTGCGCCACGCGGGTCAGGCCGGGTGGCTTTGTGGTGACGGTGTTCAATTCCGCCCGCCGGGGCGACTGGAGTGGCCTTGGGGCACTCGACAGCCAGCCGGGCATGACGCTGCTGGGTGCCGTGCCGCTTGCCTATTCCGCGGGATCACTGGCGCAGGACATGCGCAGGGGCGCGCTACGGGGGGATTATGTGGTGGTCCATGCCCGCGCGCCGGTCGATGTGGACCGCCATGCGGCGTTACGCGCACTGCCCGGCTGGCGGTCTGATCTGGCGCAGCTTCAGGCCGCCGGATAGGGATTACAGGAAGGAAACCGGGTCGATATCCACGTCAATTCGCGCACCGCGTTCCGGTCGTACGCGGGAAAGCCATTCGCGCACGATCGGCTGCACTGCGATGTTGCGCCGCGCGCGCAGCAGCAGCCGGTGGCGATGGCGCCCCCGCAGGATGGCCAGTGGCGCGGGGGCGGGGCCTAGCACCTGCACGCCGTCAAGCTGCGGGGCGTTCTGGCCCAGCGCACGGGCGGTCATGTCGGCGGCGTCGGGCGTATCGGCGCTGACGATCAGGGCGGCCAGACGGCCATAGGGCGGCCAGAAGCCGGGGCGGCGCTGTTCGGCTTCCTGCTGCATGAAGCTTGCGAAATCGCCCGATACCAGCGCCTGCATGACCGGGTGGTCGGGCACGTAGCTCTGTAACAGCACGCGCCCCGGTGCTTCCGCGCGACCGGCGCGGCCCGCGACCTGATGCAGGAGCTGGACAGTGCGCTCGGATGCCCGCAGGTCGCCACCCCCCAGGCCAAGATCCGCATCGACGATGCCCACAAGGGTCAGATGGGCGAAATGCCAGCCCTTGGCCACGATCTGCGTGCCGATCACCAGATCGACCTCGCGCCGGGATATGCGCTCCACGGCAGCGGCGGTGGCGGCGGGACCGTTCAGCGTATCGCTGGCCATGACCAGTATCCGCGCATCGGGGAAGGTGGCGCGCGCTTCCTCCGTTATCCGCTCCACGCCGGGGCCGATGGGGGTCAGGCTGTCGGTATCGGCGCATTTGGGGCAGGTCTGCGGAATGGGTTCGTCATATCCGCAATGGTGGCAGGTCAGGATATGGCGCGCGCGATGTTCCACCAGCCATGCCGTGCAGTTGGGGCACTGCATGCGGTGGCCACAGGTACGGCACAGCGTAAGCGGTGCATACCCCCGGCGGTTGAGGAACAGCATCGCCTGTTCGCCCCGGCCGATGGCGTCATTGATCGCACCCGTCAGCACCGGCGACAGGAACAGCCCGCGTTCGGGCGGGTCGGCGCGCATGTCCAGCGTCTGCACTTCGGGCATGGTGGCGTTGCCATGCCGCGCGGTCAGGCGCAGGTGGCGGTAGCGACCGGCCCCGACATTGGCAAGGCTTTCAAGGCTGGGGGTTGCGGAGACCAGAATGACGGGTGCCCGGCTCATGCGCGCGCGCACCACCGCCATGTCGCGGGCATGATAGGTGACGCCGTCTTCCTGCTTGAAGGCGGTTTCGTGTTCCTCGTCCACGATGATCAGCCCGAGCTGCTCGAACGGCAGGAACAGCGCCGAGCGTGCCCCCACCACCACGCGGGCCGTGCCATCGGCCACCGCCCGCCATGTCAGGCGGCGCAGGCGCGACCCCAGTTCGGAATGCCATAATGCCGGTTCCGCGCCGAACCGGCGGCCAAAGCGTCCCGTCCACTGGGCCGACAGGGCGATTTCGGGCAGCAGCACCAGCGCCTGCCTGCCCGCGTCCAGACAGGCGGCGATGGCTTCCATGTAGATTTCGGTCTTGCCCGATCCCGTCACCCCTTCCAGCAAGGTGATGGAAAATGCGTCCTCCGTTACCCTGGCGCGTAGTTCGGCGGCGACCTGCGCCTGTTCACCGCCCAGTTGCGGGGGGCAGTGTGCGGGATCGGGTGTGGCGAAGGGTGGTGGCGGGGTGATTTCAACCGCGTTGAGCGCGCCCGCCTGCGCAAGCCCGCGTATGACCGCCGTGCTGACCCCGGCCTGCCGCGCAAGATCGCCGGTGGAAAGGGGGGATGCGCTGGCCGCGTCCAGAACCTTCTGGCGCGGGGGCGTAAGCCGCAGGCCGGTCGGCAGCGGGCTGGCCGCAACCCAGCCGCTGGCGGGCCGGGGCGGGGCGGCCAGCGCGTTGGCCCGCAACGCCATGGCCAGAACCATGCCCGGCGGCGACAGGGTGTAGGCGGCAACCCAGTCCACGAACTGGCGTAACTGCGCGGGTAGCGGCGGCAGATCAAGGCGGGTTGCGATGGGCTTGAGGCGGCTGGCGGGCACTTCCTTTTGCGGGGGGGGCATGAATTCCGGCGGCAGGCTGGATGTCGCATCCCATATCACGCCGGTTTCCGTGCGGCGGCCCAGCGGCACGGTTACGATATCACCCGGTCGCGCCGTGCCCAGCGCGGGTGGCACAAGGTAGTCCAGCGGCCCCGCGAAAGGCAGCGTCAGCATGACTCGCACGCGCCCGTCGGCGGGGGGGGGAAGCAGGTCTGTCTGCATGGGATTGCGATGCGGCATGTGTTTTTCTACCGTCAGGCAGCGCCTGTGTCTTGTCTATCCGTCATGTGCGGGCAGTTCCATGCCAGTCATGCATGCGTATGGCTGGCATGGATGCCCGGCGCGGTATAAGGCGGGCAGGAACCGGATGAAAAGGGCTGGCGGCATGATGGCGACCGGGGCACGCGATGCCTTTCTGCAGTGGATGGAGACCGAACGCCGTGCCTCCCCCCTTACGCTTACGGCCTATCGTGGCGATCTGGACCGTTTCATTGCGTTCGTGACCGGACATATCGGGGCGGAGCCGGATATGGGGACGCTTGCTGGCCTGTCCCTTGCCGATCTGCGCGCCTGGCTTGCCCATGAACATGCTGCGGCCCTGAGTGGCAGGCGCGCCACCACGCAGGACCGTGCGGCCCGCACGCGCGCGCGGCGGGTCTCGGCGCTGCGGTCATTTTTCCGCTACCTTGCCCGGTATCACGGGGTGGACAATCCTGCTCCGGCCCTGCTGGCCACGCCGCGCACGCGCCGCCCGCTGCCGCGCCCGCTGGCCCGGACGCAGGCGCTCGACGTGCCGGAAGGCGTGTCCGACCTTGCCCATACCCCGATGGCGCAGATACGCGACGGCGCCCTGTTCATGCTGCTTTACGGGTGCGGGCTGCGTATTTCCGAAGCGCTGGGACTGGATATACGCGATCTGGATCAGGCACGCGCGCTGGGCGATGCCACGAAAGGTGATGGCGTGCTGCGCGTGCGCGGCAAGGGTGATCGGGAACGCATGGTTCCCGTCCTGCCCCGGGTAATGGAAGCACTGGAACACTGGCGGGGCGTGCATCCGCTGCCGCACGCGGATGCGCCACTGTTCGTGGGCGTGCGTGGTGGCCGGCTTCAGGCCGGAATTGCCCAGCGCGCCATGCGCACATGGCGGCACATGGCGGGGCTGCCCGACCATGCAACGCCCCATGCCTTACGACATTCCTTTGCAACCCACCTTATGGAAGGCGGGGCCGACCTGCGCGTGATACAGGACCTGCTGGGCCATGCCAGCCTGTCCACGACCCAGCGCTATACCCTTGCCGATGAGGCCCGGCTTCTGGATGTCTGGACACGCGCCCATCCGCATGCCACCGATACTCCGCCCGATACTGCACGATGAACAGGATTGCCCATGCCAGAGCGGTTTGCCTACCCTCCGATCGATCCGTACGATCACGGCTGGCTTGATACGGGCGAGGGACACCGCGTCTACTGGGAACTGTGCGGCAATCCCGAAGGGATTCCCGTCGTGTTCCTGCATGGTGGTCCCGGTGGCGGGTGCTCGGCTTTCCAGCGGCGCATGTTCGATCCCCGGCGTTACCGTATCCTGCTGTTCGACCAGCGGGGCTGCGGGCGTTCGACGCCGCATGCGGCGCTGGAAAACAACACCACCTGGCATCTGGTTGCCGATATTGAACGCCTGCGTATCATGACCGGTGCGCAGGAATGGATGGTCTTTGGTGGTTCATGGGGGTCGTCGCTGGCGCTGGCCTATGCGCAGGCGCATCCGCAGCGTGTCAGCGCGCTGGTGCTGCGCGGCATCTTCACCCTGCGCCGGGCGGAACTGCTATGGTACTATCAGGAAGGGGCATCATGGCTGTTTCCCGATCAGTGGGAACAGTTTGTGGCCCCCATTCCGGCGCAGGAACGCGGGGATCTGATGGCCGCCTATAACCGTCGCCTGACGGGTTCGGACGAGAAGGCGCGGATGGAAGCCGCCATTGCGTGGAGCGTGTGGGAAGGGCGCACCATCACCTTGCGCCCTGCCGCGGAAAGTGCCGTGCAGCATGCCGATCCGCGTTACGCGCTGGCCTTCTCCCGCATCGAAAACCATTATTTCGTCAATGCCGGATGGCTGGATGAAGGCCAGTTGATCCGCGACGTTGACAGGATACGGCATATCCCCGCCGTGATCGTGCAGGGACGGTATGACGTGGCGACCCCCATGCGCACGGCATGGGACCTGCACCGCGCATGGCCCGAGGCGGCATTCCATGTGATCGATACGGCAGGTCATGCCATGACCGAGCCCGGCATCCAGTCCGCCCTGCTCGATGCGACCGATGCCATGGCGGAACGGCTGGGCTAGTGGCGCGCGCGCGTTCGTGCCTGGCGGCCTGCCTGCTGGCTGCCATTGCCATGACCGGCATGGGACAGGGCAGCAGCCGCGCACAGGATACCGCGCGGCTGTGCAATCATGAACGCGTAGCCCAGGTGCCCCTGCGTGATGATGGCGGCTACCTTTCCATCGTTGTCAGTATCGCGGGCCATGAACTGAGCGCGCTGGTCGATACCGGGTCCGACGGGGGCCTGCTTACGCCCGATATGGTGGGTTATCTGCGCCTGCGGCTTGATCCCGACCATGAAACCATCGTTCACGGTACGGGGGGTGTGGCGCAGGCGACCCCCAATGCCATGGTGCCGGACCTGCGGGTGGGGAATGTGGATTTCGGGCCGCGTTCCGTACCGGTGGGCGAACTGCCGGGCAAGCCGATGATCCAGCCGCCCGTCGCGGGCCTGCTGGGGGGCGATATCCTGTCGCGTTTCGATCTGGACGTGAACGTGCCCGGCGGCACGCTGACCCTGTGGAATATCCAGCATGCCTCACTGGTATGCGCCCCGCCACCGGCATGGGACGGACCCTATGAAACCCTGCCACTGACCCGGCAGGACAACCGCTTCCTGCTGACGGTGGGGCTGGATGGCAGGCCGGTTACGGCATTGCTGGACAGTGGCGCGCGTTCGCGCATCGTCTCGCCCGAAGTGGCCCATCGCGCCGGTGTCAGCCAGTCCCGGCTGGAACGTGACCCCGGCGGTGTGACCGCAAGCGTGGACGGGCACAGGGATATCTACCACTGGCACCGTTTTGACAGTCTGCAGGTCGGCCATGAACTGGAACGCAATGTCACGCTGACCGTGGCTCCGCTGCGCGAACATCTGGAAATGCTGCTGGGATCGGACTGGTTCGCCACGCACCGCGTGTGGATTTCGTATGCCGTCAATCAGGCCTTTGTCCGTCCCGCGCCCGGGCGGCCGGAGCGACCGTAAGGTCGTCCCGGAAGCAGGCGGGCGCTCAGCCCTTCAGTTTGGCGTTGCAGGTGCTGTAATAGCCGCCGCCGCGCTGGATCCAGCGCAGTCCGCCATTGGCGTTGGCAGCCTTGTTGGCATTGTACTGGTCAAGGCAGGTGTGCATGCGGGCCTTGCCTGCCGATTCCTTGCTGTATTTGGGGGAAATGGCGTCGGGCATCGTCGCCGTGGTCGATGCGGCGGCGGTCGTGGCCGGAGCCGTGGCATGCGGGGCAGGCGTGGTCGCCACGGGTGCCGCAGCCGGTGCGCTTTCCGTTGCGGGGCGGGTAGCGGTTGTTGCTTCCGCCGTGTCGGTGTCACACTGCGCGGCCTTGAATGCCTTGTAGGACTGGCCGTTCAGGGTGCCGGCAGTGCGGGCGGCGGTAAATTTCTGGTGGCATGCCTTGGCGGTTTCACGTGCCTGTGCCGCACCGGTGGACAGGGTGAGCGCCAGCAGCGAAACGGTTGCAATCTTGAAACGGAATGATGTGGCCATGAGCGTGGTCAGTCCTGAAATAATATAGTGGAAATAAGGCGTCAGAGCGCGCTGTCACCCGTTTCGCGCGTGCGGATGCGGATTACGCCTTCAAGCGGGGAAATGAAAATCTTGCCGTCCCCGATCTTGCCGGTATGGGCGGCTTCCAGAATGGTTTCCACCGCCTGATCGACCAGTTCGTCCGCAACGGCGACCTCGATCTTGATCTTGGGCAGGAAGCTTACGTGATATTCCGCCCCACGATAGATTTCCGTCTGCCCCTTCTGGCGGCCGAAGCCCTTGACTTCCGATACGGTCAGGCCCTGAATTCCCAGCGGGGTCAGGGCCTCACGCACATCGTCGAGCTTGAAAGGCTTGATGATGGCTGTGACAAGCTTCATCTCACCATGTCTCCATTTCTGCTGTCCGGCCGGGCTGACCGTGTGTGAAGGATAAGGTAACCACCCGTCCTATACCCCGATTGGATGATACATGTCATCCGCCTTCGTATGGCCGATATGGTAAGCGCGCTTGTGCGTTCCCCCGTGTGGGGAGTAAATCCGGTGGGCTTGCCCCGCCCGCAGGGTCCAGAACAGGAAACACGATGACCGCCACCATGACATCCAGCACCACGCCCGACGCCATTGCGGCCGATGTCTGCATCGTGGGGGCCGGGCCTGTCGGTGTCACGCTGGCCTGCCGTCTGGCGCAGGGCGGCATGCGGGTCGCCATCATCGACCGTGCCGAACTGCCGCCCATGGAACATCCCGCCTTTGACGGGCGCGCCTATGCCATCGCCGCCGGTTCGCGCCGCCTGCTGGAACAGGCGGGGGTATGGGCGCGCCTGCCCATGGATTCGTGCGACATCCGCGAAATCCGTGTTACGGACGGGCGGCCGGGTCAGCCGCCCTCGCGCCTGTTTCTGGAATTCGGGCGTGAAGATGCGGACCAGCCCTTCGGCGCGATGATCGAGGCCCGTGCCCTGCGTGTCGCCCTGAATGCGACATTATACGCAACGCCGGGCATACAGGTTTTCGCCCCCGATGAAGCGCGCGTCACCCGCACGGCGGAAGGGGCGGTAATCCGCACCACCAGCGGGCGCGTCATCAATGCCCGCCTTGTCATCGCGGCGGAGGGGCGTCGCAGCCCGCTGCGCGAACAGGCTCGTATTCCCGTCACCCGCCTGCCGTACAACCAGTGCGGTATCGTGTGCGCCGTGGCCCATGAACGCCCGCATGAAGGACGTGCGCTGGAGCATTTCCTGCCCGCCGGTCCCTTCGCGCAGCTTCCCATGGCCCCGACCGCCGAATATCCCAACCTGTCCGCGCTGGTCTGGACCGAAAGCGAGAAAGTGGCCTACCGGCAGGCCGAACTGCCACATGAAGCCTTCACCCATGAAATCCGCCGCCGCATGGGCGATGAGTGGCTGGGAGCCGTGACCCCGGTCGGGCGGCGGTGGGTGTACCCGCTTTCCGCCCAGTACGCGCAGCGTTATGTCGATACGCGGCTGGCGCTGGTGGGGGACGCGGCGCATGGCGTCCATCCCATCGCGGGGCAGGGGCTCAATCTGGGATTTCGCGATGTGATCGCACTGACGGAGGTTCTGGTGGGCGTGCATGGCCGTGGCGGCGATGTGGGCGCGCCGGAGGTGCTGCGCAGCTATCAGGCGCGCACGCGCCCGGCCAATATGCTCATGCTGGCGGCAACCGACGTGCTGGAGCGGCTTTTTGGCAATGACAATCCCGCGCTGCGTCTGGCCCGCGACGTGGGGCTTGCGGCGGTCAATCGCATCACCCCCCTGCGGCGCAGTTTTGCCCGGCACGCGATGGGGCTGTAAACAGGGCGCGCTCTTGCATGTTAACGCGGCCGTCAGGCCGGAACGGATATGTCATGTCAGAAAAGCAGTCTGCCGTCATTCCCGCAAACCCGCGCGTCAGCCGCGTATGGCCACCCACGCTGGGGCATGTTGATCCCGACGTGCTGTGGCAGGAAATCCTGAGCGGCGCCTGCGGCTGCTGCGACCCGCTGGTCAAGGGGCTGGTGGCGACGGGCATCCGCAACCATGCGTCCTTCCGTGGCGCGCTGGCCGCGCTGATCGGACGCAAGCTGGGTGATCGCTCCGTGGCGGATGATGCGCTGGCCGAACTGGTGACGGAAGTATTCGAAGCCGATCCGGACATCGTGCATGCGGCGGCGGCGGATCTGGTGGCCATACGCGAACGCGACCCGGCCACGGCGGATTACGTGACGCCTTTCCTGTTCTTCAAGGGTTATCACGCCGTGCAGAGCCACCGCGTGGCGCACTGGCTGTGGCACAACGACCGCAGTTATCTGGCGCTGCATCTGCAGAGCCGGTGTTCGGAACTGTTTGCGGTGGATATCCACCCCGCTGCCCGGCTGGGGCGGCGCATCCTGCTCGACCATGGCACGGGCATCGTGATCGGGGAAACTTCGGTTCTGGAAGATGATGTCTCCCTGCTGCAGGGCGTGACCCTTGGTGGCACGGGCAAGAATGTGGGCGACCGCCACCCCAAGGTGCGGCGCGGCGTGCTGATCGGGGCCGGAGCGAAGATTCTGGGCAATATCGAAATCGGGGAGGGGGCGAAGGTTGGCGCGGGGTCCATCGTGCTGGAATCCGTGCCGCCCTATACCACCGTGGTCGGAAATCCCGCGCGTATCGTGGGGACCCGGCATTCCGGCCTGCCCGCCTTCACCATGGACCAGATGCTGCCGCCGATTGATTATATTATCTGATGACCGAATTCGTTTTCAGGCCGCATGTCGCTGTTATTGGCGGCGGCCCGGCAGGACTGGCGGCTGCCGAAATACTGTCCGCCCGGGGATGTGCCGTAAGCGTGGTGGAGCAGATGCCCACCATGGGCCGCAAGCTGCTGATGGCGGGCCGTGGCGGGCTTAACCTGACCCATTCCGAAAATGCCGACCTGTTCGCTTCCCGCTATGGCGCCTCGCGACCCATGATGGAAGCGGCCCTGTCCGCCTTTACGCCACAGGACATGGTGGCGTGGGCCGAAGGGCTGGGCCAGCCCTGTTTTGTCGGCAGTAGCGGGCGTGTATTTCCCCGCGGCATGAAGGCGTCGCCCCTGCTGCGGGCATGGCTTGCCCGACTGGCGGCAAAAGGTGTGCGGCTCCTGACCCGGCATCGGTGGGAAGGCTGGGACGCGGCCGGTCGGCTGAAGGTATCGGGTCCCGGCGGCGAAGTGACCTGGCGGGTGGATGCGACCGTGCTGGCGCTGGGTGGCGCAAGCTGGGCGCGGCTGGGTTCGGACGGTGCCTGGCGCGCGCGATTACAGGCGCTGGGGATTGATGTTACCCCCTTCGCCCCTGCCAATTGCGGGTTTTCTACCCGGTGGAGCGACGCCTTTCGCACGCGTTTTGCGGGCACCCCCCTGCGTGGCATCGGCATCGCGCTCGAAAACGGGGAAACGGTGCGTGGCGAGGCCGTCGTAACGGAAACCGGCATCGAAGGCGGTGCGGTATATGCGCTTTCGGCCGCCATCCGTGACCGTATTGCCCAAAGCGGCAGTGCCCGCGTCAGGCTCGACCTGCGTCCGGCGCTGGGCGTGGGCGAGATTGGAACCCGCCTTGCCCGCGTGCGGGCGCGCGAAAGCCTGTCCAACACATTGCGCAAGGCCCTGCGGCTGTCCCCGGTCGCCATGGCGCTTCTGTATGAGGATCGCAACGGGCCGCCGCCGCGCGATCCCACGTCGCTTGCCCTGCTGGTCAAGGGGGTGCCGGTTGAACTGAGTGCCGCCACGGCGCTGGACCGCGCCATTTCGGTGGCGGGTGGCATCGCGTGGCCGCAACTGGATTCACATTTCATGCTGCGGGCGTTGCCGGGTGTTTTCGCCGCCGGTGAAATGCTGGACTGGGAAGCGCCAACCGGCGGTTATCTGCTTCAGGGCTGCATGGCGACGGGCCGCATGGCGGGCGAAGGGGCATGGGAGTGGTTGCGTGACTCGCAACGCGGGCGGTATCCGTCACCGCCATGAGTGTTGCAATCACGATCGGGGACCGGCGCGGGGCCACCGCCGGGGATGCCCCGGTGACCATGGACCTTGCCGAACTGCTGTCCACACGCCTGCTGGTGCAGGGTAATTCCGGTTCGGGCAAGTCCCACCTGCTGCGCCGCCTGCTGGAACAGTCGGCGCGCATGGTGCAGCAGGCGATCATCGACCCGGAAGGCGATTTCGTCAGCATTGCCGAGCGGTACGGCCATCTGGTCATCGACGCCGCCGAACATACCGAAGCCGCCCTGCAGGCAGCGGGGGAGCGGATGCGCATGCACCGGGCCTCTGTCGTGCTGAATCTGGAGGGCGTGGACGCCGACGTGCAGATGCGCCGTGCAGCGGCCTTTCTGGGCGGGATGTTCGAAGTACCGCGTGATTACTGGTATCCGGTGCTGGTCGTGGTGGATGAAGCCCAGCTTTTCGCCCCGGCGGCAGCGGGTGAGGTATCGGACGAAGCCCGCCGTGCCTCGCTCGGGGCCATGACCAACCTTATGTGCCGTGGGCGCAAGCGGGGACTGGCGGGCGTGATCGCAACCCAGCGTCTGGCCAAGCTGGCGAAGAACGTGGCGGCGGAAGCGTCGAATTTCCTCATGGGGCGCACGTTTCTCGATATCGACATGATGCGCGCGGCTGACCTGCTGGGGATGGAACGGCGGCAGGCGGAAAATTTCCGCGATCTTGAACGCGGTTATTTCGTGGCCCTCGGCCCGGCGGTGTGCCGCAGGCCGCTGGCTGTCAGGATCGGCCCGGTCGAGACCGAAAGCCGCTCCGCCGGACCCAGTCTCATGCCATTCGAGCCTGTTGCGGCGGGCGATGAAATCCGCGAGCTGATCCTGACCCCGGTGCCCGAGCGTGAAATGCCGCAGCGGCCTGCGCGTAATTTCAGCCCGCCGCCGGATATCCTGGCCCAGCTTGCCGCCCATGCCGAAACTGCGACGGTTGAAACGGAAGAGGATGCGGTAGCAGAAGCCCCGCCCGTGGATGCGGCTGCCCAGCGGCTGCGTTTTATCGAAATCCTGACCGACATACTGCGCGATGAGGATGCGGGCTTCCGCCCCGCCCATGTGCTGTATCAGGATTTTCTGGTCCGCTGCCGGATCGAGGGGATGGGGCGCGATGCGCTGGACATGCCCCGTTTCCGTCGCCTGCTGGCCGTGGCCAAAGCCGGGGTGGACAGCACCACGGCGGAAAGCGAGCAGTGGCGGGACGCCGAACAGATGGCCGCCGCCCTGCCCGATGATGTGCAGGGGATATTCCTGCTGATCGCCCGTGCGGCCCTTCATAACCAGCCCTGCCCGTCGGACAGCGTGATCGCCCGCACCTATGGCACCCATTCGCTTGGTCGCGCCCGGCGTCAGCTTGCCTATCTGGAGGAGCAGAACATGATCGTGCTGCGCCATGACGGGCTGGGCCGACGCAGCGCCGCCATCATCGGTGCAGGCTGGCAGACCGCTCCGGCCATGCCGGACGGGAGCGAGGGTTAGGGGCCAGCACATATATTTTCGGGACGGGGGAGGTATGCCACCGAAGCCGAAAGTGCAGCGTGATTGCGAAGGGTGCCGATCGCCTTCAAGCTATGGAAAAATGATGACTGGCGTCAGGTTCGTCTGAACAGGCACCATCCCGGTTTCAGGGGCGGAGCTTCTGTCGCAGACAATAAAAAACCTGCCTTCTTGCGAAGGCAGGTTTTTTACTTTCAGCCTGCTGGCCGCGCTATCAGCGCTTCCACCAGCCGGTGCGGCGGCGTGGGGCGGGACTTTCGTCCACGTCCACCGGTGCGACCACCGGGGTTTCCGGTGTGGCTTCCGCAGCCGCCGCTTCCGTTGTCTTACGGGTGCGGCGGGCGCGGGTGGCCGTTGCAGTGGTGGTGGTGGTCGCCTTGCGGGTCGTGGTCCGCTTTTTCGGCGCGGGCTTTGCCTCGGCTTCCGGTGTCGCCTTTTCCGCTACGGCTTCCCCTTCCGGTGCGGCTTCAGCCGGTTCCACCTTCTTGCGGCGCGTAGTGCGGCGCGGCTTGGGTGCCTCCTCCGCGGCAGGGGCCTCGGCTGCGGGTTCGGCTGCCGGGGTTGCGGCTTCGACCGGCTCGTCCGCCTTGGCCGTCTTGCGCGTGGTGGCGCGGCGACGGGTGGTTGCCGTGGTGCCGGTCGCGCGGCTTGCCGCCCGCTTGCGTGCGGGTTTGGCCGGGGCCGCTTCCTCGGCTGCCGGTTCTTCCGCCGGTGTGGCCTCGGCCTGCGCCGGTGCGGCTTCTTCCGGCGTCTCGGCTACCTTGCGGCGCGTTGTCGTGCGGCGCGTGGTGGTTGCGGCACGGCGGCGGCGCGGCTTGGGTGCTTCCTCCACCTGTTCGGCTTCCGCAGGGGCGGCTTCCGGCTCAGGCTGCGGTTCGGCTTCCGGTGCGGCGGCTTCGACAGCAGGGGCTGCTTCGGCTTCCACCGGTGTAGTGCCTTCCGCTGGCGTGCGGCTGCGGCGCGTGCGACGGCGGCGGCGCGGCTTGGTGGTTTCTTCCTCAGCAACCGGGGTTGCTTCGGCTTCCACGATCACCACCGGCTCGGCCTGCGGCAGGTCCACCACTTCTTCCACCACGGTTTCCACGGGGGCCGTGGTCTGCTCGATCACATCGAAGATGTCGATGATGGCATCGCCATACGGATCGGCCGGGGTGGGGCCACGATAGGCCGGGGTTGCGGCAGGCGTTTCCTGCGCGGGGACCGGTGCGGCTTCGGCTTCCACGCTCTGGGTCGCCTGTTCGGGCTGCGTGGTCGTGGCTGCGGCGCTGCCACCACGACGGCGACGGCGACGACGGCGGCGACGGTGGTCGGTGCCTGATGCGATATCCTCGTCCTCTTCCGTTGCGCGGGGGGCTTCCGGTGTCGCTTCGGCCACGGGCGGTTCGGTCTGGATCTGGATTTCACGCACATGGCTGTTTTCGGCAGGGGCGTGTTCGATGGCGGCGGGCGCCTCGAAGCGGGCCGTCTGCTGGCTTACGCGCTCGATCTTGCATTCCTGCGGCTGCAGGCTGGCGTCGGGGGCGAAGGCGACATGCATCTTGTGCCGCATTTCGATTTCCGAAAGCCAGGTACGCTTGTTGTTGAGGATATAGAACGCGATTTCCGGCGCGACCTGAACCGAAATCTCGGCGGCCTTGCGCTGCATGCCTTCTTCCTCGATCGCGCGCAGCACATGCAGTGCCGAGCTTTCGATCCCGCGCACGATGCCGGTGCCCTGACAGTGCGGGCAGGGCATGAACGCGGATTCGGCAATGGAGGGGCGCAGGCGCTGACGCGACATTTCCAGCAGGCCAAAATGCGAGATCTGGCCAACCTGAATGCGGGCGCGGTCAGTGCGCAGGGCGTCCTTCAGCTTGCGTTCGACCATGCCGTTATGCTTGCGGCTTTCCATGTCGATGAAGTCGATGACGATCAGACCGGCCAGATCGCGCAGGCGAAGCTGGCGGGCGACTTCCTCGGCCGCTTCAAGGTTGGTGCGCAGGGCCGTTTCCTCGATATTGCGCTCACGCGTGGCGCGGCCCGAGTTCACGTCGATCGCCACCAGCGCTTCGGTCTGGTTGATGACCAGATAGCCACCGGACTTGAGCTGCACGGACGGCGACAGCATGGAATCCAGCAGTCCCTCCACCTTGTAGTGGGAGAACAGGCTCTGCTCGTGATCCTGCCACAGGCGGACCTTCTGCGCGTTCTGCGGCATGAGCATGCGCATGAACTCACGCGCGGACTTCCAGCCCGGCTCGCCATCGATCAGGATTTCGCCTACTTCGCGCGTATAGATGTCGCGGATCGCGCGCTTGATGAGGCTGGCTTCCTCATAGATCAGGGCAGGGGCCACAGATTCCAGCGTGTGCTGGCGGATGTCGTCCCACAGGCGCAGCAGGTATTCGCAGTCGCGCATGACTTCGGCGCGCGGGCGCTGGGCGCCGGCGGTGCGTACGATCATGGCCATGCCACGGGGAATCTGCAGTTCGGTAATGATGTCACGCAGGCGGCGGCGGTCGGCCACCGACGTGATCTTGCGCGAAACCCCGCCGCCGCGCAGCGAGTTGGGCATCAGCACGCAGTAACGGCCCGCCAGCGAGACATAGGTGGTCAGCGCCGCGCCCTTGTTGCCGCGTTCTTCCTTGACCACCTGCACCAGCAGGACCTGACGGCGGCGGATGACTTCCTGAATCTTGTAGTTGCGCAGGAAGCGCGCGATGCGGCGCTGGGCCTGTGCCTCATCACCGGTGTCGTTCTCGCCGCCAACCGTCTCGGGCTCGTCGCCTTCGGCGTCGGTGGTGGTTTCGCCTTCTTCCGCCGTGGGGGCGGGCGCGTCTTCTTCCTCGTCATCGCGGGCGCGGCGTTCTTCTTCCGCGCGGCGTTCCTCCTCCTGCAGCGCGAGCAGCTTTTCGCGGTCGGCTACGGGGATCTGGTAATAATCGGGGTGAATTTCGCTAAAGGCGAGGAAACCGTGGCGGTTGCCGCCATAATCCACGAACGCGGCCTGAAGGCTGGGTTCCACGCGGATAACCTTGGCAAGATAGATGTTGCCCTTCAGCTGCTTTTTTGATGCAGCCTCGACATCGTAATCTTCAAGGTGGTTACCATCCATCACGACCACGCGGGTTTCTTCCGCGTGTGTCGTGTCGATCAGCATGCGTTTGCTCATAAATAGGCGCACTCCGGTATGTCACGTTCCGGCATCCGGGCTGCGCGCGCGATCCGTGGCGGCAGAGGGGAGCGGGGGAACGGACAGAAACATTAAAAATAATGGGACCGGATTCGGATCGGGCGCTCGCGCGTGGCAGGCGGACGGACAGCGCATGCCCATGGACCACTGGCGGCATGCTGCCGCCCGTGTTCGGGCATGGTGTCATCGTCGGTGCGGAAAAAGCCCGCGTGGTGTCCAATCCATCCTCGGTCATGATCTGGGGAGGGCGCTGCCCGGCCTGATTGCCGGGGCGGGGCCTTCCGTATCGACAGGTCTGTCATCCGGTTTCCTGTCGATCGGGAACACCGGCGCGGCTGCATCAGGTCGTGCGCCGCATAGGCCCCCACGCCGTGGCGTGGCCGGATGTAAGGCCGGTAAGCATCTGCCGCGCATGCATGAGGCATGCCGGATGGAGTCAATCATGCCTTGGGGCATCCAGCCGTTTCGGACATGCCCTGCGGCAGTTCGGACTTGGCGTGGTCCATCACGGCTGGGCAGCATGACGCAATGTTTCCCTTTCCGCAAGGGGGCTGCGCGTTTATCCCGCTGACGGACGGCCCGTATGATGATAATGGAAAGGGATTCGCCCGCAACCGTTTTGCCCGGAACCCCACGCATGACCACAGGCCGGCCCGATGGACAGGACGCGCAGCCGCGCAGGCCGCACGATGACGCCCTGGCAGCAAAGGGCGCCATTATCCAGCCGGGACGGCGCGCGGTGGTGGCCGGTCTGGGCGTTCTGGTGCCCTCCGTCGCCGTGGCGCGGGTGGCGGCCCCCGTGCCTGCGCATGTCCATGCGGCCGCCGCCGCGCACCATGCCACCCACCCCCTGCATGCCCCGGCCATTATCGGGAAAGCTGCCGCCCCGAAGCCGCTGGTGATGCTTGACCCCGGCCATGGCGGGAAGGACCCCGGTGCCATCGGCATTTCCGGCACGTATGAAAAACATGTGGCGGAGGCCGCCGCCAGTGAACTCCAGCGCCAGCTTGAGGCCAGCGGACGCTACCGCGTGGCCATGACCCGGGCCGATGACCGTTTCATCCCGCTGGAAGGGCGGGTGGATATTGCGCATACCCACAAGGCGGCGCTGTTCATTTCCATGCATGCCGACGCGCTGCATGACCCCGCCGTGCGCGGCGCCAGTGTCTACACCCTTGCCGCCAGGGCATCGGACCGGCAGACGGCCATGCTGGCCCAGACCGAAAACAGCGCCGACCGCTATGGCGGCCCGCAGGTGCATGCGACATCCCCCGAAGTGCAGGAAATCCTCGCCAGTCTGGTGACCGAGGAAACGCGCCACGGCGCGGCCCATATGGCCAGCAGCATCGTAACCGCCTTCCGCCCGCGTGTCGGGCTGTTGCAGCATCCTTCCCGCCATGCCTCCTTCGTGGTGCTGAAATCGGCCGATATCCCCTCCGTGCTGGTGGAGATGGGCTTCATGTCGAATCATATGGACGAAGCCGCCCTGCGTCAGGCCGCGCACCGCATGGTCGTGGCCAGCGCCATGGTGCAGGCGATCGACCGTTATTTCGCGACCGACAGCATGGTAACGCATGCCACGGGGTAGGCCGCGCCACCACCACAGCCTGTGGCCAGGCCTGTTTTTAGCGGTTGCAATCAGCCCGCCTGCCTGTATTGTGCGCGGCATGGTAACGATAGCGCACATCGCTGGGGCTGGATCGGGCGCACATGCGCACCTGTCCGCGCGCGCATGTGCCGGTGCCGGGCTTCTTCGTCTTCGACTTATCCGCCCCTGAGCGAGCAGGGCCGGCCCGTGCCGGTGCGCCCAGGGGATTGATCGGGCCGGTCATGCGGTCCGCGAACACGAATTGACAGAGGGGGCACGCAGCCGTGCCACCCGTCCCACATCCGGATATGTCCGAGGTATTACCATGAGCATCGATCATCCCTCCTTTGGCCGTATTGACGCCAGCCGCGTCATCATTTTCGACACCACCCTGCGTGATGGTGAGCAGTCGCCCGGCTTTTCCATGAATCTGGCTGAAAAGCTGCGCATGGCCGAAGCGCTGGAGGAACTGGGCGTGGACGTGATGGAGGCGGGCTTTCCCGTCGCATCGAAGGGGGATTTCGACAGCGTCCACCAGATCGCGCAGAAAGTGAAGAACACCGTCGTATGCGCACTGGCGCGCAGTGGCGGCAAGAACGACATCGCCAGCGCGGGCGAGGCGATCAGGCCCGCGAAGCGTGGGCGTATCCACAACTTCATCTCCACTTCGCCGCTGCACATGAAGTACAAGCTGCGCATGGAGCCGGAAACGGTTCTGGAAGTGATCGAAGCCGGCAACCGTGCGGCCCGGCAGTTCACCGATGACGTGGAATGGTCCGCCGAGGACGGTTCGCGCACCGATCCCGATTTCCTGTGCCGCTGTGTGGAAACCGCCATCCGCGCGGGTGCGACCACCATCAATATCCCCGATACCGTAGGCTATTCCACGCCCGAGGACATGGCCCGCATCTTCAACGACCTGCGTACCCGCGTGCCGGGGGCGGATAAGGTGATTTTCTCCACCCATAACCATAACGATCTGGGGCTGGCGGTCGCCAACACGATCGCGGCACTCGACGCGGGTGCGCGACAGGTGGAATGTACCATCAATGGCATTGGCGAGCGCGCGGGCAACGCGGCGCTGGAAGAAATCATCATGGTGCTGCGCACGCGCCACGACGTGTTGCCCTACACCACGGGCATCCACACCGAACGCCTGCTGCGCACATCGCGCATGCTGTCCACCATTACCGGTTTTGACGTACAGCCCAACAAGGCCATTGTCGGTCGCAACGCCTTCGCGCATGAAAGCGGCATCCATCAGGACGGCATCCTGAAAAATGCCGCCACTTACGAAATCATGACACCCGAAAGCGTGGGCTGGACCCGCTCGTCACTGGTTCTGGGCAAGCATTCGGGCCGTGCGGCCTTCCGCGACAAGCTCAGGGCGATGGGGTACGACAATCTGGAAGAAGCCCAGTTCAACGAGGCGTTCAGCCGCTTCAAGGATCTGGCCGACCGCAAGAAGGTCATCTATGACGAGGATCTGGTCGCACTGGTTGACGATGAAGTGCGCGACCATGCCCGCATCCGCTTCGTGGCGCTGGATGTAACCGCCGGATCACGCCGTCCCGCCACCGCTGATCTGGTGCTGGAAGTCGATGGCAGGCGTGAGGAAGGCCATGCGGAAGGGCAGGGGCCGGTCGATGCCGCCTTCAACGCCATCCGCGCCATCGTTGCCCATGATGCGACCCTGCAACTGTATTCCGTCGGTGCCGTGACCGAGGGCAGCGACGCGCAGGCCCGTACCTCGGTCCGTCTGGAAGAAGGCGGCAAGCTGGTTGACGGTCAGGGCGCGGATGCGGACACGCTGGTTTCCGCCGTGCGGGCCTATGTCCATGCGCTGAACAAGCTGCTGGTCAAGCGCGACCGGGCGGAACCTGCTGCGCTGGATGCCTGATCCCGCGTTCCTTGCGGCATGACCCGTTCATGCATGCAGCGCCCCGGCACGGTATTGCGTGCCGGGGCGTTGTCATTTTCGCGGGATCAGTAGCCGCCATATCCGTCAGGATAGGCGCCCTGCGGATAGCCCGGCTGGCTGTAGCCGTCCGGCTGCTGGGAATAGCCGCCCTGCTGTCCGTAGTAACTGCTGCCCTGCTGGCCGTAATAGCCCTGCTGCTGCGCGGGATAGCTGGGCTGGGCATAGCCCTGTGGGGCTGCGTAACCTGCGGGCGCGGCGCCCGCGGGGGGCGGGCAGCTCTGTGGCGGGTAGCCGGGCGGGAGCACGCGCCCGTCGGGGCAGATGGTGGAAGGCGGGGCATTGCGCGGGCGTCGCGACGGGGTCGTGGCCGCCCCGATGGCCGCACCGCCACCCGCACCGGCCAGTGCGCCTATCGCAGCGCCCGTTCCGCCGCCCGCCAGGCCACCGATCAGCGCCCCGCCACCCGCGCCGATCAGCCCGCCGCCAATGGCGCGTTCGCCGGGGTCGCGGGTGTTCTCGCACGCCCCCAGTCCAAGGCACAGCCCGGCGGCAAGCAGCAATGCCGGGCGAAAGGTGGTTGAGGGAGATGAAGTCTTCATATGGGTCTTTCCCGGTAGCGCGGACGGGGTGGCACGATGACACCCCTGCCGCGTTCATGATACAAGATGGTGCGGCCATGATGGTCTGACCATGACGAAAGCGGGACATTTTGTAATAATCGCTTCGGGCATGAAGATTTTAACAAATTAAAATCGTCTGGCCCCTTGCCCCTGCCTGTCCGCGTCGGTAATCCCTCGAACTTATCCAGACGGTTTTCGACGTAACGCAGGCATGTCATGATGACATGGGTTGCCAGTCGGGATGTGGGACAGTCCTGTCTGGTTTTGATGTTGGGGGTTCTGGATGTTTGCTCGTGTACTGGGTCTGCTTTCCGCTGACATGGCGATCGACCTCGGCACGGCGAATACGCTGGTTTACGTCAAGGGGCGCGGGATCGTCCTGAATGAACCTTCGGTCGTCGCGCTGGCGGAAGTACGGGGCAAGAAACAGGTCCTTGCGGTGGGTGAGGAAGCCAAGCAGATGGTTGGCCGCACCCCCGGCAACATCACTGCCATCCGCCCGCTGCGTGATGGCGTGATCGCTGATTTTGAAGTTGCGGAAGAAATGATCAAGCATTTCATCCGCAAGGTTCACAACCGCCGCATGTTCGCAAGCCCGCTTATCATCGTATGCGTGCCCTCCGGCTCCACCGCCGTTGAACGCCGTGCGATTCAGGAAAGTGCGGAAAGTGCGGGCGCGCGCAAGGTCTTCCTGATCGAGGAACCGATGGCGGCGGCGATCGGCGCGGGCCTGCCGGTGACCGAGCCTTCGGGCAGCATGATTGTCGATATCGGCGGCGGCACGACGGAAGTGGCCGTGATCTCGCTGGGCGGGATCGTGTATGCCCGCTCCGTGCGCGTGGGCGGCGACAAGATGGATGAGGCGATCATTTCCTACATCCGTCGCAACCATAACCTGCTGATTGGCGAAAGCTCGGCCGAACAGATCAAGATCAACCTCGGTTCCGCCATGCCGCCTGATGATCCCGACGATCCGGGGCCCTGGCGGGAGGTCAAGGGCCGTGACCTGATCAACGGCGTCCCGCGCGAAGTCGTTGTCTCGCAGGGGCAGATCGCCGAAAGCCTTGCCGAACCGGTCAGCCAGATCCTTGATGCGGTGACCACGGCGCTGGAAAACACGCCGCCGGAACTCGCGGCCGACATCGTGGACAAGGGGATTGTCCTGACCGGTGGTGGCGCGCTGCTTTACCGTCTGGATGAAGTCCTGCGGCGCGAGACCGGCCTGCCGGTCACGGTGGCGGAGGATGCGCTGTCCTGCGTGGCGATGGGGACGGGGCGCGCGCTTGAGGAAATGAAGCGCCTGCGCAATGTACTGACAAGCATGTACTGACGAACGGGACAGGCGGGCCGCCCGGAACAGGCAGGGGCGGCACGCTGATGGAGGAGACGCAGGACGATGCAGGTCCGGCGATCAGGCAGTATTGGACAACCCGGCAGGCTGGACGTATCTGTCCCGCGTGAAGGGATGGCGTGATGCCTGTTTCCATCCAGTTCCGTCAGGCGCTTGGCAAGCTGGTCCTGCCTGCGCTGATCCTTGTGGCCTTCGGGGTGATCCTGCTGGGCAAGGCGGATCGCACGCTTGTCGAAAAACTGCGCATGCAGACGGCCGACCTGCTGGCCCCAGCCTACCGGATGGTGGAATGGCCGCAGGAAAAGCTGCGCTGGCTTTCGGGCAACCTGCAGGACATCCGTAATCTGGAGGCGGAGAATATCCGCCTGCGTGCCGAGAACACGTCCCTGCGGCACTGGTACGACGTGGCGGCGGCCCTGGCGGACGAAAACGCAACGCTGAAGGCCAACCTGCACTGGATTCCCGATAACGCACCCACTTTCGTCAGTGGTCGGGTGGTGCGTGACACCAGCGGGCTTTATGCGCGCGCCGTCCTTCTTGCGATCAATCCCGATACGTCCGTCCACAAGGGGGGCATCGCCCTTGATGGCGCGGGACTGGTCGGGCGTGTGACCGAAGTGGGCAGGCGTTCGGCCCGCGTGCTGCTGATTACCGATTCGTCCAGCCGCCTGCCCGTAACGCTGGAAGCCAGCCATGCGGCGGCCATCATGGCGGGTGACAATTCCCCCATGCCGCGCATCATCTTCTACCCGCAGGACAACCTGCCCGTTGAAGGCGAGCGTGTCGTCACCAACGGGGAAATCGAAAGCCTGCCCGCCGGCCTGCCGGTGGGGCATGTGCATTACCTGCGTCCCGGCATGCCGGTGGTGGTGCCGGCGGCGGCGCTGGACCATATCGATATCGTGCGTATCTTTGATTATGAGGACAGCGTCGCCCCGCCAGACGCCCCCGGTCGCGTGCCGCTGCCGCCTGTCGGGCGGACGATGGTGCTGCCCTCGCAGTTCCAGATCAATCAGGACAAGGGGCTGCATGGATGAAAACCTTCTCGCCCCCGCCCATCCGTCCGGGCATCCATCCCCGTGCGGGGCTGGGTAACCGGATCGATCATGGCATGCGCAACAGTGTGCCGTGTCTGGTGGTGTTTTTCGTGACACTGGTGCTGTCGGCGCCACTGAACCTGCCCGGGCAGGTGGAACTGATGCCCGCCATCATCATGGCGATGGTGTTCCTGTGGTCGGTCTTTGCACCGGCCCTCATGCCGTCCGTGGCGGTGTTCGTGCTGGGAATATGGGCGGACATCCTCAGCTTCGGTCCGGCGGGTGTCATGCTGCTCATGATGCTGATCGTACATGGCGTTGCGCTGTCGGGACGGTACACGCTGGCACGGGTCAATTTTTTTGTTCTGTGGCTTGTGTTTGCCATGGTGATGGTAGGGGTTACGGCGCTACAATGGGTGCTGTGTTCCGCGCTGGCATTGCATGTTGTGGAGTTTCTGCCTTTTGTTTTCGAGACAGTTCTGTCCGTTGGCAGTTTTCCTGTCCTGTATGCAGGATTCGCGTGGACCTACCGTTTTGTCATCAATAACGCGGACCACTCCTGAAGCGGGTGGAATGGCCTCTCCGTGCCGGATGAGTGAATGACGTTTCGTAAAAAGAAGTCTGGCAACCGGCTGATGTCGCGTCCCGACGAAGGCAAGAACCCTTCGCGGGGCGTGTTCACCCGCCGCGCCCTGCTGCTTATGGCGGCACAGGGGGCCGTGCTGGGCGCGTTGGGGGAACGTCTGTACGGGCTTCAGGTTCGTGACGGCAGCCATTACGCCAGGCTTGCGGAAAACAACCGCCTGAGCAAACGCTTCTTCGCGCCGCCGCGCGGGCGCATTACGGACCGTTTCGGCATTTCGGTCGCGGCCAACCGCATCAACTGGCGCGCGCTCCTGCTGGCGGAAGAAACCAGCGATATTCCCGGCACGCTGGAACGCTTTGCCCAGATCGTGCCGCTGGAACAGCGCGACACCACCCGCATCGAACATGAACTGCGTCACAAGCGGCGGTTCATCCCGATCATGCTGCGTGATTTCCTGTCATGGGATGACATGGCGCGGCTGGAGCTCAACATGCCGTCGCTGCCCGGCGTGCTGATCGATGTCGGGACCACGCGCGTCTACCCCTTCGGGCCGCTCATGGCGCATGTGGTCGGTTACGTGGCGCCCCCGGCCGAAAAGGACGTGGTGCATGATGCCGAACTGGCGCTGCCCGGCATGCGGGTGGGGCGTTCGGGCATCGAACAGACACAGGACACGAACCTGCGCGGGCAGGTCGGGTCCGTGGAAATGGAAGTCAACGCGGTAGGCCGCGTGATGGCCGAACTGGACCGTGATGAAGGACAGGCGGGCGACGAGATCGCGCTGACCATCGACAGCGGCCTCCAGCAGCAGGTGCTCGGCCGCATCGGGGAACAGTCGGCCAGCGCGGTGGTGATGGACTGCCGCAACGGCGAAGTGCTGGCCATGGTCAGCAATCCGTCCTTCGATCCCTCCCTGTTCGATAGTGGTGTCAGTCAGGCGCAGTGGATCGAATGGACCAATAACAGCCAGACGCCCCTTATCAACAAGGCCGTGTCGGGACTGTATCCGCCCGGTTCCACCTTCAAGCCTGCCGTGGCCATGGCGGCGCTGCGCGCGGGGACGCTGTCGCCCAGTGACCGGATCAGTTGTCCCGGCTATATCGATGTGGGCGGCACGCGCTTTCACTGCTGGTCGCGTTGGGGGCACGGGTCGATCAACCTGCGTCAGGGGCTGAAATATTCCTGCGACGTGTTCTTCTACGAAGTCGCGCGGCGCACCGGCATGGATGCCATCGCCGCGACAGCCGAACTGTTCGGTCTGGGCACAAAACTGCCTGAAATCGAACTGCCGCATGTGCGGCAGGGGCTGATCCCCACCCCGGCATGGCGGCGCGCGCATGGCCGGCACTGGAACGGGGGGGATACGATCGTCAGCGGCATCGGACAGGGATTTGTGCAGGTGACGCCACTGCAACTGGCCACCTACGCATCGCGCATTGCCACGGGGCGCAATGTCCAGCCGCATCTCATCCGCTCGGTGGCCGGGCATATGGCCGACCTGACCGACCTTGGTCATGCGCCGGGCATGAGCATGCCGGATCATTTCTTTGCGGACATCCGCGCGGGCATGTTCGCCGTGGTGAACGAGGAAGGGGGAACCGCCCCCAAGGCGCGGCTGGATATTCCCGGCGTACAGATGGCGGGCAAGACCGGATCGGCGCAGGTGCGGCGCGTGTCGCGTGCGCTGCGTGAAAGCGGGCATTTCAATTCCGCCAACCTGCCATGGGAATACCGGCCCCATGCGCTGTTCATCTGCTTTGCGCCCTATGACGCGCCGCGCTATGCCACGGCGGTGGTGATCGAACACGGCAATGCGGGAGCGGATGTGGCCGCCCCCCTTGCGCGTGATATCATGACCGATGTCCTGCGCCGCGATCCGGTCAATCACCGTGAGCCGCCGGGGCAGGAAGTGGCGCAGGCGGAAGTGGACTAAACCACCCGCCCGCAGGCCCCGTATGGGGCTATGGCCGCGTCCGTGCCTGTTGTGGAGAATGGAATGAAATTCCAGAAGCGCCTGCTGCGCGCCGAGCCCAATTTCCAGATCCTGACCAAGCTGTGGCAGATCAACTGGCTGTATGTGCTGCTGATCTGCGCGCTGGCGGTGGTGGGGTACGGGGCGCTGTATTCGGCGGGTGGCGGCACGTCGCGCCCGTTTGCCGGGCCGCAATCCATCCGGTTCTGTTTCGGGCTGGTCATGATGCTGTGTATGGCGCTGATGAGTCCCGCCATTCTGGTACGCATGGCATGGCCCATCTACATCTTTTCGCTGGTCCTGCTGGTGGCGGTGCTTCGGATGGGCCATGTGGGCAAGGGGGCCGAGCGATGGCTGATGCTGGGTGGCATGCAGGTCCAGCCATCGGAACTGGCCAAGATCGCTCTGGTGCTGATGCTGGCGACATGGTTCCACAAAATCAGCTATCGCAGGATGGGCAATCCCCTACGCCTCATTCCCCCGGCACTCATGGTGCTGGTGCCGGTCGCCCTTGTGCTGAAGGAACCCAATCTTGGCACCGCCGTCATTATCGGTACCGTTGGGGCCAGCATGTTTTTCGGCGCGGGCATGCGGCTGTGGCAGATCGCCCTTGTGGTGCTGCCCGTGCCGTTTCTGGCCAGGATTGCATACAGCCACCTGCATGATTACCAGAAGGCCCGCGTCACCACCTTCCTGCACCCCGAAAGCGATCCGCTGGGGGCGGGCTATAATATCATCCAGTCCAAGATTGCGCTGGGTTCAGGCGGGATGTGGGGGCAGGGCTATCTTCAGGGCACGCAGGGGCAACTGAACTTCCTGCCTGAAAAGCAGACAGATTTCATCTTCACCATGATTGCGGAGGAGTGGGGCTTTGTCGGTGGCATCGCCATAATCGGCATGCTGCTGCTGCTGATTTTTGGTGGCATGCTGATCGCCATGCGCAGCCGCAACCAGTTCGGGCGGCTGCTGGGGCTGGGCATTTCCATGAACTTCTTCCTGTACTGTGCGGTCAACCTGTCCATGGTGATGGGGGCGATCCCGGTGGGGGGCGTGCCGCTGCCGCTGATTTCCTATGGGGGGTCGGCCATGCTCATGGTGATGTTCGGGTTCGGGCTGCTTATGTCCGCATGGGTCCATCGGAACGCCACGTTCGGGGAAACCACGGGGGAAGACAGCTGATGGCGGGCATCCTGCCCCCAACGCCCGGCGTCAGCCGTTCCTACCGGCTCAGCACCTATCATGTGCCGGGCCTGCCGGTGATCCGTATCGGGCGCAGGCCGCAGTGGCGGCGTTGCGTGGTGCCGCAGGGGGATATCGTGCTGCTGAGCGCGTGCAATCCCGGCGGCAGGTTGCGTCCCGATGGCTGGAATCACCGGATGATGCAGGCGCTGTCGCAGCATCTGCGCGGGGTGAAGCATGAACTGGGGGAAGGGCGTCTGGGCCGCTGGTCCGAACCGCTTTATGCGGTGCGCGTGCCCTTGGCGCAGGGGCTGCGTCTGGCGCGCCTGTTCCGGCAGAATGCGGTGGTCGTGCTGAATGGTAACCGACCGGCGCGACTGGTCTATCTGGCCTGACACCGCTCGGGGCGTCAGGCCAGAGCCGGGTCAGCCTTCGATCTGGCTGAAATCGGCGATCAGCACCGTCATCCGGCGCAGTTCCGACAGCAGGCGCAGGCGGTTGGCGCGCACGGCGGGATCGTTGTCATTGACCGTCACCACCTCGAAAAACCGGTCGAGGGCCGGGCGCAGCGCCGCCACGTCGCGCATGGCGTCGGCATAGCGTTCCTGCGCGATGGCCTGTTCCACGGCGGGAATGGTTTTTTCCAGTTCCCCGGCCAGTTCCCGCTCTTCAGGCTGGGTGTAGAGCGCGGGGTTGGGCGCGCCCTCATGCGGGCCGTCCTTGCGGTCCTCGATGCGCAGGATGTTGGCCGCGCGCTTGGTGGCGGCCAGCATGTTGCGCCCGTCCTCGGTGGCCAGCATGTCGGCAATGGCGCTGGCGCGGGCCAGCAGGCGCACGATGTCGGTATCGGTATTGCCCACCGACACGGCGGCAAGGATGTCGTGCCGCGCGCCTTCGCCACGCAACTGCACCCGCAGGCGGTCGGCCACGAATTCCGGCAGAACATCCAGATCAGGCGCAAGGCGCAGTTCCTCGGGCAGGCCCTGTGCTGCTTCCCAGAAGACGCGCGCCAGATCAAGCCGCAGCCCGTTTTCGCGGATGATGCGGATAACCCCCAGCGCCGCCCGACGCAGGGCATACGGATCGCCCGACCCGCCGGGCTTTTCACCCACGGCGAAGAAGGCCACCAGCATGTCGATCTTGTCCGCCAGCGCGACCGCGACCGAAACCGGCGCGGTCGGCACGTCATCGTGTGGGCCGCGTGGCATGTAATGTGCGCCGATGGCATCGGCCACCGCATCGTCTTCCCGGTCATGGCGGGCGTAATAGGCCCCCATGATGCCCTGCAGTTCCGGGAATTCGCCCACCATGCCGGTGGTCAGGTCCGCCTTGCACAGCAGGGCCGCGCGTCTGGCCTGCGTTTCATCCGCGCCGGTCATCCGGGCCAGTATGCCCGCCAGACGTTCGATGCGCTGCACGCGCGCACCCTGACTGCCCAGTGCGGCATGGAACACGATCCGGTCCAGCGCGGGTACGCGCTCAGCCAGACGGGTGGCGCGGTCCAGATCCCAGAAATGACGGGCATCGGCAAAACGGGCGCGCAGCACGCGCTCATTGCCCGCAATGGTCAGGCTGCCGCCATCGCTGGGCAGCAGGTTGGCGACAAAGGCAAAACGCGGTGCCGCCGATCCATCCGAATTGCGCAGCGCGAAGTAACGCTGGTTCACCCGCATGGACACCTGCATGACTTCGGGCGGCAGGCTCATGAATTCGTCGTCAATCCGGCCAAGGAAGGGGACCGGCCATTCCGTCAGGCCCGCGACCTCGTCAATCAGGCCGGGATCGGCGGCGACATTCAGACCTTCCTCACCGGCAAGACGGGCGACGCCTTCGGCAACAAGGGTGCGGCGCGCGGCGGCATCCGGTTCCACCTGTCGCGTGCGCAGGCCATCCAGCCAGTCTTTCGTGCTGCTGACGGCAAATGCCCCCGGCGCGGTGAAGCGGTGGCCTTCCGTCAGGTTGCCCGAACGCAGGCCATGGCCGTTATCCTCGCCTTCCGCCAGCGTGAAATCGACGACCTCACCATCAAGGATACAGACGATCCTGCGCAGCGGGCGCACCCATGTAAAGGCGCTGCCAACGCCCCAGCGCATGGATTTGGGCCACGGGAAACGCCTCAGCAGGCCGGGCATGACATCCGCGATCTGCTGGCCGGCGGCCACGGGCGCGATGGTGCGGCGCAGGACCCAGAAGCCGTTTTCCAGCGCCAGCGCATCACGTTCCACGCCATGTTTGCGCATGAAACCGGCCAGCGCCTTCTCGGGTGCGCTTTCACGCGGGCCGCGTTCTTCAACCGTCGCACCCGGCACGGTGGCGTCCACCGTAACGGACAGGGCAATGCGGCGCGGACCGGCAAAGGTCGTGGCGTCGCGCGGGTTCAGCGGGGCCAGCGCCTCGCACACAAGGCGTTCGAGGTCGCTTGCCCCGCGCGCCTGCATGCGGGCGGGAATTTCCTCGGAGAAGAGTTCGATAAGAAGTTCGGGCATGATGGTCTTATTCCTCGCCCGCCAGCCACGCTTCGCAGCAGCGTTTCGCCAGCGCGCGTACGCGGCCGATATAGGATGCGCGTTCGCTGACGCTAATCACGCCGCGCGCATCGAGCAGGTTGAACAGGTGACTGGCCTTCAGGCACTGGTCATAGGCGGGCTGCGCCAGACCGGCCTTTGCAAGGGCCGTGGATTCGTTTTCGGCATCGATGAAGTGGCGGTGCAGCATTTCCACATCCGCCAGTTCGAAATTATGGCGGGAGTAATCCTGTTCCGCGCGCAGGAACACGTCGCCATATTTCAGCCCCTGCCCGTTGAAATCGAGGTCATAGACATTCTCGATTCCCTGCACGTACATCGCAAGGCGTTCCAGACCATAGGTCAGTTCGGTCGAAGGCATGACGGTGGGAATGCCGCCGACCTGCTGGAAATAGGTGAACTGCGTCACCTCCATCCCGTCGCACCAGACTTCCCAGCCCAGACCCCATGCGCCGATGGTCGGGTTTTCCCAGTCATCCTCGACAAAGCGGATGTCGTGTTCCAGCGGATCGATCCCGATGGCGCGGTAGCTGTCCAGCAGCAGTTTCTGGCTTTCCTCCGGCGTGGGCTTGAGGAGGACCTGATACTGGTAATAGTGCTGCAGGCGATTCGGGTTTTCGCCATACCGCCCGTCGGACGGGCGGCGGCAGGGCTGGACATAGGCGGCCTTCCACGGGCGCGATCCCAGCGCGCGCAGCGTGGTATGCGGCGACAGCGTACCCGCCCCCACTTCCGTATCGTAGGGCTGGAGAATGGCGCAGCCCTGATCGGACCAGAACTGGTGCAGTTTCAGGATAAGCCCCTGGAACGACAGCGGGCGTGGGGATGTGGGTGATCGGGGCACGGGGGCCGGGTCCATGAACAAGATGCTCCGGTAAACGGGGACAGGGTATGCACCATCTGGCGCAAAATCGCGCGCCAGCATACCGTTATGCCGCCGCGACCGAAAGGCGGGGCATGGCATAAGGCCAAACCTGTCATGATCTGGCGGTATTTGGCCTTGCGCATCGCCATTGCACGGACCACATCTGCGGGGATACGCTTTTCCCAGCCCAAGGCAGGACAGACAGGATGAACGACCAGGAACGTGATCTGATCACACAGTTTTTCGCGCGGGTGGGGGGGACTGCATCGGGCAGCGTGCCGCAGACGACCTCCCAGCTTCCGCCGATTGACCCGCAGGCCAATCAGTATATCGGGCAGATGTTCCAGAAATATCCTGAAGCCGGTTATCGCGTCACCCAGATGGCGGTGGTGCAGGAAGCCGCCCTGGCTGAAGCGCAGAACCGGATTCGCCAGCTTCAGTGGCAGCTTCAGCAGGCGCAGCAGCAGCTCCAGCAGCAGCAGGCCGCCCCCCAGCAGCCCAGCGGCGGTGGCGGATTCTTCAGTGGCATGTTCGGTGGTGGCCAGCGTGCGCAGGCAGCGCCCCCTCCGGGGTGGGGTGGTGGTGCCGCCCCCACATCCCCGCCGCCGCAGCCGGTCTATCCGCAGGGCATGCAGCCGGGCATGTTCCCCGCCCGCGGCTCGGGCTTTCTGGGTTCGGCCCTGACCACCGCCGCCGGTGTGGCGGGCGGTATGATGGTGGGTAACGCGCTGACGGACCTGTTCAGCGGCCATCATGACGCGGGTGGCTTCGCAGGCGGCATGTCCCAGCCGGGCGAGACCATCATCAACAACAATTACGGTGATGGCGCGGGCGGCGGCGATCCGTTCGCAGGTGGCGGCACGGCTGCCGATTCCGGGTTCGACGCAGGCGGCGATGCGTCCGGCGGGTTTGATGACAGCGGTGGCTTCGATGCGGGTGACGATAACAGCTTCTGATCCGCTGGCGGCTGAAACAGGGAAGGGGGCATCCGTTATGGATGCCCTTTTTCATTTCAGGGGGAGGGGCGATGACCCAGCGGGAATTTCCCCTTGATCTTCCCCAATCCGCCGGATTAGGGCCCGAACCACTGGATGATGGCGCGCTGATCCTGCGTGGCCATGCGTCATCCCATGCGGCGGACATGATTGCGCAGATCCGGCGGATGGCCCGTCAGTCTCCGTTCCGGCGCATGACGACTCCGGGCGGGGGCAGCATGTCCGTTGCCATGACCTGTTGCGGGTTACGGGGCTGGTGCAGTGATGCGTATGGTTACCGGTATGAGGTACGCGATCCCCTGACGGGCCAGCCATGGCCCGCCATGCCGGAGGGGTGGCGGCAGATGGCGGTCGCGGCTGCCGCAATGGCGGGATATGAGGGTTTTGCGCCCGATTCGTGCCTGATTAACGGTTATCGGGTTGGCGCACGCATGGGCCTGCATCAGGATCGTGACGAACGCGCAGACGCACCGGTCGTGTCCCTGTCCTTCGGCTTGCCCGCCATCTTCCTGTGGGGTGGGTTGCTGCGTACGGACCCGTTACGGCGCATTCCCCTGCTGCATGGGGATGTGGTCGTATGGGGCGGGACGACACGGCTGGCATTTCATGGCATCGCGCCATTGCGTAAGGGGGACCATCCCCTGACCGGGCCGTGCCGGTATAACCTGACCTTCCGCCGTACCGCATAGCGGGGGTGGTGGTCAGCGGCCCATTACGGACCGCCGAGCGTTGTGGATCAGGCCGTAAGGGCAGCGGCTTCGCGTGCCCGCTGGGTAATGGCGGCCACATCCGGTGTTCCGGCGGGAACCAGCCACGATCCGCCCACGCACAGAACCGAAGGCAGGCCCAGCCATTCCGAAGCCGTATCCTGACGGATGCCGCCGGTGGGGCAGAAGCGTGCGCGGCCAAAGGGAGCGGAAAGCGCCTTGAGCGCCGGAATGCCGCCCGCTGCCGTGGCGGGGAAAAACTTGAAATGCGTCAGCCCGAGGTCGAGGCCGCGCATGATGTCGCTGGCATTGGCCGTGCCGGGCAGCAGCGGCACATCGGCAGCGGTGGCCGCCCTGGCGACGTCCGTGGTCAGGCCGGGGCTTACGATGAAGCGCGCGCCCGCATCGACCGAACTTTTCAGGTCATCGCCGTTCAGCACGGTTCCGGCACCGACAACGGCCCCTTCAACCTTCGCCATTTCCGCAATCACTTCCAGCGCGCATTCGGTGCGCAGGGTGACTTCCAGCGCGCGCAGGCCCCCTGCAACCAGTGCTTCCGCCACGGGGCGGGCATGGGCGGGATCATGGATGACCAGTACCGGAATAACCGGCGCGATGGTCATGATGTCTTCAATCTGGGCCATGGGCTGGCTCCCTTTCACAACTGTTTGCGGCGCCTGGCCGCCTTACGCGTTCTCTTGTGCGGCCATACGGTCCATGGAGGCAAGGATGGCTGATGCCCCGCGTTCGGGGCTGTCCACGCCGCCGCGCATGAGCGCGAACAGTTCCCGCCCGGTGCCGAACTGTGGTGCGGGCGGACGGGCCGGGGTGCGGTCGGTCCACTGCGCCGCGTCCACCATGGCCTCGATCCGGCCCGTATGGGCGCACACACGCACCATGTCCCCATCGCGCAGCAGGGAAAGCGGGCCGCCGACATAGGCTTCCGGGCCGATATGGATGGCGGCGGGCACCTTGCCGCTGGCCCCCGACATGCGGCCGTCGGTGACAAGGGCCACCTTGTGTCCCCGGTCCTGCAGCACGGCCAGCGTGGGGGTGAGTTTGTGCAGTTCGGGCATGCCGTTGGCGGCCGGTCCCTGAAAGCGCACGACCACCACCACGTCACGATCCAGCTTTCCATCGCGGAAGGCGCGCAGCACGTCCTCCTGATCGTCGAACACTGCCGCCGGGGCTTCGATTGTCCAGCGTTCGGAGGCGACGGCGCTGGTCTTGTAGATGCCCCGCCCCAGATTGCCTTCCATCACCTTCATGCCGCCATCGGCGCGGAAGGGATTGGCGGGCGCGCGCAGGATGCTTTCATCGGTGGACGGGCCTGCCTCTTCCCATACCAGCGCATCGTCACGCATGACCGGGCGGTTGCGATAGGCGGCAAAGCCACCACGCGCCACGGTCAGGATATCGGGATGCAGCAGCCCCGCATCCAGCAGGGAGCCGATCAGGCTGGGCATGCCACCCACGGCGTGGAAGGCGTTCACGTCTTCCGACCCGTTGGGATATACGCGCGTCAGTTGCGGCACGACGGAGGAAAGCCGGTCCAGATCGCTCCAGTCGATCACGATGCCCGCCGCGCGCGCTATGGCGGGCAGGTGGATGGCAAGATTGGTGGACCCGCCCGTCGCCAGCAGGCCCACGGCTGCGTTGACGATGGCGCGTTCATCCACGCACAGGCCCAGCGGACGGTAGTCATCGCCCCGTGCGCCAATCTCGCTCAGGCGGTGGATGGCGGCACGGGTCAGTTCCTGGCGCAGCTTCGTGTTCGGCGGGACGAAGGAGGAACCGGGCAGGTGCAGCCCCATCACTTCCATCAGCATCTGGTTCGTATTCGCCGTGCCGTAGAACGTGCAGGTGCCCGCAGCGTGGTAGGATTCGGATTCCGCATCCATCAGCCTGTCCTTGCCCACCTTGCCTTCGGCGTAAAGCTGGCGGATGCGCTGCTTTTCGCTGTTGGGCAGGCCCGATGGCATGGGGCCGGAGGGGATCAGCAGCGCAGGCAGGTGGCCAAAGCGCAGCGCGCCGATCAGCAGGCCCGGCACGATCTTGTCGCAGATGCCCAGCATGGCCACGCCTTCATACATGCCATGGCTCAGCCCGACGGCGGTGGACAGGGCGATGACATCGCGGCTGAACAGCGAGATTTCCATGCCCGGCTGCCCCTGCGTCACGCCATCGCACATGGCGGGCGTGCCACCGGCCACCTGTGCCGTCCCGCCGACTTCACGCGCGTAAAGCTTGATCTGGTCCGGGTAGCGGCCATAGGGCTGATGGGCGGACAGCATGTCGTTATAGGACGTGATGATGCCCACGTTCATGCCGCGCGCTGCGCGCAGGCCCTGCTTGTCCCCTTCCGACGCCGCGATGGCGTGGGCCAGGTTGCCGCAGGCCAGACGGGGGCGGCTGATGCCGTTTTCACCTTCGCGCGCGATCAGGTCCAGATAGGCGCGGCGACTGCCAGCCGAACGTGTGATGACCCGTTCGGTCACGGCGGTCAGGACGGGATGCAGACTCATGGAATCTCACAGACTTTTCTAGACCCGACCTATGGGAGGGGGCCGGTTCGCAGTCATCGCACGGGCGATGAAGGCGGGTTTGAAAGCGGTCGGAATGTGCGAATGTCGTATGACCGCAAGGCTTGTGGACATCTATTTGAAAAAACACCCATAGATCAAGACATAAAATTATAAAAATAATCACAAAATTATAACTAAATTATGAAAGCGAATGATTTTCGATCAAGAAACGAACAGCCATCACCTGTCAGCGGCTACAGGGGCATGCGCGGGATGGTTCTTCCTTTTTCCTGAAAGGTGGGGCAGAGCCTATAAAAACACCATATTTCATTCCCCTAACAGGAATTCAGGTCACTGGTTCCCGCCCCTGCTGGCGAACACGTCCATCTATTTGGCGCCTGCCTGACAATACCCTTCCGCCGGGGATCATTAAGCGGGATTTCCGGCCTGATCGGGCAGGGATGGCGGTACGGTGTTCGGTTTTTGTGGGCGTTTCAGCCAGAAGACTGCCGTCGCGCGAACACGGCAGGGCATGCGCGTGCCTGTTGATGCGCGCATCGCGGTTCGCAGGAGGATTTAGCGAACATTTCCCGGTCGAAGGTTCTGTCCGTTACCGCACCATGACCGTTAAGCCCTGGCGGGACTGTGCAACAGATTCAGGGGCCGTTCAGAAACGCGGCCAACCCTTCAGGGGAGTATTTTATGGGGGGAACAGGGGATGGTGAGCCGGGTGGGATTCGAACCCACGACCATTCGATTAAAAGTCGAATGCTCTACCGACTGAGCTACCGGCTCACATCGCCTGTATGAAGGGGCTAAAGCACAGGAAAAACCCGTGATCCGCCGCCTTGCGCAGGTCTCTAAACATCCTCGGCGGGGGTGTCAACCTGTGCGTGGGGCCGCAGGTCGCCGGGATGGAAAAACCGGCCGGTGCCATGGGCCGTAAACGGCTGTCTGGCTCCGACCGGAAACAGGCCGCCGGATAGGTGCGCAGGTGGCGCACGCTGTCCGGCGGGATGGATCAATCAGGCTTCGGCGTCGGCGGGACGCATCTTGATGATGCGGTCAGGGTCCTGAACCATGCCGCTCTGGCCCGCGCCACGCTTGATCTGGTCGATGTGGTCCATGCCTTCGATCACCTGGCCCACGATGGTGTACTGGCCGTCAAGGTGGGGAGAGGGCTCGAACATGATGAAAAACTGGCTGTTCGCGCTGTCCGGGTTCATGGTGCGGGCCATGCCCACCGTGCCACGCTCGAACTTGGCCGCGCGGGTGAATTCCGCCTTCAGGTCGGGCAGCTTGCTGCCGGACGTGCCGGTGCCCGTCGGGTCGCCGCCCTGCGCCATGAAGCCCTGGATCACGCGGTGGAAGGGCGTGTTGTCATAAAACCCTTCGGCTGCCAGCGTGCGGATACGCTCGGCCGCCAGTGGCGCAATGTCGGGACGCAGGCGGATCACCACCCGTCCTGTCTTGAGGTCGACGTTGATCAGGTCGGATTTGTTTTCTGTAGCAGACATCATGATCCGTTTCGTGATTGGGGTGTGAAGGAACCGGCAGCGCGGGACGCGACCGCCAGCCTGTCAGCCACGCAGGCGTTTTAGGATGTGCCCGCGGGTAAAAGGTGGGACAAAACCGGAAATATCCCCATCCAGCCGGGCTATTTCCTTTACCAGCCGGGAAGAAATGTACTGGTGCCCTTCCCGTGCCATAAGGAACAGGGTGTCAATGTCGGGCGCCAGATGCTGGTTCATACCAAACATCTGGTTCTCGTATTCGAAATCTGCAACCGCCCGCAGTCCGCGAATGATTGCATGCGCCCCATGCGTACGCGCCGCATGCACCGCAAGTCCCGTAAAACCGATGACCGTGATCGGGTTCGCCCGCCCTTCATTCAGGGGGGCGATATCGGTCCGCAGGCATAACAGCCGTTCCTCCAGCGGGAGAAGGGGCTGCTTGTCCCGGTTTTCGGCCACGCCGATCACCAGCCGGTCCATCACGCCCGCCGCACGTTCGATGATATCCATATGCCCGCTGGTCACGGGATCGAACGTGCCCGGATAGAAGCCGGTACGGGATGGGGCGGGTTCAGTCATCCTGCCCCGCATCGGTGGCGGGGGTATCGGCTTCCGTATCGGCGATTTCGGCTTCTTCCCCGTCGTCATCTTCATCCATGACGGGGAACACGCTGGTCACTTCCTCGGTGTCGTTCAGGCGGAACAGGGTTACGCCGCTGGCCTGACGCGACATGATGCGCACCTGCCCGATCGGCAGGCGGATCAGGCGGCCCGCATCGGTTACCAGCATGACATCCGTGCCTTCCAGCACCGGCAGTGTCGCCACGACCGCATTGCCGCGCTTGTTGGCGGAGAAGGTCATGTTGTTGATGCCCTGTCCACCACGCCCGCTGACGCGGTAGTCATAAGCCGACGAACGGCGGCCGAAACCCGCATTGCTGACGATCAGCAGCACTTCTTCCGCCGCTTCCAGTTCCGCGAACCGTTCGGGGGACAGTGGCAGGTCGTCTGCCACGATTTCGGCATCGTCCGTTACGACGGTTTCTTCCGCTTCCTCGCCTTCCTGCGCTGCTTCGGCGCGGCGGCGGGCATTGGCCATGCGCAGATAGGCGGCGCGTTCCTCTACCGTGGCCTCGACGTGGTTGAGCACGCACAGGCTGTTCACGCTGTCGCCTTCAGCCAGTTTGATGCCCCGCACGCCCGAACTGCCGCGCCCGGCAAAGACACGCAGCGTGTCGTCCGTGATCTGGAAGCGGATGCACCGCGCGTTGCGGGTGCCAAGGAATACATCCTGCCCTTCGCGGCACGTGGCGACGCCGATCAGGCGGTCCTCGTCATCCAGCTTCATCGCGATCAGGCCGGATGAGCGGATGTTGCGGAAATCGCTCAGCCGGTTACGGCGCACGCTGCCCGATGCCGTGGCGAAGACAAGGTGCAGGTTTTCCCACAGATCCTCATCCTGCGGCAGCGGCAGGACGGCGGTGATCGTGTCGCTGCCAAGATCGGGCAGCAGGTTGACCAGCGCGCGCCCCTTCGCGGTGGGGCTGGCTTCGGGCAGACGCCAGACCTTTTCGCGGTATGCCTTCCCGCCCGAGGAGAAGAACAGAACCCACTGATGCGTATGCGCGTTGAACGAACGCACGATGATGTCGTCGCCCCGGCGTCCCGCCGCCGTGCGGCCACGGCCGCCACGGTTCTGGGCGCGGAATACGTCCAGCGGCGTGCGCTTGATGAAGCCTTCGCGGGTGATGGTGACAACCATCTGTCCCGGCTCGATCAGGCTTTCATCGGTCTGGTCGCCCGCGTAATCGGCAATGTCGGTGGCGCGCGGGGTAGCCAGTTCGGCGCGGATGGTGGCCAGTTCGGTACGCATGACCTCCATGCGGCGCGGCCGGCTGGCGATGATTTCCAGCAGGCTGTTGATGCGCACCGCCACTTCGGACAGTTCCTGCTGGATCTTGTCGCGTTCCAGCCCGGTCAGGCGCTGCAGGCGCAGTTCAAGGATGCCGCGAGCCTGTGCTTCCGTCAGATGGACCCGACCATCGACGATGACATTGCCTTCGTCATGGATCAGTTGCAGCAGGGGCGCCACATCGGCGGCATCCCATGCCTGCGCCATCAGCGCGGCACGCGCGGCCCCCGTATCGGGCGCTGCGCGGATCAGGGCGATGACCGCGTCGATATTGGCAACCGCGATGACCAGACCGACCAGCAGGTGGGCCCGGTCACGCGCCTTGTTCAGGTCAAAGCGCGCGCGGCGCAGGATCACGTCCTCGCGGAAGCGGATGAACGCTTCCAGCACGTCCTTGAGCCCCATGAGACGCGGCTGCCCGCCATCCAGCGCCAGCATGTTCACGCCAAACGAGGTCTGTAGCTGCGTGAAGCGGTAAAGCTGGTTCAGCACCACTTCCGGCGTCGCCTCGCGCTTGGTCTCGATGACGATGCGCATGCCCGAACGGTCGCTTTCGTCCCGAATGTCGGAAATGCCTTCGACCTGCTTGGTGCGCACCAGATCGGCAATGCGTTCCTGCAACGTGGCCTTGTTCACCTGATAGGGGATCTCGGTCACGATGATGGCCTTGCGGTCCTTGCGGATTTCCTCGATCTCGGCCTTGGCGCGGATGATGACCGAACCACGTCCCGTCTCGAACGCGCTGCGGATGCCCGCACGGCCCAGAATGGTGCCGCCCGTGGGGAAATCAGGTCCCGGCACGTATTCCAGCAGGTCATCGAGCGTCATGTCCGGGCGCTCGATCAGCGCCAGGGTCGCGTCGATTATCTCGCCGGGGTTGTGCGGGGGAATGTTGGTCGCCATGCCCACGGCGATGCCGGACGCGCCATTGATCAGCAGGTTGGGGAAGGCGGCGGGCAGGATCTGGGGTTCCTGCTCGCTTTCATCGTAGTTGGGCTGGAAATCGACGGTATCGCGGTCGATGTCGTCCAGCAGGAAGGAAGCCGCCTTGGCCAGACGGGCTTCGGTATAACGCATGGCGGCGGGGGAATCGCCATCGACCGACCCGAAATTGCCCTGCCCGTCGATCAGCTTCACCCGCATCGACCACGACTGCGCCATGCGCACCATGGCGTCGTAGATGGAGGAGTCGCCATGCGGATGGTATTTACCCATCACGTCACCGACCGCACGGGCCGATTTGCGATAGGGCTTGTCGTGGGTGAACCCGCTTTCGCGCATTGAATACAGGATGCGGCGATGAACCGGCTTCAGCCCGTCACGCACGTCCGGCAGGGCGCGGCTGACAATGACGGACATGGCGTAAGCCAGGTAGGAGGAGCGCATTTCCTCCTCGATCGTGACCGGCAGCATGTCGGACGGGGGCAGGGGATCGTCGGGTATCTCGGTCAAGGCAGTTCCGTCATGTCAGGGTTATCCCACCCCGGGCGACCATAACGGCGCAGGGGCGGGACGGTAGGCAGGAATGGCGCGTTGGGGCCGCCATCAGGTCCATGTGTACCATAGCACGGTCAGCGGCCCGGCGCGAAGCGCCAGCGGGGTTCAGAACGGGATTTCATCATCCAGATCGCTGCCGCCAGCCGGGGCGTCCCAGCCGCCGCCGCTGCCGCCACTACCGCCGCCACTGGCGGGGCGGTCGTTGCGCTGCGGCTGCTGGCGGGCCGGGGCGCTGTAGCCACCGCCGCCGCTGCCACCACCGTAGCCGCCACCATAACCGCCGCCTGCGTCGTCACCGCCGCTGTCGCCACCGCGATTGCTGTCCAGCAGCACCAGATCGCCACGGAAGCGGTCGACCACCACTTCGGTCGTGTAGCGGTCCTGACCGCTCTGGTCGGTCCATTTGCGTGTCTGGAGCGAGCCTTCCAGATAGACCTTGCGGCCCTTGCGCAGGAAACGCTCGGCCACGTCGGCTATCCGGTCGTTGAAAATGACAACCCGGTGCCATTCCGTCCGCTCGCGCCGTTCGCCCGATGCGCGGTCATTCCATGTATCGCTTGTCGCCAGTGTCAGCGAGACGATTTTCGCCCCGCTCTGGCTGTTCCGTACTTCCGGGTCCTTGCCCAGATTGCCCACGAGAATGACCTTGTTGACGCTGCCCGCCATATGCTGTCCTGCTGCAGTTCGAGTATGGGACCGGCAGTGGCTGAACCGCTGCCGACTGCCGCCACAGGCAGCCCGATGGCGGCCGTGGCGGATATATGCGGCGATCTTACCGGATCGTCCCTTAAAATGCGAGTGTGAGGACGATACCGCGATCAACGCCGGCATGGGGCGTGGCAGCAGGCATGTAACGGGCGCTGTCGTGGCCGGTCAGTCACGGCCCTTGTCGTGATGGACCGGCAGGCCCAGATTAGATGTGGGTCCGCAATGGTGGCCGGTATCCGCTTTCCCGCACGGGAGCGGAACAGGGAGAGTTCATGAGCGTTTCTTCGCGTCCGGAACAGGTTCCGGCGGCACAGCATGTCAGCCAGCAGTCCATTCGCGTGCGTGGGGCGCGTGCGCATAATCTCAAGAACGTCGATGTGGATGTCCCGCGCGATGCGCTGACGGTCATGACCGGCCTGTCGGGTTCAGGCAAGTCGTCACTGGCGTTCGACACCATCTACGCCGAAGGCCAGCGCCGGTACGTGGAAAGTCTGTCCGCCTACGCGCGCCAGTTCCTTGAACTGATGGGAAAGCCGGATGTCGATTCGATAGAAGGGCTGTCGCCCGCCATTTCCATCGAACAGAAAACCACATCCAAAAACCCCCGTTCCACCGTTGGCACGGTGACGGAAGTGCATGATTACATGCGTCTTCTGTGGGCGCGCGCGGGCGTGCCCTATTCGCCCGCCACCGGCCTGCCGATCGAGGCGCAGACGATCAGCCAGATGGTTGACCGCGTGATGGCCATGCCCGAGGGCACGCGCCTCATGCTGCTGGCCCCGGTGCTGCGCGACCGCAAGGGTGAGTGTAAAAAGGAACTGGCCGAACTCCAGCGCAAGGGCTTCACCCGCGCCAAGGTGGACGGCACGCTCCATACAATTGACGAAGTGCCGGAACTCAACCGTCGCCTGCGCCATACGGTCGAGGCCGTGGTGGATCGCATCGTGGTCAAGGAAGGCATCGAAAGCCGTCTGGCTGACAGTTTCGAGACAGCGCTCGGCCTGTCCGATGGTCTGGTCTATGCGGAAGAGGTGGTGAAGAACGCCCCGGAAGGCGAGGAAGCCCCGCGCACCGTCTTTTCCTCACGCTTCGCATGCCCGGTCAGCGGTTTTACGCTGGAGGAGGTCGAACCCCGCCTGTTCTCCTTCAACGCGCCGCAGGGTGCGTGTCCGGCCTGTGACGGGATTGGTCAGGAAACATTTTTCGATCCGCGCCTGATCGTGCCGGACGATTCGCTCTCGCTCGCGGCAGGGGCGATCGCCCCGTGGCGCAACAGCCAGAGCCCGTATTACACCCAGACGCTGGCCGCCATCGCGAAGCATTATGGCGTATCGATGGATACGCCATGGGAAGACCTGCCCGAAAACGTGCGCGATGTGATTCTTGAGGGGGGAAAAGACCCGATCGAGTTCACATACCGCGATGACCGCCGCAGCTACAGCCTGACCAAGCCGTTCGAGGGCGTGGTCAAGAACCTGCGCCGTCGCATGGCGGAAACCGACAGCGTATGGGTGCGCGAGGAACTGTCGCGCTACCAGTCCGAAAAGCCATGCCATGTGTGCGATGGCGCGCGGCTGCGGCCCGAGGCCCTGTCGGTCAAGGTGGCGGGGCTGAACATCGCGCAGGCATCCGACATGCCCATCCGCAAGGCGCTGGACTGGTTCGGCACGGTGGAGGAAACCCTGACACCCCAGCGCGCCGAGATTGCGCGACGCATATTGCGTGAAATCCTCGATCGCCTGCGCTTTCTGGATGACGTGGGACTGGATTACCTGACGCTTTCGCGCGGTTCGGCCACCCTGTCGGGGGGCGAAAGCCAGCGTATCCGGCTGGCCAGCCAGATCGGTTCCGGCCTGACCGGCGTGCTGTACGTGCTGGATGAACCCTCCATCGGGTTGCACCAGCGCGATAACGAACGCCTGCTGGGCACGCTGGACCGGCTCAAGAAGCTGGGCAATACCCTGATCGTGGTCGAGCATGATGAGGACGCCATCCGCGCCGCGGACTGGCTGATCGACATGGGGCCGGGTGCGGGCATCAATGGCGGCAATATCGTCGCCGCAGGCACCCCGGCGGAGGTCGCGGCAAATCCCGCCAGCCTGACGGGCGCTTACCTGTCGGGGCGCAAATGTATCCCTGTCCCCGCGAAACGCAGGAAAATCGATCCCAAACGGGAGCTGGTGCTGCGCGGGGCCACGGGCAACAACCTGAAGGATGTTACGGCCAGATTCCCGCTGGGCACCTTTACCTGTGTTACCGGGGTTTCGGGTGGCGGCAAGTCTACGCTGGTGATCGACACGCTGTACAAGGCCCTGTCGCGCAGGCTTATGGGATCGGGGCAGAACCCGGCACCCTATACGGCCATCGATGGGCTGGATCAGCTCGACAAGATCATCGACATCGACCAGTCCCCCATCGGGCGCACGCCGCGTTCCAACCCGGCCACCTATACCGACCTGTTCGGCCCCATCCGTGACTGGTTTGCCGAACTGCCCGAAAGCAAGGCGCGCGGCTACAAGCCGGGGCGCTTTTCCTTCAATGTGAAGGGTGGCCGGTGCGAGGCATGCCAGGGGGACGGGGTGCTCAAGATCGAGATGCACTTCCTGCCCGACGTGTTCGTCACCTGCGATACCTGCAAGGGCGCGCGTTACAACCGCGAGACGCTGGACGTGAAGTTCCGGGGCAAGTCCATTGCCGATGTGCTGGCCATGTCGGTGGATGAGGCGCTGCCCTACTTCTCCGCCGTGCCGCGCATCCGCGACCGGCTGGCCATATTGCAGAAGGTGGGGCTGGGCTATGTCGCCCTTGGCCAGCAGGCGACCACGCTGTCAGGTGGCGAGGCGCAGCGCGTGAAACTGTCCAAGGAACTGGCGCGCAGGGCCACGGGGCGCACGCTCTATATCCTTGATGAGCCAACCACCGGACTGCATACCGAAGACGTGCGCAAGCTGCTCGAAGTGCTGCATGCGCTGGTGGAGCAGGGCAATACCGTGGTGGTGATCGAGCATAACCTCGAAGTCATCAAGACGGCGGACTGGGTGATCGACATGGGGCCGGAGGGTGGTGATGGCGGTGGCCAGATCGTCGCCTGTGGCACGCCCGAGCAGGTCGCGGCCTGCGCCGAAAGCCATACGGGGCGATTCCTCAAGCCCCTGCTGGACAGGCAGCCGCTGGTGCCGCCTGCGCCCGCGCCGGTGGCGGGGCGAAAGGGGCGCGGCAAAAAAGCCACAGTGGCGGCGGAGCCGAAAGTGGTGAAAAAGCAGGAAAAACCGGCAAAAACCCGTCGCAAAAGCGTAAAATAGGCGCGCTGCCACCGGTGCCGGATGGTGGGGCCTGAAAAAAACTGGCGTGGTGATGCGGAAAATACTTGCATCGTACCGTCGGCAGGCCCTATCAGCGCCTCTCTTGGCCCAAGGGGGCAATAATGCCCAACAGGCTATCTACTGGTTTTGGGGTACGTGATGAACGCACTTGCTCAACTGGGGATGGTCTCGGAACACCCGAGCGATAACCAGATCTCTTCAGCGCCGTTTTCGTCCGAGGACGACCGGAAGGACTATTTCGTCGAAAAAGACGGAATGAAATTTGCGGGAACGCATCTCCTCGTCGATCTTTGGGATGCCCGGAATCTTGATGATCCGGAACAGATCGACCGTACCCTGTGCGAAGCCGCAGTGACGGCCGGGGCCACCATCCTGCACAGCCATTTCCATCATTTCACGCCCAATGGCGGCGTGTCGGGTGTGGTCGTGCTGGCTGAAAGCCATATCTCGATCCACACATGGCCCGAGCGGAATTTTGCCGCCGTGGATATTTTCATGTGTGGCGCGTGCGATCCGCACCTTGCGATTCCGGTCATGCAGCGCCTGTTTCAGGCCGGCCGGATCGAAGTGGACGAACAGCGTCGCGGGCGCGTGCAGCTCTAGCCTGCCTTCGCCGGGCTGGTGATGACCAGACCGGCATGCCCTCCTTAAATAACGAAGTGTCGGGCCGGATTGATTTCCGGCCCGTGCTTTTTCATGTGCATTGATTAGACGGAAGGGGAACCGCAATGTCCCGTGAGTGGATCAGCGAAGGCCTGTACGAGGGCTGGCGGCAGGAACTGCGTGTGGACCGGATGCTGGCGCGTACCAAAAGCGCGTTTCAGGATATCGCCGTGTTCGAGAATGTCGATCTTGGCCGGGTCCTGATGCTTGATGGCGTGGTCCAGATCACCGAACGGGACGAATTCGTCTATCAGGAAATGCTGACCCATGTGCCGCTGCTGGAGCATGGCGATGCGAAGCGCGTGCTGATCATCGGCGCGGGCGACGGCGGTGTGCTGCGGCGCGTGCTGGAACACGGCACGGTGGAAAAGGCGGTGATGGTCGAGATCGATGGCGAGGTCATCGAACTGTCCAAGAAATTCCTGCCCTCCATCGCCGGTGACGCATGGAACGACCCGCGCGCTGACGTGATCGTGGGCGACGGCATCGAATACGTGTCCAATGCCGCCGATGGCTCGTTCGATGTCATCATCGTGGACAGCACCGACCCGATCGGTGTGGGTGAAGTGCTGTTTACCGATTCGTTCTACCGGCACTGCGCGCGTATTCTCAGCGCCAACGGCATTATCGTGAACCAGTGTGGCGTGCCGTTCATGCAGGCGGACGAACTGCGTGACACCAGTGCGCGCCGTGCGCAGTTTTTCGCGCATGTTTCGGCCTATGTCGCCGCCGTGCCGACCTATGTCGGCGGATTCATGACGCTGGGTGTGGCCGCCAAGGGTGGCGTGCCGGGCCGCAACAGCGTTGAGGTGATCCGCGAGCGCGCGCAGCGCGCGGGCATTGGCGAAGGCTGCCGGTACTGGACGCCGGAAATCCATGGCGCGTCCTTTGTCCTGCCGCCCTATATCGCAAAGAACCTGCCGCGCTGACAGGCGCTACGGTCTGCGGGTATGAAAAAGGCCGGGGAACAGCAGTTCCCCGGCCTTTTTGCCGTCTGGACCGCAGGCAGGATCAGGCCTTGGGCGCGTGGCGGGCCGTCTTGCGCACACTGATTTCCTTTACCCCCAGTTCCTTTACCCCATCGGCAAAGACCTTGAAGTGCGGCGTGGCGAGATGCGTGTCGAATGCGGCTTCATCGTCATACACTTCCACCAGGATGATGGTCTGCGGATCGTCGATCGGGCTTACGGCCTCGAAGCGCTGGCAGCCTTTTTCATCCGCGACCGAGCGTTCGCTGTCATAGGCGCAGAGTTCAAGAAAACGCGCCCGGTTTTCGGCAGATACGCGAAATTCGGCCACGATGGTCAGCGGGGCGGTGGTCATGGCTGGATGATCCTTATTTCTGTTCCGGGCGCACGGGGCAACGACCTGTCACACTGAGCGCCTTTCATGGATTGACTTGGCATATCCGGTCATGTCAAGTCAGGCCTGTCGACACGGGAGAGACTGGCCCAGCGCCAGCGCCGAAGGAGCAACCGCCCCGGAAACTCTCAGGCCAAAGGACCGGTCGGCCAAGACTTCTGGAAAGAGGCGTCCGGCAACGGGCGCCCGCCGACGGGATAGCGATCTCAGGCACATGCGACAGAAGGGGCACTTGGAACCTATCCGGGTTCGACAGGAGTGCCGCATGTCCACAACGCTACCTGCCTATTTTTCCGTCTGTTCTTCGTTTCCCATTTCCTGTTCCGCTGGCGCGTACCGTGCCACTGCACCCGCATGCCCTGCGTGCGCGAACGCATGCGCGCACGCGGACCTGCACAAGGCCCAGCCCGCATGAACCAGCCCCTGCTGCGCACCCCGCTTTACGACCTTCACCTTGAACTTGGCGCCCGTATGGTGCCGTTCGCGGGTTATGACATGCCCGTGCAGTATCCTGCGGGCGTCATGGCCGAACACCTGCATACGCGCGCCAGCGCGGGGCTGTTTGACGTGTCCCATATGGGGCAGGTGCGCGTCCGTGCCCGTTCGGGACAGGTTGCCGACGCCGCCCGCGCGCTTGAGGCGCTTGTCCCCGCCGATATCGTCGCCCTGAAGCCGGGCCGCCAGCGTTACGCCCTGTTCACCACGGAAGATGGCGGCATCAGCGATGATCTGATGGTGGCCAATATGGGCGACTGGCTGCTGCTGGTGGTCAATGCGGCGTGCAAGGATGCGGATTTCGCCCATGTAAATGCCGCACTGGCTGATAGCTGCACGGTGGAAATGCTGTCTGACCGCGCGCTGATCGCGGTGCAGGGACCGGCGGCGGAAGCAGCCGTGGCCAGCCTGAACCCGAAAGCGGCGGCGATGCGCTTCATGGACGTGGCCGGGCTTGATCTGGCCGGTGTGCCCTGCATCGTTTCGCGCTCGGGCTACACGGGTGAGGACGGTTATGAAATCGGCATGGATAATGCCGCCGCATCCACCGTTGCCCGCGCCCTGCTGGCGCAGCCGGGCGTTACCCCCGCCGGTCTGGGCGCGCGTGACAGCCTGCGGCTTGAGGCCGGTCTGTGCCTGTATGGTTCCGATATCGACCTGACCACAACGCCCGTCGAAGGCGCGCTGGAATGGTCCATCCAGAAAAGCCGCAAGCCCGGTGGCGCCCGTGCAGGCGGCTATCCCGGTGCCCGGATCGTGGCGGACCAGCTTGCGGATGGCGCGACACGCCGCCGGGTGGGCCTGCGGGCGGAAGGGCGCGCGCCGGTGCGTGGTGGTGCCGAACTGTTTGCCGATGAAGCAGGCCAGATCCCGGCAGGGCGCGTGACCTCCGGCGCATTCGGGCCCAGCGCGGGCGGTCCCGTCGCCATGGGCTATGTACCCACCCATCTTGCAACCCTCGGCACGCGGCTGTTCGCTGGCGTGCGCGGGCGGTTCCTGCCGGTTCAGGTGGCGGCGCTGCCTTTCGTCGCACCGACATTCCGCCGCTGAACCCTCCGCGGATTTTTCACAGACCATTGTAATTTATGGAGCACGGACATGACCGTCTATTACACAAAAGAACATGAATGGCTGCGGGTCGAAGGCGATGTCGCGGTTGTCGGCATCACCGCCCATGCGGCCAATGAACTGGGCGAGCTGGTCTTTGCCGAGGCACGCGACCCCGGTACCACGGTGGAGCAGGGCGACAGCGTGGCCGTGGTGGAATCGGTCAAGGCGGCATCGGACATCTACGCGCCGGTAACGGGCGATGTGCTGGCGTTCAACGACGCGCTGGGCGATGACGCGGCTCTGGTTAACCGTGACCCGGAAGGCGAAGGCTGGATCGTGCGCATGACCGTGGCCGATGCCTCGCAGCTTGAGGGGCTGATGGACCACGCGACCTATACCGCGCTGGTTGGCTGATTTTCCACTTTCCTACCCTTACGGAGTATGCTGGCCGTGACGTCTTCCTCCTGCGGTTCTTCTTCCCTGTGGCACGATCTGGGTGATGATGCCGGTGCGTTCTGCGCCCGCCATGTCGGGCCGGATGCACATGACGTGGCGGGCATGCTGCGTGTGGTGGGAGCCGACACGCTTGATGCCCTGATGGCGCAGACCGTGCCGGGCAGCATCCGCCTCGATGGTGCGATGGGCCTGGGCGCGGGCGTGCCCGAGCATGTGGCGCTGGCGCGCCTGCGCGCGATCGCGGGTGAAAACCGCGTCCTGACATCACTGATCGGGCAGGGATATTACGATACGATCCTGCCCGGCGTGATCCAGCGCAACGTGCTGGAAAACCCGGCATGGTACACGGCCTATACTCCGTACCAGCCTGAAATCAGCCAGGGGCGGCTTGAAGCACTGCTCAATTTCCAGACCCTCGTCATGGAACTGACCGGGCTGGATGTGGCCAATGCGTCCCTGCTGGATGAGGGAACGGCCGCGGCCGAAGCCATGGCCATGGCCCGCCGTGTGGCGAAAAACAAAACCACGGCCTTTTTTGTCGATTCCGACTGCCATCCGCAGACTATTGCGGTCCTGCGCACCCGTGCCGAGCCGATGGGCTGGGAACTGGTGGTGGGCGATCCGGCAACCGATCTGGACCCGCAGGCGGTATTCGGCGCGCTGTTCCAGTATCCCGGCACGTCGGGCGCGCTGCGTGATCCGCGTGCATGGATTGAGGGGCTGCATGCGGCTGGCGCGATTGCCAGCATGTGCGCGGACCCGCTGGCGCTCCTGCTGGTGGAAAGCCCCGGTGCGCTGGGGGCCGACATCGCCGTGGGGTCCATGCAGCGTTATGGCATGCCGATGGGGGCTGGCGGTCCGCATGCGGCCTATATGGCGGTGCGCGATGCGTTCCGGCGCAACATTCCGGGGCGTATTGTCGGCGTGTCCATCGATTCGCGCGGGGAACCGGCATACCGTCTGGCGTTGCAGACGCGTGAGCAGCATATCCGCCGGGAAAAGGCGACATCCAATATCTGCACCGCGCAGGCGCTGCCCGCCATCGTATCGTCCATGTACGCGCTGTATCATGGACCGCAGGGGCTGAAGGCGATTGCCGGACGCATCCACCGCCTGACAGCCATCCTTGCGGCAGGGCTGCGGGCGCTGGGTGGCACGGTGGTCACGCAGGCGTTCTTTGATACGCTGACACTGCAAACCGGCGCGCAGACGGATGCGATCATGGCGCGCGCGCTGGATGCGGGCATGAACCTGCGTCGTGTTGATGATGCGCATATCGGCATAAGCCTTGACGAGACATCGACCCCCGATACCGTGCACGCCATCTGGGCCAGTGTCGGTGGGGAAGGGGTATCGGTTTCTGAAATCGAATCCGGCCTTGGCGATATCGCCCCCTCCATCCCGGCGGAGCTTGCGCGCAGGGGCGACCTGCTGACGCAGCCGATCTTTTCCGCCTGCCGGTCCGAAACCGACATGCTGCGCTACCTGCGCCGTCTGGCCGATCGTGACCTTGCGCTGGACCGTTCCATGATCCCGCTGGGGTCATGCACGATGAAGCTGAACGCCACGGCGGAAATGCTGCCGATCACATGGCCGGAATTCTGCAACATCCATCCCTTCGCGCCCGCTGACCAGATGCGCGGCTATGCCCGCCTGTTCATGGACCTGCAGCGCATGCTGTGCCAGATCAGCGGGTATGACGCCGTCTCCCTCCAGCCCAATTCCGGCGCGCAGGGCGAATTCGCCGGGCTTATGGCCATTCGGGGCTATCATCGCGCGCGGGGGGATATGGGGCGTGACGTATGCCTGATCCCGGCTTCCGCCCATGGCACGAACCCCGCTTCCGCGCAGATGGCGGGCATGCGGGTCGTGGTGGTGGCGTGTGATGCGCAGGGCAATGTTGATATCGACGATCTGAAAGCCCGGATCGCGAAACATGCCGACCAGCTTGCCGCCATCATGATCACCTATCCTTCCACCCATGGCGTGTTTGAGGAAAACGTGCGCGAGATCTGCGATCTGGTGCATGCCGCAGGCGGACAGGTCTATGTGGATGGCGCGAACCTGAATGCGCAGGTGGGGCTGGCGCAGCCGGGGCGCTACGGTGGCGATGTCAGCCATTTCAACCTGCACAAGACTTTCTGCATTCCCCATGGCGGCGGTGGTCCCGGCATGGGGCCGATCGGGGTGGGGGCGCATCTGGCACCCTACCTGCCCGGCGTGCCGCAGCAGGGCGGGGCGAATGCGATCTCGTCCGCGCCGTTCGGTTCGGCGGACGTGCTGCCCATTTCGTGGATGTACATGGTCATGATGGGCGATGCGGGGCTGAAGCGGGCTACCGAGGTCGCGATCCTGAACTCCAACTACATCGCGGCCCGCCTGTCCGGGCATTATCCGGTGCTGTATCAGGGTGCGAACGGGCGTGTTGCGCATGAATGCATCATCGACCTGCGTCCCATCAAGGACGAGACCGGGGTCACGGTGGACGATATCGCCAAGCGTCTGATCGACCATGGCTTCCATGCACCGACGGTCAGCTTTCCGGTTGCGGGCACGTTCATGATCGAACCGACCGAATCCGAAAGCCGGGCCGAACTGGACCGTTTCTGTGATGCGATGATCGCCATCCGCGCGGAAATCAACGCGGTGGAGAAGGGGGATCTGACGGTGGAGCAGAGCCCCCTGCGGCACGCCCCGCATACGGTGCGCGACCTGACCGATCCCGACTGGACGCGGGCATATGACCGCGCCGCCGCCTGCCTGCCCGGCGCGGTTGTGGCCGCCAGCAAATACTGGTCGCCCGTCAACCGGCTGGATAACGCATATGGGGACCGCAACCTTGTCTGTTCATGCCCCGACATCAGCACCTATGCCAGCTAGGAACTGATTGCGTCCCTCCGGTTCGTGTATATATCTGCAAGGATATAACAACACGACCGGAGCGGGGACTACCATGAACTGGGGCAGATGGAGTGTAGCCATGGGGGCGCTGGCATGGGGCCTGATGACCGGCGCCGCCGCCCCTGCCGCCAGCGCGCGCGACATTACCGACATGGCGGGCACGCCCTCATCCGTGCCGGATCATCCCGCCCGCATTGCCGATCTGTGGTTCGCCCATAATGAACTGGTGCTGATGCTGGGTGGCGCGCCCCAGATCGTCATGACCGTTGACCGCCCGCAGGCAAGGCCATGGATGTATCAGGTCTTTCCCGTTCTGTATCAGGCCCATGCGGTCAACGGCCCACAGGTCAATGCCGAAACCCTGCTGCGTGACAGGGTGGACCTTGTATTCGTGCCCGAAGCCTCCGCCACCATCGCGGCCTTTCGCGCGGTGGGGGTGCCGGTCCTTGTCTCATCCTTCCATGACAGCGACGGACTGCTGCGTGTCGTGGATATGACCGCCACCGCGCTGGGCACGGATACCGCCCGCGCCACGGCGGCGGCCTACCGTGCCATGATGCACGATACGGTGGACAGTATCCGCACCCGGCTTGCGGACCTGCCCGCTACGGCGCGTCCGCGCGTCGTGCATATCCAGTCGCTGCATCCGCTTCGGGTGGATGGGACGGACAGTATCGTGGATGAATGGATTACCCTTGCCGGTGGCGTGAACGCGGCGACGGGGATCAGCGGGAACATGAAACCGGTTTCTGCCGAACAGGTGGCGGCATGGAATCCCGATGTCATAATTCTTGGCCCCGATAGTGGCACGCTGGACCAGAATGCCGATGGTGGCGTGTGGCAGCGCATGACCGCCGTCCGGGCCGGACGGGTTTACCAGAATCCATCGGGTGTTTTCCCATGGGACCGTTACGGCAGCGAACTGCCGCTACAGATCCGCTGGGCGGCCAGAACCCTTCACCCTGACCGTTTCGCGGATGTGGACATGGTGGCCGTAACACGTGATTTCTACCGCACCTATTTCCATTACGACCTGAATGCGGGGGATGCCGCGCGCATTCTCGCAGCCCAGCCCCCGCAGGCAGCCCCGGACGGGAGCCGGTGATCCTGCGCATGCGTGCGTCAGTGGTCGGATGCCTGTGTTTTGCGGGATTGATCGTGGTGGCGATGGTATCAGCCTGCGTGGGGCGTTTTCCGCTGCACGCGGGGCAGGTGCTGCACGCGATGCTTGCGGCGGCAGGCATGAATCCCGGCCCGCCGCCACCGGATGCGGACATGGTGCATACCATCCTGTTCGGCGCGCGCCTGCCCCGTATCGGGGGGGCGATCTGTGTGGGCGCGGCGCTGTCGGTGGCGGGGGCGGCGTATCAGGCCGTGTTCCGTAACCCGCTGGTCTCCCCCGGTCTGCTGGGCGTGCTGGCGGGGTCCGGAACCGGTGCCGCACTGGGGATCGTATGGGGTGCGGGGCCTGCGGGGGTGGCGGGCCTGTCCTTTGTAGGGGGGCTGGCGGCCGTGGCGTTCGGGGTGGGGGTTGCGCATATGTTCGATGCGGCTTCCATGCTGATGCTGGTCTTTGGCGGGCTGATCAGTTCGGCGCTGTTCACCGCATTGCTGTCATTGCTCAAATACGTGGCGGACCCGCAGAACCAGTTGCCCGATATCGTATTCTGGCTGCTGGGCAGCCTGACGCAGGTGACGCCGCGCGCGCTGTCCGTGCTGGTGCTGCCGGTGCTGGCGGGGACCATGCTGCTGTCGGCCTGCGGGCGGATGCTGGACGGGCTGGCCATGGGGGACGAGGAGGCCCGTACCCTTGGCATTCCCGTCATGGCGCTGCGTTACGGGGTGATCGGCGGGGCTACGGTGCTGGCGGCGCTGACGGTGTCGGTCGCGGGCATGATCGGCTGGGTGGGGCTGGTGGTGCCGCATGTGGCGCGGCTGCTGGTGGGGCCATGCAATATGCGCGTACTGCCGGTCAGTGCGTGTATCGGGGCGATCTTCCTTCTGGTATGCGATGATCTGGCGCGCAGCCTGTCGGCGGAGGAAATACCAGTGGGCCTGATTGCCGATCTGCTGGGGGTTGTGGTGTTCGTATCGGTCCTGCCGCTGCTGCGGCGTGGATGGCGGGCATGAAGATTGATACGCCTGTGCTGCGTCTGGATCATGTGAGGTTCCGCCATGGCAGGCGTACGGTGCTGCATGACCTGTCCTTTGCAATCCATGCGGGTGAACTGACCGCGCTGCTGGGGCCGAACGGTGCCGGCAAGACCACGCTGCTACGCCTGATGCTGGGCCTTGTGCAGCCCGACACGGGGCAGGTCTGGCTGGATGGACGGCCCATGGCCGACTGGTCACGGCGCGAGGTCGCGCGGCGCATCGCCTATGTGCCGCAGGGGCATGTGCCGCTTTTTCCTTATACCGTGCGTGATATTGTCGGCATGGGCCGACTGGCGGAAACACCGTTTGCCCCATCGCTGCGGGCGACAGATTGCAGTGCGGTCGAACATGCCATGGCGGAACTGGCCATAACCCGGCTGGCCGGGCGGCCCTATACCGATCTGTCAGGCGGGGAACGGCAGGCCGTGCTGCTGGCGCGTGCGCTGGCGCAGGGGGCGCGGACCCTTATTCTGGATGAACCGGAAACCGGGCTGGACCATGGGCAGAAACAGCGCCTGTACGCTCTGCTGCGCAGGCTGGCGGAACAGGGCCATGCCGTGGTGGCGACAACACATGACCCGTTTCAGGCGGCACGGGTATTTGACCGCGCCGTGCTGCTGCGCGATGGCCGGATTGTGGGCGATGGCCCGGCAGAAACGGTATTATGCGCCGACATGGTGGACAGGCTTTACGCGCCCCACGGCCAGACGGCGATTTAATCCCTGATTCTGCTTTTGGGAAAGCGCCCCTTACCGGCTGGACGGGTTCATATCCACCCGCACGGCCTTGCCCGTGCGGTCGTAATACAGCACGGCGTTACCGCGTTTTTCGGCATAGCCGTCCGGTTCGCCGGATTTGGTCCAGAACAGCAGGCGGTTCAGGTCCGGCTGTTCCTTGATGACGTCGCCCTTGGGAATATAGCGGTACTGTCCGTAATCCATATGCAGACGCGGCAGCGGCGGGCGTTTGGAAAGCTGGTGCATGGTTGACTGGCGCTGCGAGGCCTCGCCGGGGTCTTCGTTACCGGCATCGGCATGGCCGGCATCAGCCCGCGCTACACCTGGTACCATAGCGGCGCAAAGCCACGCGGACAGCATCACGTGACGTAACCTGACTGACATAAGCGCCGACCTCTCCATCATTCCCAATCGCGGCCCACCATCCTCCTTTTCCCTGCGGGGCGCAATATCCGGTGCGCGGGCCGGGATTACTGGAAGGGAAGGTAACGGAAATCGAAGAAGATCTCGCTCAGGCTCGTGGTGGGCGCGCCCCCCATGCCCGCCCATGTATTGACGCGGGAATAGGCAAGCTGGGTCCCTGCCTGCACGGTGCCATACTGGCCATGGATGAAGCGGTACCACGCACCGATGGTGAACTCCTCCACCGAGCGGATGTTGGCGGTACAGTCGGTCGAGCCTTCGGTCCAGCAGCCCATGTTGGACGACATGGGGTTGCCATAACCATAAGCCTGTCCGCCTTCATCAAAGTAGCTGCGGCCCGAACGCTGCATGCCGAAATACCCGTAAACATCAATCAGCTTGTTCGGGTGCGCGATAACGCCAGCCGTGGTCTGGGCGCTTGACAGCAGGGCGGGCGCGCCATTGGGCTGCAATGTGGCGTCCGGCAGCAGAACGGAGCCATAACGGCCGATACCCCGGCCCGCCAGCCCCGTCAGCCGCACTTCCAGCCGGTGCGGGATGACCGGCAGGATCATTGATCCACCCGCGCCCCACGCAATGGCGGTATGGTTCTCGCCCACGCCATTGATGACGGAGCGGTCATGCGGGAAGTGGACGACGCCCTCGACTTCGTAATGGCCCCATTTCGGGTCCCATGCCAGCTTGCCGATCACGTCGGGCGCGATTTCGTTGGAGTAGTTGGTGGTCGCGCTGCTCAGCCCCACGCCATTGGAGCCGACCTTGGCGTAGCCACCGTTGGCAAGGGTGTATTCCCCATTGTCATCCGCGGCGGAAAATCCGGTCGTATCGTAGATCGTCGCCGGGTTTTCGATCGAGATGCCCGCCCACAGGCGATGCTGCATGAAATCCTTGACCGCGCGCACCTGCCACTGCCGCGACCATGTCTGCCCCGCGAGAATGGAGGATTCGATCGTTTCGGGCAGGCTTTCCTGTCGGGGGACGATGCCCACGCGGTCTGGTGTCAGCATGGTCCATGCCTGACCGATCAGGAAGTGCATGTTGGCGCGTGAATCGTCCAGCGTCAGGTAAGCCTGCCGCAGGCGTGGCACGTAGGAATTGCTTTCATACGGATTGGTGGTTTCGGCGCTGGCGCCAAAATCCGTTTCCACGAAGCCCGCCACCGTCAGGTGCGGGTTAAGCTGTCCCCGCGCCATGAGCGAGAAGCGCGAATACCGCGCATCGCCATTGAAATTGGTGGTGTGGTAATTCGAGCTGTTGCGGAAGGGAATGGCATTCCAGTAGTTGAAGATGCCTGATGAAACCTGCCGGTTTTCCACCAGCGCCGCAGCATCGAAGAAACCGCCGAGGATGATGGAAACCGGACCGAGGTGGAACACCTTGCTACCCAGCGCGCCTGCGGACTGCGCGCCCACCGTTTCGCGGTTGTGAGGGCCGACATTGTTGTTGGCCATGTGGGCGATCAGGTCTTCCTCGCGGTGGGCCACGACGGATTCATATGTCGGCTTGTCATCAAGCATCGGCATCGGGTCGGAATGCCCGCCGATATAGGGACGACCGACCGGCTCGCCCCCGTTGGCATGGGCTGCCGCGCCGCGCCCTTCAACCGGTGTCCAGCCGCCGTGGACATGACCACCTGACGCCGTTACCTGTAGCGGATGCGTGCCGCTTCCCCCCGACGTGCCGCCCAGATGGGCGCGATGCTGGGCGATCTGCTGGCGCATGGCCATGAGTTCATTCTGGAGCGACATCTGCTGCTGCTGCAGATGCTCCATCTGGCGTTCCATGATATCCAGCGATTCGGGGTCTTCATCACCCCATGCCAGCGGAATGGGCCCCAGTGCTGAACACAGCATCAGCATGCCGGCAAAACGGCCATGCCGGTTCGTAGAAAAAAACGGAATCCGCATTTAGTGTCAGGAGGCCCCCAAACAGGTGTTCTTCTATTTTATGTCAAAACATTTCCCATTCCATAGGTAAATGATAATTTCTTTTAATATACACGGATTTTATCGCCTGTGCTGTTTTGGTCACCCTGCACGCGGCAGTCTGCTACGGCATTATTTACGTAATGTTACACAACGTCAGGACGACGCGCGGTCATGGCATGGACGGCGTCGTGCCAGAACATGTCTTCGGGCGCGGGGGTGACGTTGCCATTGTCCACCGGGCCGAATCCGGCGCGCTGGAGCAGGACGGTCAGCATGCGGCGGCGGTCCCCTTCATCCAGCGCCTGCCACAGGGCGGTTGCCTTCTGCGGAATCAGACGCGTACCGAAGGTAATGACGATCAGGCCACCGGGTTGCAGCACGCGCGCGGCTTCACGAAAGACCTGTACCGGCTGGCGCAGGTAAGGCACCACATCGCACAGCAGGACGGCGTCCATGCTTTCATCGGCCAGGGGCAGGTCGGGGGTTTCGTTGATGTCGCTGACCACGCGGTCGGTCAGCCGTGAATTGCTGTCCAGCGCCTGCGCGTTGACGCCGATGCCGATCACGCTGTCGAATTCCATGTCCGTGGGCAGGTGGCTGTCGGGACCGGCCATAAGGTCAAGGATGTTGCCGTCTTCGGGCAGAAGGGTGCGGTACAGCGCCGTGATGGCCGTCTGCGCGCCCGCGTCCAGCATGGGACCGGCGGGGCGGCGGGAATAGAAGACCGTGTCGGACTCAGCCGATGCAGCGGTAAAGGATTGCGGGTGGAACCCGTGCAGGTCGTTCATGAATATGCCAGACAGTATGGAAGCAACAATGCCCTATGCGGTGGCCGGGCGTATCATGCCCCGCGCCGCATGGAACAGGAGAAAAGCATAATGGCCCGTATGATCCATTCCATGATCCGCGTGCGTGATGAAGCCGCGAGCGTGCGTTTCTATGACACGGCCTTTGGCCTGAAGGTAGCCGACCGGCTTGTTTTCGACAGCTTTACCCTTATCTACCTGTCCAATGCCGAACAGACATTCGAGCTGGAACTGACCGTAAACCATGACCGGACCACGCCGTACGACCTTGGCGACGGTTATGGCCATCTGGCCGTGTCGGTGGCGGATGTGGATGCGGAACATGCCCGGCTGGCGGCGGCTGGCCTGTCACCGCTTGCGGTAAAGGACATGTCGTGCGGCGCGCGGTTTGTGGGGCGGTTCTTCTTCATTACCGATCCCGATGGCTACCGGATCGAAGTGTTGCAGCGCGGCGCGCCGGGGCGTTTTCTCTGATCGGGCTTGCAAGCGCGCGCCCGTGGTGCCATCCCGCTCGCCAACGGGGGCGGGTGGGCGCTATACAGGACGGATGATGACCGGTTTTCTCAAGATGCACGGGCTGGGTAATGATTTCGTGGTGGTGGATGAACGCGTCCACCGCCATGACCTGACACCCGCCCGGATTGCCGCCCTGTGCGATCGCCATCAGGGCATAGGGTGCGACCAGTTCGTGACATTGCGCCCCGCCTGCGCGGAAGGGGCGGATGTGTTCGTGCGCTTCTTCAACGCCGATGGATCGGAATCCGGGGCGTGCGGCAATGCGTCGCGTTGCGTGGCCGACCTGCTGGCGCGCGAGACGGGACAGGAGCATGTCGGCCTGCAGACCCGTGCGGGCGTACTGCATGCAACGGTCGTGCGTCCCGGTCTGGTTACGGTGGATATGGGTGCGCCCGCGATGGGCTGGACTGATGTGCCGCTGGCGGAAGAACGCGATACGCTGCACCTGCCCATCGCAGGGGACCCTGCTGCGGTTTCCATGGGTAATCCGCATGCGACGTTCTTCCTGCCCGCCCCGGACAGCGTGGACCCGTCCGTGGCCGGGCCGGGACTGGAACATCATGCCCTGTTTCCCGAACGCGCCAATATCGGTTTCGCCCATGTCACGTCACGCGATGCGATGCGCCTGCGGGTATGGGAACGTGGCAGCGGACTGACGCTGGCCTGCGGTTCGGGCGCGTGCGCCGCCGTGGTCAACGCCGTGCGGCGCGGTCTGGTGGAGCGTACCTGCACCGTTACGATGGATGGCGGGGAACTGTGCATCACATGGCGTGAAAGCGACGGCCATGTGCTGATGACAGGCCCCGCCACGACCAGTTTCCAAGGCACGTTCAGCCCGGAAGATTATCCCCGATGAAGAAGCCGGACATCCTGACCTTCGGCTGCCGCCTCAATACCTATGAGAGCGAGGTGATGCGCGCGCACGCCGCCGGGCTGGATAATGTGGTGATCGTCAACACCTGCGCGGTCACGGGCGAGGCCGAGCGTCAGGCCCGGCAGGCCGTGCGCCGCGCCCACCGCGAGCGGCCCGATGCGCGCATCGTGGTCACCGGCTGTGCCGCCCAGATCGACCCGGACCGCTGGGCCGCACTGCCCGGCGTGACGCGCGTGCTGGGCAACCGCGAAAAGCTGGATGCCGCAAGCTGGAGCGAACTGGCGCTGGGGCAGGGCAATGCCGTGTCCGACATCATGGCCGCACGCGAAACGGCCCCCCATCTCGTGACCGAATTCGCGGGCCGCACCCGCGCGTTTGTGGAAGTGCAGCAGGGCTGTGACCACCGCTGCACCTTCTGCATCATTCCCTTCGGTCGCGGGCCGTCACGCTCCGTTCCCGTTGGTGTGGTGGTGGAACAGGTGCGCACGCTGGTACAGGCCGGTTATCGGGAAGTGGTGCTGACGGGTGTGGACATCACATCCTGGGGTGGGGATCTGCCGGGGCGGCCGATGCTGGGGCAGTTGTGCCGCAGGCTGCTGGCGCTGGTGCCCGAACTGGAACGGCTGCGGCTGTCATCGGTTGATCCGGTCGAGATTGACGAGGATATCTGGAAGCTTCTGGAAAACGAGCCGCGTTTCATGCCCTATCTGCACCTTTCGCTGCAGGCGGGGTGTGACATCATCCTCAAGCGCATGAAGCGCCGCCATCTTACGGCGGATGTGGCCGCAGTCGTGGCGCGCGCGCGGCAGTTGCGGCCCGATATCGGCATCGGGGCGGACATCATCGCCGGTTTCCCGACCGAGGATGAGGACCTGTTTGGCCAGACACTCGATTTTGTGCGCGATAACGCGCTGCCTTACCTGCATGTCTTCCCCTATAGTGAGCGACCGGGCACGCCGGCGGCCCGCATGCCCGCCATAGCGGTAAGCGAACGCAAGGCGCGCGCGGCCCGCCTGCGTGATGCGGGGGCGCAGGCCGCCCATGATTTTCATACCCGCCTGATCGGGCGCACGCTGCGCGTTCTGATGGAAACGGACACGGCTGGACATTCCGAGGAATTTGCCCCGGTAAGGCTGGCGGACGGCGCGGTATCCGCAGCCGGGCGGATCGAGACGGTGCGCCCGGTGGCGGTTGACGATAACGGACTGGTTGCGGAAATTCTCTGATATGGCTCTTGGCTTCTTTTCACGTCTCAAGGCGGGGCTGTCGCGCTCCACACAGAAACTCAGCGGTGGCATCGCCTCCGTCTTCACCCGGCGCAAGCTTGACGATCAGGCGCTGGAGGAACTTGAGGACCTGCTGATTTCCGCCGATCTTGGTCCCAGCGTCGCGGAAAAGGTGATTGAGTCCTTCCGCCGCTCCAAATTCGGCAAGGAAGTGACGGATGAGGAAGTGCGCGAGGCGCTGGCCGATGAGATCGCCCAGATCCTGCAACCCGTAGCCATCCCGTTTGAACCCGATCCCGAACGCAAGCCGCATGTTGTGCTGGTGGTGGGCGTGAACGGCACGGGCAAGACCACCACCATCGGCAAGATGGCCCGCTTCTATGGCGAGCAGGGCAAGAAGGTGATGATGGTCGCGGGCGATACCTTCCGCGCCGCCGCGGTCGAGCAGTTGCAGGTATGGGGTGAACGCACGGGTGCGCCCGTCATTGCGGGCAAGCCCAATGCCGATGCGGCGGGACTGGCGTTCGAGGCCCTCAAGCGCGCCACGGCAGAAAAGGCCGATCTGCTTCTGGTCGATACCGCCGGGCGCCTGCACAATAAAAGCGCGCTGATGGAGGAACTGGCCAAGATCATCCGCGTCATGCGCAAGTTTGACGAAACGGCGCCCCATTCCGTGCTGCTGGTGCTGGATGCCACCACCGGTCAGAACGCGGTGGAGCAGGTGCGGGTGTTCAAGGAACTGGTCAATGTGACCGGGCTGGTCGTGACCAAGCTTGATGGTTCGGCCCGTGGCGGCATTGTGGTGGCGCTGGCTGATGCATTCGGCCTGCCGGTCCATCTGGTCGGGGTGGGAGAACAGGTGGAGGACCTGCGTCCCTTCTCGGCGGAGGCTTTCGCCCACGGGCTGGTCGGTGACTCCATCAAGGTGATCGAGCGTGAGGATGCTCTGGCGGAGGGGGCTGAAAATACGGCGTCCCCCACGCCTGAAGATCACGGCGCGCAGCCGGGCTGACCCTTCCGTCCGCATCCTGTCGCCGCAGGGGCGGGTGCAAAGCCTTCAGGCGCGCAGGAAGGCAGGGGATTTTGCTTTATTTAACCCGGTGCGCGGTCCGTGCCCGCTGACAGGAAAAAGCAGTGACCATATCGCAGTCCCTTCTATCATTCGCGCTGGCGGCCGTCATTCTGGTCATAACGCCGGGTCTGGACACGGCGCTTGTCCTGCGCACGGCAACGGGGGCAGGACGGGAGCGGGCGATTGAAGCCGCGCTGGGCATTACCTGTGGCTGTCTGGCATGGGGACTGGCCGCCGCCACGGGGCTGGGCGCGCTGTTGCAGGCATCACGTTTCGCCTTTGACGTAATCCGCGTTGTCGGTGCGGTTTACCTGTTATGGGCGGGGGTGAAAATGCTTCTGCGCCCGCGCGGTGAAGTGCTCGCGCCCGCAGGGGAACAGGACGCCGTCCCCCATCGGGGATATTTTCTGAAGGGGCTGTTCCAGAACCTTCTCAACCCGAAGATCGGCGTATTCTATATCTCCTTCCTGCCACAGTTCGTGCCGGGCAATGTGCAGGTCGGTCCCTATCTTTTCATGCTGTCGGGGTTGCAGTCGGTGCTGAGTTTTACGTGGCTCATTTCCGTGGCCTTCATGGGGCATTCGCTTGCCCGCCTGCTGCGGCGGGAGGCGGCGGCCCGGTTCATGGACCGTCTCACAGGCTGCGTGTTTATCGGCTTCGGTCTCCGGCTGGGCTTTTCCAGAAGCTGAAAACAGAAAAGGGACCACCTTGCGATGGTCCCTTTTTTATTGAAACGCTGGCGCGAGATCAGATCGGCAGCGCACGCTCGAAAATGTTTTCCAGCGCCATGATACCGGGCAGCGTCTTGCCTTCCAGCCATTCAAGGAAGGCCCCGCCTGCGCTGGAGATGTAGGAGATATGCCCCTCCACCCCCGCATGACGCAGGGCGGAGACCGTATCGCCACCACCGGCCACGCTTTTCAGAACGCCCGCATCGGTCAGTCTGGCCACTTCGCGCGCAACCGCATTGGTCGCGGCATCGAAGGGCGTGATCTCGAACGCGCCCAGCGGGCCGTTCCAGACCAGCGTCTTCAGCGTCGCGATTTTCGTGCAGATCAGCTTCACCGTCTCCGGTCCCACGTCCAGCATCATCGCATCGGTAGGGATGGCGCTGACCGGCACGATCCGGGTGGGAACATCGGCCTGAAAGTCGGTTGCGGTCACCGCATCGACCGGCAGGACGATCTCGCATCCCCTGTCATGGGCCTTGGCCATGATCGCGCGCGCGGTGTCGTGCATGTCCGCTTCCTGCAGCGAACGCCCCACATCAACGCCCTGCGCGGCCAGGAACGTATTGGCCATTGCACCACCGATAATCAGCATGTCCACCTTTTCAAGCAGGTTGCCGATCAGGTCTAGCTTGGTGGAGATCTTGGAACCACCCACGATTGCGCCAACGGGGCGCTCGGGGTTTTCCAGCGCGATGTTCAGCGCGTTGAGTTCCGTCTCCATAAGCCGTCCGGCGAAGGAGGGCAGAAGCCGGGCCACCCCTTCGGTCGAGGCATGGGCGCGGTGTGCCGCGGAAAACGCATCGTTGACGTAACAGTCCGCCAGTGCGGCGAAGGCCTTGGCCAGTTCGGGGTCGTTCTGTTCCTCACCCGGATAGAAGCGGGTGTTTTCCAGAACCACCACATCGCCGTTCTGCATGCTGTCCACCGCCTTTTGCGCGGCAGGGCCGATGCAGTCATCGACGAACGTGACCGGACGGCCCAGCGCATCGCCCAGCGCATCGGCAATCGGACCGAGCGACAGGGCGGGAACGCGCTGGCCCCTGGGGCGGTCGAAGTGACTGACGACAATCACCTTCGCACCCTTCTGCGCCAGTTCCTGTATGGTGGGCAGCAGGCGCAGGATGCGCGTGGCGTCGGTGATCTGCCTGTCCCGCACGGGAACATTCAGGTCAGCGCGCAGGAGCACCTTCTTGCCGGCGGCATCAAGGTGATCGAGCGTCTTGAAGGCGATGGTGGCCATTACAATGCTCCGAATACGGCAGCCGTATCGGCCATGCGGTTGGAGAAGCCCCACTCGTTGTCATACCAGCTGCAGATGCGCACAAGCCTGCCGCCATCGATCACGGCCGTCTGGGTCGCGTCAAAGGTGGACGAGGCGGGGGAGTGGTTGAAATCCGTGCTGACCAGCGGCGCGGTGTTATAGGCCAGGATGCCCTTCAGCGGCCCGGACTCGGACGCCTTGCGCAGGGCTTCGTTCACTTCCTCGACCGAGGCCGGCGCCTTTGTCGGCACGAAGTCGAGCGAGACGAGCGAGACGTTGGGCGTGGGAACGCGGATGGCGGTGCCATCAAGCTTGCCCTTCAGGTGCGGCAGGACCAGACCCACCGCGCGCGCGGCGCCGGTGGAGGTCGGGATCATGTTCAGCGCCGCCCCGCGTGCGCGGCGCAGGTCCTTGTGCAGGGTATCAACCGTGCGCTGGTCGCCGGTGTAGGAATGAATGGTGACCATGTAGCCGCATTCGATGCCGAACGTATCGTCCAGCACCTTCGCCACGGGGGCAAGGCAGTTGGTGGTGCATGATGCGTTGGAGATAACCGTCATGTCCGGTGTCAGGACATCCTGGTTCACGCCATAAACGATGGTCGCATCCACGCCCGAAGCAGGGGCGGAGACGATCACCTTGCGCGCGCCGGCGGTAATGAGCTGCGCGGCCTTTTCCTTGTCGGTGAAGCGGCCGGTGCATTCCAGCGCCACGTCCACCCCCTGGAAGGGAACCCGGATGGGGTCGGCCTCGGCCGAGACGGTGATCGGGGCATAGGTGCGGCCATTGGCGGTGATGAGGATCTTGTCGCCCTCCACCTTCACATCGGCGGGGAAGCGGCCGTGCACGCTGTCATAGGACAGCAGGTGTGCGTTGTCTGCCACGCTGCCCAGGTCATTGATGGCGACAGGCACCACATCGGTGCGGCCGCTTTCAATAATGCCGCGCAGCACGAGGCGACCGATGCGACCGAAACCGTTTATTGCGACTTTGACAGCCATTTTCTTATTTTCTCCGTAAAGGTCAGACATTTCACACACAGGCATCGACCGATGCCATTCCGGGCGGGGCCGCGCCGTTTCCTCCCGCGGTCTGCATCGTGGCTTCGGACAGGCGGCGCACCAGCCGCATGGCGTCGCGGCAGATCCGTTCGGGCGTGATGTCCGCCGCGCTGTCCGGCCGGTCGGGGGCTGGGGTGGCCCCGAACCCGTCAATACCGACGAACAGCCCGTCGGGGCCAAGCCATCGTTCCCATCCAAAACCCGAAGCGGCCTCTATCCCGATCCGGGGTGCTGTCCCCAGCACCGCATTACGATACGTCATTTTTTGGGCGGCGAACAGTTCCCAGCACGGAAGCGACACCACGGCTGCCTCCATCCCCGCCTCCTTCAGCAGTCTGCGCGCCTTCAGCGCCAGGATCACCTCATGCCCGGTGGCGACCAGCGTGACCTGACGGGCATGTTCGGCTTCGGCCACAACATAACCCCCACGGGCGCACAGATTGGTCAGTCCATACTGTTCACGTTCATGTGCGGAGCATGAAATGGCGGATTCCAGTGTCAGCAGGCTCGGCCCGTTCGTGCGGCGTAAGGCCAGTTCCATGCATTCCATGGTCTCCCGGTGATCGGCGGGGCGGAAGACCATCATGTTGGGCATGGCGCGCAGGCTGGCAAGCTGTTCCACGGGCTGCCAGCCGCCCGCGCTTTCGCCCCGGTGCAGGTCGTCGTCGGTCAGCAGGTAGATGACCTGCTGGTCCGTCATTGCGGCGTAGCGCAGGGCGGGGCGCATGCGGTCCACGGCGATGATGGTCGAAGCCCCGCAGGCCAGCAGCCCGCCATGCATGGCGATGCCATTGAGCAGTGCCGCCATGCCATTGACCTGCGTGCCGCATGACTGGTCCGCTTCGGCCCCGGCGCGGCGGACGGACAGATCGGCCATGATGCCCTGCCGTGAACGCAGGCAGGTCAGTTCGGGCAGCAGTTCATGCAGTGTCTCGAGCCCGCGCCGGGCGGCAACGGGTGGTGCGGGGCGGCCTGTTCCGCTTCCGTCACGCCATGAACGCTGCCAGTCCTGCTGCCAGAAGGCGGGGCGCTGGTTGTGCGCCATGCGTTCGAATTCGGTTTTCTGCCGGTCCTTGAGCAGCCTGCGCAGCCATGACCGCCGTGCGCTCGCTCCCCGTCGCGCCGCCCCTGCCCACAGGCCCGGATCATCAATGACGGCGGGGGAGGACGCGGGTTCAGGTGTGGCGACGCATGCGATCAGGCAGGGTTTATGGGTACGCTGCGATGATGCGATGGCGGCTGCGATCTGTTCGGCGTTGCAGGCATCCACCTTGCGCACCGACCACCCCGATGCGCTGTAGCGCGGCAGGATGGCCTCCACCTGCGGACGTTCGCTTTCCCACAGCCCGACTACCAGCGTTACCCGGTCAAGACCAAGCTGCCCCGCCAGTGCGGCACTTTCCAGCGCTACGCCGGTGGACAGTTCCGTCCAGCAGCCAACGGCCCATACCCGATGGTTGACGACCGACCGGCCAAAACGTGCCGCCAGCTTCTGTTCGGCCAGCGCCATGCCGATGGCAGCACCCAGCCCCTGCCCGTTGGGGCCGCAGGCCTGCCGTTCACTGGCCCGTGCGTTCGGGGCGGTCGGGCGGGGCGCCTGTCCCGACAGTTCGGCCATGATGCCGGGCAGCACGCGGTAAGGCGGGGATGAAACGATGAAGCGGTCCCGGTCCGGCCATTCGGGGCTGGCGGGATCGAAACGCAGGAAGCGACTCCATAACACGGCGCAGAAACCGGCCATGACCCGCGCCTGCGGGGCGTAGCGGGGGTCGGTTTCATGAATGGTGACCGCATGGCGGATGGCCGTCGCCAGCCGGTCGGGCATGCCGGTGGCAGCAGCCAGATCAGTGGGCAGGGATGCGGTGGCGTGGTCTTTTGGCATTTGGCGTCGTCCATATGTGCGGCATGGGCGGTGGGGGCGCGCCTGCAATGACTACCGTTGCGCGCGCGCGGCGGCAACATTGCCGCGTTGTTCCACTATGCCCGGCGGGGGGGATACTGTATCGGTAAGGGGCCATGACCCGTCCGTTCCGCCGCCCTGCCTGCCGTGCCATCCTGCTCGCCGTCCTGTGCGTGCCGGTGATGGGCGGATGCACGCTGGTCAGCCAGAAAACGTTCGACCGTCATGCCGGGGACCCGCCCAGACTGCCCCAGACGCCACCGCCACCCGTACCCGGTCCAGACAGCCCGGCGCTGGTCACGATCACGGCGGGCACGCCCGATACGCAGTGGAAGCCCATTGTCAGGGCTGCGGTGATGGATGCGCTGTCACGCAAGCCCAATGCCCTGTTTACGGTCGTGGTCGATGTGCCCGCCAATGCCGCGGGCGCTCCGCCGGACATGCGGCAGGGGACAGTCGCTGACGGACAGCCCGTGCTGCAGGCGGTCATGGATGCGGGTGCTGGCAGCGCGCAGACGGAACTGGACGCGCGCAGTGTCTCCCCCACAGGCGCAACCCAGATCTGCATTTACGTGCAGTAGTCCAATGCGGTTTTGCAATTCCTGCTTCCGTCATGCCATAAAGGCAGCCCTGACGCCGGTTAACCGCCGCCGATAGCGCGCCCTGCGCAAGGGAATGGAACCACCGGGTATGGCCATCCGGATGGCGACCGAAATGAATGAAGGCCCCGCAGGCGTATCCGGGGTGTACATGGAGAAAAACAGCAGTGTCCAGTAATCATGTGGATGGGCATCCGTTCTTCCGGTTCTGCCGGACGGCGCTGGAGGACATCCGCGCACAGGGTCGATACCGGCAGTTCACGCCACTGGCGCGTCAGGCCGAACGCTATCCCCTGTATGACCAGCCGGAAACCGTAGCCACCCCGTCAACCCCGGCCTGCGCGCGGGACCGGGAAGTGGTGGTCTGGTCTTCCAACGATTATCTGGGCATGGGGGTCGAGCCGGTGGTGGTCGAAGCCGCCATCCAGGCCATCCATGAACATGGCGCCGGTGCCGGTGGCACGCGCAACATCGCGGGCACCAGTCCGCTGCATACCGCGATCGAAGCTGAACTGGCCGACCTGCATGGCAAGGAAGCCGGGCTTCTGTTCGTGTCCGGTTACGTCTCCAATCAGGCCACGCTCCAGACCATCCTGAGCAGCATGCCCGGCTGGATATGTTTTTCGGACCGGCTGAACCATGCCTCCATGATCGCGGGCATCAAGGGCGCGCGCGGGTCCAGCACCGTCATTTTCGAACATAACGATCTGGCAGACCTTGAGGCCAAGCTGGCGGCGGCCCCGAAGGACGCGCCCAAGCTGATCGCGTTCGAGAGCGTGTATTCCATGGATGGCGACATCTCCGACATCGCCGGGACATGCGCGCTGGCCCGTAAATACGGGGCCATGACCTATCTGGACGAAGTGCATGCCGTGGGCCTGTATGGCGAACAGGGCGGTGGCGTGTCGCAGCGTGATGGCGTGGCCGATCAGGTCGATATTATCGAAGGCACGCTGGCCAAGGGTTTTGGCGTGCATGGCGGCTACATCACCGCGACCAGCAATATCGTGGAATACCTGCGGCTTTCGGCTTCGGGCTTCATCTTCACCACATCCCTGCCGCCTGCCGTGGTGGCGGCGGCGCTGGCCAGCGTGAAGCAGGTGCGCAAGGATGGCTGGCGGCGTGAACGCATGTTCGAGCGCGTGAACACCTTCCGCGACAAGCTGCGCAAGGCGGGCATTCCCTTTACCATGACGCCCAGCCATATCGTGCCGATCCCCGTATGCGACGCGCAGCGTTGCCGCGAACTGAGCGACCGGCTGCTGAGCGATTACAATATCTACGCAACACCCATCAATTATCCCACCGTGCCGCGCGGGACCGAACGCCTGCGCCTGACGCCGGGGCCGTTCCACACGGATGCGATGATGGACGAGATGGTTACCGCCCTGAGCCATCTGCTGCGGCTTAATGACCTGACGGAACAGCCCGTACCGGCCATGGCCTGAACGGCGCTGCGCTTCACCTGACAGGGTGAAGCGCAGTGACCGGGGTTCGTATCGGCAGTGTCCGGCTTAACGGTTCTGCGCGATCGCTTTTTTCAGGTCGTCATAATCAACAGCGCCGGGAATGATCTGGCGGGCGTTGAAAACAAAGGTCGGCGTACCATCCAGACCGATGGCCCGCGCCAGATCCATGTTCGCCTGCAATATGGCCGTCACCTTGGGACCGTTCATGTCGGTGGCCAGCGTTGTGGCGTTCAGGCCGGACTGCGTGGCCAGCGTGCGCATGCGCTCGACCGTGGGGGCTGTGGAATCGCTCATGATCGCGCGCTGCATGCGGAAATAGGCATCCTGCCCGCCCTGGATGAAGGCTGCCACCAGCGCCTGTGACGTAATCAGGCTGCCCTGTCCCAGCACGGGAATGACCTTTTCGATAATGCGCAGGTCGTGGTCCTCATGTGTGAGGCGATCGAGATCGGGCAGGACCTTGCGGCAGTAAGGGCAGCGCGGATCGTAGAATTCGACAACGGTGGTACGGGCCGTGGCCGTGCCCAGTATGGCGTCGCTGGCATTGGGGGTAAGCAGGTCGCTGCGATGGCTTTCCAGCGCGCTGCGGGCAGCATTCTGCTGTGCGGCGTTGGCGCTGCTGCGCAGGGCGGCGATGGCGTCCGACAGGATGGTGGGGTCGTTCTTCAGCGCATCGCGCATGATTCCGACAATTTCCTGCCGCTGGGCCGGGGTGAAGCTGGTGGTGTCAGCCGCCACGGCGCGCGGCGCATCGGCAGGCATGGCCATGGCCATTGCCCCGGCGGCCAGCACGGCGTGCAGCAGGCGTGGACGGGGCAGGCGTGGGGAAATGGAAGTCACGGGTTTGCTCCGTTGTCATGTCGGGATAGGGTGTCTGTAGAGGATCGGGCACAGGAAAGGAATGGCCATGCGGACGCAAGGGGGGCATCGCTGTTGCCGATGGCCCGTAAGGCCGCTAAGTCGTGAATACCTGCCACGATCACGCGGTCGCGTGCGCGTGGTTCACCGATAAAGCCGACCTGCCCCATGGAGAAGCGTGCGTGCCTGAGCATTCGATAACACCTTTTGCCCGTCGATCCATGCGTGCGGCATTGTCGGCTGTTCTGGCCATTTCCGTCACGGGCTGTTCCCTTCAGCGCTACTCGCCGGTCAAGCTGGTCTCCCATATGTTTGGCCCGTCGCCGGGGGCGCTGATCGGAACGGTTTCCGCTGATGAGCCGGAAGCAACGCTGGTCGGGCGTGACATCCTCCAGCGCGGTGGCAATGCGGCGGATGCGGCAACGGCCATGGGCATGGCGCTGGCTGTCACCCTGCCTTCGCGTGCGTCGCTGGGGTCGGGCGGGGCGTGTCTGGCCTACCGGCCGGGCGATCAGAACGGCGGCCGCGCCTTCATGTTCATGCCTGTCGCGGGCACGGTGGCTGCGCCCAACATGCCGCTTGCGGATCGTCCCGCCGCCGTGCCGATGCTGGCGCGCGGGCTTTACCTCATGCACCTGCAATATGGTTCGGCTGCGTTTTCCGAACTGCTGCCCAACGCGATTACGCTGGCATCGAACGGGATCAATGTCAGCCGCCAGCTTGCCAGTGACCTTGCCGCGGTGCAGGTGCCGCTGCTGGCTGATCCGGGTGTGCGGGCGGTGTTCAGCCGTTCGGATGGCAAGGCGCTGGCGGAAGGTGATGCGCTGGTGCAGACGCACCTGTCCGGTGCGCTGGACCAGATTCGCGCCATGGGCGTGGGCGATCTGTATAATGGCGCGCTGGGCCAGTCCTTTGTCGCGGGCAGTCAGGCCGCGGGTGGCGGGTTGCAGATATCCGACCTGCGGCAGTCGGTTCCTTCCGAACGGCTGCCACTGGTTGTCAGCCGTGGCGAAACCCAGATCGCCTTCCTGCCCCCGCCTGCTGATGGCGGGCTGGGCAGTGCGGTGGCCTACAGTGCTACTTCCACGTCCGATGCGATGCAGCGCGCACAGGCCAGCGTGGCCGCATGGCGCGCGCAGAACGGCAACCATGCGGGCGGCACCGGCGATGACCTGACCGCCCGCGCGCAGGCTTTCGTCAATGGCGGTGGCGGTTCGGGCGGTGGGCTGCCAGCCCTTCCGGCATCCACCTCGTTCACGGTGGTCGATCATGCAGGCATGGCGGTTGCGTGCAGCCTGAGCATGAACAACCTGTTTGGTACCGGGCGCATGGCGGGCAATACCGGCATCGTGCTGGGTGCGTCCCCCGCGCGCCTGCCGCAGCCGCTGATAACGGCTGCGATCGCCAGTCAGGGCCGTGCTTTCCGTGCCGTTGCCGCCGGGTCGGGCCAGAATGACGCCGCCGCCGCCGTGGGGATCGAGATGCACCAGATCATGGCGGGTCAGACGCCGGAGGTGCGTCCGGCCACAACGCAGGGCCGCGTCAATGCCATTTCGTGTCCGCAGGGCCTGCCGGGGGATGCGGCGACCTGCACCGCCGCGACCGACCCGCGCGGGGCTGGTCTGGCCATGGGGCCGCGCTAGGTCCTTACAGGTGACGCGCGCCCCGGGTTTTATCGGGGGATGTCATGACGGGGCATTGTAAATGGTCCTGTTTTGTTCCATATTGACCTGCATGATGTATCGCCTGTCCCGTACAGGCGTTGCAGGGCAGGGTGCCCGTTCTCGGTTTCATCACCTTCATTAAGCACCAGGGTAGGCAGGCTATGGCACAGGCTCCGGGTATAGATAAAAGCAAGGCCCTGGAAGGGGCGTTGAGCCAGATCGAGCGCGCGTTCGGCAAGGGATCGATCATGCGCATGGGCGAACGGCCCAGCGAACAGGTGGATGTGATTTCCACCGGCTCGCTCGGGCTGGATATCGCGCTGGGCATTGGCGGCCTGCCGCGTGGCCGCATTGTCGAGATTTATGGCCCGGAAAGTTCGGGCAAGACCACGCTTGCGCTGCATGCCATTGCAGAGGCCCAGCGCAAGGGCGGCACCTGCGCCTTCATCGACGCCGAGCACGCGCTCGATCCCGGCTATGCGCGCAAGCTGGGCGTGGACGTGGACAACCTGCTGATCAGCCAGCCCGATGCGGGTGAGCAGGCGCTGGAAATCGCGGATACGCTGGTCCGTTCCGGCGCGGTTGACGTGCTGGTGGTGGACAGTGTGGCAGCCCTTGTGCCGCGTGCGGAACTTGAGGGCGACATGGGCGACAGCCATGTCGGCCTGCATGCCCGGCTTATGAGCCAGGCGCTGCGCAAGCTGACGGGGTCCGTCTCCCGCTCCAACACCATGATGATCTTCCTGAACCAGATCCGGTTGAAGATCGGTGTGATGTTCGGCAGTCCAGAGACGACGACGGGCGGCAACGCGCTGAAATTCTACGCTTCCGTGCGTATGGATATCCGCCGCATCGGCTCGATCAAGGACAAGGACGAGGTCACGGGCAACCAGACGCGCGTCAAGGTGGTCAAGAACAAGATGGCCCCGCCCTTCCGTCAGGTCGAATTCGACATCATGTATGGCGAAGGGATCAGCAAGGTTGGTGAACTGATCGACCTTGGGGTCAAGGCCGGCATCGTGGAAAAATCCGGTGCGTGGTTCTCCTGCGATAGCCAGCGCATCGGTCAGGGGCGCGAGAACGCGAAGCAGTTCCTGCGTGACCACCCCGAAATGGCGGCGGATATTGAACGCCGGGTGCGTGAACAGGCCGGTGTCGTGGCGGAAGCCATGCTGGTCGACCCCGGTGAGGAAGCTGCCGGGGACTGATCGCCCTTGGCCTGTGCCGTCATGGCGGGCTATCGTTCCACCCCCCGGTCTGCGTATCGGCCCGGGGGAGGGGAAATGAAGCGGGGATAAGGGCTGCCGGGATGAAACCGCGTCTTGCGATGATCGGATTGCTGGCCTGTCTTGCGTCCTGTAGCGCGGGACATGATGACAATAACGATCCGGCCGATGTGGATGAATCACCGCCACCCCTTGGTGGGGGGCATCATGTCGCCAGTGCGCGCGATGCGCTGCGTCCCCTGTCCAAACGTCTGGCCCGCGTGCCCGATGATGATGACAGCCAGACCGAAGCCTATCATACCCCGCCTGATTCGGCTGCGATGCAGATGATCTCCTCCGGCTATGACGCCAATCAGGCGGGCGATGACGATGCGGCCGACAGTGATGACGGCAAGCATTTTGTCGTGCCGGACACGCAGGTCAGCTACGGGCGGCAGGGAAAATCCTCCAACTAGGTCACCAGTACTATCCGGATATCATTGACGTTGGTCAGCGTCGGGCCGGTCATGACCAGATCCCCGGTCTGCTGGAAAAGGCTGTAGCTGTCATGCGCGCGCAGGTAGGCGCGCGGGTCGCAGCCTAGCTTGCGGGCACGGGGCAGGGTATCGGGTGCGATGGTTGCGCCTGCCGCGTCCTCGGTGCCATCAATACCGTCACTATCGGCTGCAATGGCCCATATTCCTGCCTGTCCCTGCAGGGCAGTGGCCATGGCCAGCAGGAATTCCGTATTGCGGCCGCCCCGTCCCGGCGCAGGCCCCGCCGGGTTGATCGTAACCGTGGTCTCCCCGCCCGACAGGATTACGGCGGGGCCCGCCACCGGCAGGCCATGCAACCGGGCGCAGAGCGCAATCCCGGCCATGAATGTTCCCGCATCGCGGCTTTCGCCTTCCAGCGCATCTCCCAGTATCAGCGGTGCAAGACCGCATTCCCGCGCGGTTTCCGCTGCGGCTTCAAGCGCCATGAGCGGCGTTGAAATCAATGTATAACTGCATCCCGACGCAGGTGCGCGTGCAGGGGTTGCCTGTGCCAGCACCGTCCGCACCGCCTCAGGGATGGGAATACCGTAATGGGCGAGGATGGACAGCGCGTCATCCGGTGTGGTGGGGTCCGCGACCGTTGGGCCGCTTGCGATGGTCAGCGGATCATCCCCCGGCACGTCGCTTATGGCCAGTGTCACCACCCGCGCGGGGGCGGCGGCTGCGGCAAGGCCCCCACCCTTGATGACGGACAGGTGGCGGCGGACCACGTTCATGTCGTTTATGCTCGCCCCGGAATGCAGCAGGGCGCGGTTGATCGCGCGAATGTCATCCAGCGTAACCCCGGCCCGTGGCAGTTCCATCAGGGCCGATCCCCCGCCGGAAATCAGCGCGATGACCAGATCATCCGGCCCCAGCCCGCTTACGGCGTCCAGCATGGCGCGGGCTGCCGCCTCGCTGCGGCTGTCGGGCACCGGGTGGGCGGCTTCCAGCACGCGGATGCGGCGCGTGGACGTGGTATGCCCGTCGCGCGTGACCACGCAGCCGGTCAGGTCCACATCCGGCCATGCCTGCTCCAGTGCCGCCGCCATGGATGCCGCCGCCTTGCCCGCGCCAACTACCACGCATTTCCCTTCTGGCCGGGGTGGCAGGTAACGGGCCAGCACCACATCGGGCATGGCGCTGTGGATGGCGGCATCAAGAATGCGGCGCAGGACGGCGCGCGCGCGTTCGTCGGTCCAGCCGGGAGCCTGAACGGATTGCGTCATTGCGGAAAACGGATGTGTGGTCGTGTCGTTCATTACGGTATCCGGATCATGCGGTACGGTCCGCCACGGGGTTCCGTGGGCCGCTGGTTTACGGTTCGGTAGCGCGAAAATGGCCAGTGGCGCGTGCTGCCGCCGTGTCTGTTTCATATCATTCAGGGTGGGGGTAAGGGGTGTGTCACAATTGTCACGTCTATGTCAGGATGCCGGAAATGGCGGGCTGGCCGGGGAAGCACACGCTAAATTGGGCCACCGCTGTCTGGATTGGCGCGAACGATGATGATACGCCGCAGATGGCCTGCGCACACCGGCAGGCGCCACAGCAGAAAGGACAAGGGCATGGAGAACTGTGTGCTGGACGCGGGTCCTGTCATCTCCACGCAGCCTTCCCATGGCGCGGTGCAGCCTTACATGATCTTTCCCCGCCCCGAATGGGCGGCGTTGCGCGCGAATGTGCCCCAGTCGCTGGGGGAGGGGGATATCGCGTCCCTGCGCGGGCGTAACGAGCCGGTCTCGCTGGAAGACATAAGCGAGATCTACCTGCCGCTTTCGCGCCTGCTCAACCTGCATGTCATGGCCACCCGCAGCCTGAACCATATGGTCAAGAGCGCCTTCATGGGCGCACCACTGGTCACGATGCCCTTCGTGATCGGCATTGCGGGCAGCGTGGGCGTGGGCAAGAGCACCTTTGCCCGACTGCTGCAGGCCGTGCTGTCGCGCTGGCCCGATCACCCCAATGTCGCGCTGGTCACGACCGATGGCTTCCTGCATTCCACACGGGTGCTGAAACAGCGCGACCTCATGCACCGCAAAGGCTTTCCCGAAAGTTATGACCTGCGGCAGATGATTTCCTTCCTTGCGGCGCTGAAAGCGGGGGAGCGGAACCTGAAGGTGCCGGTCTATTCGCATGAGGCCTACGACATCGTGCCAGACCGGTATCAGGTGATCGACCAGCCCGACATCCTGATATTCGAAGGGCTGAACGTGTTGCAGACAGTGTCCGAACAGCCGTTCATGGCATCGGACTTCTTCGATTTCTCGATTTATCTCGATGCGGAAACCGATGTGATCGAGGACTGGTACGTCCAGCGTTTCCTGCTGCTGCAGCAGACGGCGTTCCGCAAGCCGACATCCTATTTCCATCACTGCGCCGATCTTTCCCGCCCGGAGGCCGAGCGCATGGCGCGCGATATCTGGCACCGCATCAACCTGCCCAACCTGCGGCAGAACATCCTGCCCACGCGCGAACGCGCCCGCGTGGTCATGCATAAAAGCCCCAGCCACGCGGTCGATACCGTGTGGATGCGTCAGATCTGACCCCGCGGGCCGCGCGCCAGTAAAAAAGGCCGCCCGGATTGCGCCGGGCGGCCTGATTACGTGACCCGTGATGGATCAGGCGTTCAGATAGATGGTTTTGGTGGTGACATAGGCTTCAAGCCCGTACTGGCCGTCCTCGCCACCAATGCCGCTGTCGCCATAGCCGTGGTGGAAGCCCTGCGCCGCTTCGCCGCCTTCGCGGTTGACGTAGACTTCACCGAAGTTGAGTTCACGCGTCATGCGCATGATGTTCTTCAGGCTCTGCGTAAACAGGTAGGCGGACAGGCCGTAACGTGACCTGTTGGCCTGCGTCAGCGCATCATCGAAGTCACGCACCCGGATCAGCGACAGGACAGGGCCGAACACCTCGTTCTGTGCAATGTCCATTTCTGCCGTTACTTCGGTCAGCAGGGTGGGGGCATAGAAATTGCCCTTGTCATACGCGCCGCCCGTCAGGCGCTTGCCGCCGGCTTCCAGCTTCGCCCCCTGTTTGACGGCGTTCTGGACCATGCCATCGACCTTTTCCATCTCGGCGGCGCTGATCTTCGGTCCCATATCGGTCTTTTCATCCAGCGGGTCGCCAGTCCGCAGCGCCTTGATCCGCGTGCGCAGGCGCTCGAGGAACTTGTCATACACCGCCGTATGCACATAGGTGCGTTCATTGGCCGTGCAGACCTGACCGCAGTTCATGAAGCGCGCGGCCACCGCCGCATCCACCGCCGCATCCAGATCGGCATCCTCCATCACGATGAAGGGGGCCTTGCCGCCCAGTTCCAGCCGGACTTCCTTCAGCCCTTCGGACGCCGCCGCCATGATCTTGCGGCCAGCAGGCGTGCTGCCGGTCATGGTAATGAGCTTGGTGATGGGGTTGGTGACCAGCGCATTGCCCACGGTCGCGCCGCCACCGGTCACGACATTGAATATGCCCTTGGGGAAGCCTGCCTCAACCGTCAGTTCCGCCAGCGCCAGCGTGGCAAGCGGGGTGAGTTCGTGCGGTTTGATGACGAAAGTGTTGCCAGCGGCAAGGGCCGGTCCCAGCTTGCGTGCGGTCAGTGCCAGCGGGAAATTCCATGCCGAGATGCCAGCCACTACGCCGTGGGGGATCTTGTCGATCAGGATTTTCTCGCCTGGGCGGCTGCCGGGAATGATGTTGCCTTCCAGCCTGCGCACGTTTTCGGCGGCGAAGCGGATGAGCTGGATGGCGAAGTTGACCTCGATCCGGGCTTCCTTCAGCGGTTTGCCATTTTCACTGGTGATGATGCGCGCCAGCTTTTCGGTATCGCGCTTTATCAGTTCGATCAGGCGGTACAGGTAATCGGCGCGGTCCGTCGCGACCTGACGGCTCCATGCGGGAAAGGCTTCCTGTGCCGTGCGCAGGGCGCGCCCGACGTCATTTTCGCTGGCGATGGCTACCGTGGCGAGTATTTCGCCCGTGGCGGGGTTGCGGATGGTGTCACGATCAGATGTTTCAGCTCTGGTCCATTCACCACCGATGAACAGGTCACGGGTTTTCGGCTCAGCCATTATGGGGTCTCCGTTTGAAATGGGAAAAGGCCACCGCAGGACGATGAACGCGCCAAGGCCCCCCGTCCCGCCCATGCGGGCGGACAGGATTGCATAAAGGGCAGGCGCAGTGCGCGGTGGCTGAAAAGCAGGAAATCAGGACAGGAAGGGATGTCCTTCGTGGGCAACCAGCAGGTCGTGCATATCGGTTGCGTGTTCTTCTTCTTCCGCAAGGATCTTTTCGAGCATGATGCGCGTTGTGGGGTCATGGTCGGCAAAGTAGCGGATCAGTTCACGGTAATGCTCGATCACCAGGCGTTCGGCCACAAGGTTCTGGCGCACCATCTCGATCAGATTGCCGCCCTTACCGTATTCACTTGCCGAACGCGTGGCCAGCCCTTCGGGCGCAAGGTTGGGTATACCGCCAAGCTGGTCTATGCGCTGCGCTGCCCACATCATATGGGCGCGTTCCTCTTTCGCATGGGTTGCGAATTCGCCCGCGACGCTTTCACTGTTGATGCCCGCGACGGAAATGGAATGCATCGTATAGCGCAGGACACACACAAGTTCGGTTGCGACAACCGTCTGCAACAGTTCGATCGCGGTCTTGACGTCGCCCTGGTAGGCGGGGGTCAGCGCACCTTTTTCGATCGCCTGCTTCGCGCGTGCGCGCAATGTCTGCACATCGGTCAGGAAGGTGTTTTCTGCGACGTCGGCCATGGTCGTCTCCTTATTGCTCCCCGTCTTGTGATGGGAAGCGGCATGTTACGAACCTGTGCCGGGATAACGGGTCTGGGGGGCGGGGGGTTCCCTGCCGGGGCGGCTTTCCATGACAAAGCAGCCATGAATCCCGCCAAATGCAGCAAAAAATGGTTTTTCGCTTTTTCAGGCGTTGCCATTCACGCATAGATCATTATTGATCCGTATTAATAAGACCTATTTGCATTAAGGATGATTCAACGGCATGGTAGCATTCACCGCAGGCCAGTCTGAAAAGCTTCCACGCCGCGCCTTGAGCGAGGAAGCCTATGACCACGTGCGTCGTGGGCTGATCCGCAGCCGCTATCGTTCGGGTGAACGTCTGGTCCTGCGTCCCCTGGCTGCCGAACTGGGGCTTAGCCCCACCCCGGTACGCGAAGCGCTGCTGCGTCTGGTATCCGAACATGCGCTGGAACTGAATGACCGCAATACGGCGGTGGTGCCCGCCATGACCCAGCGCAGCTTTGCCGAAATCCATGACCTGCGTTCCGATCTGGAAATGCGTCTGGCTGCCGCCGCAGCCCAGCGCGCGACCGATCACGGGATCGAGGCGCTGGTCATCCTGCAGCGCCAGTTCATGGATGCGTCGCGTGCGCGTGACGATGGGGGCATGGCCGCCTTCAATGCGGATTTCCATACAACGGTGGCCACTCTGGCCGAACTGCCGCTTACGGCCACGATCCTGCGGAACCTGTGGATGCGTATCGGCCCGATCTATGCGCTGTCACGCCCCATGATCCATCTGGAACATGAAGGCCGTCCCCATCCGCATGAAGACCTGATCGCAGCCCTGCGCCAGCGTGACGTGGCGGCGGCACAGGCGGCGGTCGCGCGGGATTTCGAACATGCCCGCCGCTGGATCGAACCCCGCCTTTCCTGAACAGTCTCTGTCATGGACAGGGCCGCATGCGGCCCTGTCCATATGCCGTTGCCTTTACGGACGGTCCGATGACTTGAGCTGCGGCACTTCGATGTCAATTTCCAGCATCGAGACGGAGTTGCCACGGTCCAGCTTGACCTGCACCTTGTCCTGATCGACGGGGATATGCTTCTTGATCACCTGCAGGATTTCCGCATGCAGCTTGGAAAGCAGGTCGGATTCCGTACCGTCGCCCGTGCGTTCATGGGCCAGCAGGATCTGGAGTCTGTCACGCGCTACGGGGGCGGAAGTCTTGTTACCGCGACCGAAGAAGGAACTGAACAGGCTCATCAGCCTCTCCCTTTGAACAGGCGTGCGAACAGCCCCTTGCGTTCGGTCGGCACGGTCACTTCCAGTTTTTCACCTTCCAGCCTGCGCGCGGCTTCCGCATAGGCACGGGCCGGCGGGCTGTCGGGGCTGCTGATGGTTACCGGCGCACCAAGGTTGGAGGCCCGCAGCACTTCCTCGCTTTCGGGAATGATGCCCAGCAGCGGTATGGACAGGATTTCCAGCACGTCCTCGATCCGCAGCATTTCGCCGCGTGCGGCGCGCGCCGGGTCGTAACGGGTCAGCAGCAGGTATTTCTCGATCTTGCCACCAGCTTTCGCCCGTTCTGTCGTGCTGTCCAGCATGCCGATGATCCGGTCACTGTCACGCACGGAGGAGACTTCGGGATTGGTCACCACAACGGCGTAATCGGCATGGTACATGGCAAGCTGGGCGCCACGTTCAATGCCCGCCGGGCTGTCACAGATCACCCAGTCGAACTTTTCGCGCAGTTCCTGCATCACCTTGGCCACGCCTTCGGCGGTCAGGGCGTCCTTGTCGCGTGTCTGGGACGCAGGCAGGATGGACAGGGTCTCGATCCGCTTGTCGCGGATCAGCGCCTGCGAAAGCTTGGCGTCACCCTGGATCACGTTGATCAGGTCGAACACGACCCGGCGCTCGGCCCCCATGACAAGGTCGAGATTGCGCAGGCCGACGTCAAAATCGACAACAACGACATTCTGCCCGGTCTGTGCCAGTGCTGCGCCCAGTGCCGCGGTTGACGTTGTCTTTCCGACGCCGCCCTTGCCGGATGTGACAACCAGCACTTTTGCCATTGGGGTAGTTCCTTGTCCGCTCTTGGGGGGTGTTTTCTTGTTCATGACCTGATGGATACGGTTGTATGGGTTGGCGCGCGCATGGCGCAATGGGAAATCAGTGCGATGTCGTCAGGTTTTGCGGCCTGCGAATGTCGGCGGGACCAGTGGCTGCACAACAAGTGTGTCATTACTGAGAATGATCTGCGCGGGTTGCTGGACGTAGCGCGGATCTATTTCTTCGGCGGTAATGTAATAACCGTCAATAGCCGCCAGTTCGGCCTGCATCGAATGGGCGAAGATGCGCGCGTCCGGCTGCCCGTTCATGCCCGCGATGGCCCGGCCGCGCAGCGGGCCGTAAACATGGATCGATCCCCCTGCCGTCACTTCCGCGCCGGAAGCGACGGACCCCACGATGATGATGTCCCCGTCGGGGTTCATGATCGTCTGTCCCGAGCGGATCGGCTGTTCAAGGATCATGGATGAACCGCGCGGCGCCTCGGGGGCGGTGGCCGTGGCCGTATCCTCGGGGATTTCCACGGCGCCGGAGGCCCGTCCCCCCATGAAGCCGGCGGGCCAGTCCCACTGCGCGCAGGCGGGCCATGACGGATCGCCGCCTTCTATGCCGATGATGCGGATGCCACGTTCACGCAGCGCGGGATAGAGACCGGCCAGCCCTTCGGTTCCGGCATCCAGCAGGGACAGGTCCAGTATGACCGGCTTGCCCGCGAAGAACGTGCTGGACCGCGCGATCTGCGCATCCAGCCCGAGCAGCCAGTCCGCCAGCGCGGGTTCGGGCGAAAGCACCAGGGCAAGGAACGACCGCCCGCGTGCGCGGATTTTCGGTGGGGGACGCAGTTCGTCTGGCAACGTGATCCTGTCCTGTATGGTAAATGGGCGTGTCTGTTTTCAGCTATCGTGCCATGGGCCAACTGTCGAGGGGTGGATGCTGTTTCACCGCCCCTGCGCGCGCGCTTTTTCTTTCATGCGTACTCGGGGCTTGGCGAAGGGCGGCCCGATGCAATAAAGCGGAAGCATGCGCATCCTGTACCACCTTCCCCTTTCGCCGTATTCCCGCAAGGTTCGCCTCGTGCTGGGGGAAAAGCGGCTGCCGTTCGAACTCAAGATCGAGCGTATCTGGGAACAGCGTCCCGAATACCTTGACCGCAACCCTGCCGGCACGGTCCCCATGCTACAGGAAGAAAACGGCCTGTGCATTCCGGATTCGTGGGTGATCTGCGAATATCTGGAAGAAGCCTATCCCGACACCCCCCTTCTGGGCCGCACGCTGGCCGAACGGGTGGAAGTGCGCAGGCTGGTGGTGTGGTTTGACGAGAAATTCGGCCGCGAGGTATCGCGCAACCTGCTTAATGAAAAGGTGATGAAGCGCATTTCGGGACGAGGCAATCCCGATGGCGCGGCGCTGCGGGCGGGATATGCCAATATCCGCACCCATCTGTCCTATATCGACTGGCTGGCCGAAACGCGGCAGTGGCTGGCGGGGAACATGCTGTCGATGGCGGATTTCGCGGCGGCGGCGCATCTGTCCTGTCTCGACTTCCTTGATGACGTGGACTGGGCGCGGGCACCGGCGGCAAAGGACTGGTACGCCCGGATCAAGAGCCGCCCATGCTTCCGCTCCCTGCTACAGGACCGCATCACCGGCATCAATCCGCCCGCCCATTACGCGGATCTGGACTTCTAGCGCCGTGAAGGCACAGACCGCGGGCTGCGACGCCATCGTGCTGGGCGCAGGGGCCGCAGGCCTTATGGCGGCGGCCACGGCGGGGCAGGCGGGCAGGCGGGTCTTGGTGGTGGACCATGCGCCGCATGCGGGCCGCAAGATCCTGATTTCGGGCGGCGGGCGGTGCAATTTCACCAATATGGATATGGGCGCCAGCCAGTTCCTGTCCGGCAATCCGCATTTTGCGAAGTCGGCGCTGGCGCGGTACACCGCCGCCGATTTCCTGGCCCTGGTGCAGCGCCATCGCATCCCGTGGCATGAAAAGGCGGCGGGCCAGCTATTCTGCGACCGTTCGGCGCGTGACATTGTGGACATGCTGCTGCGTGAATGTGCCGCGGCACAGGTGGACATGCGCCTGTCGCACCGGATCATCGACGTGGCGCGTGATGGTGGCGGGGAATATCGGGTTGAAACGGATCAGGGGGTTTTCCGCGCCCGTAACCTGATCGTGGCGACAGGGGGACTGTCCATTCCCAAGCTGGGGGCCACGGGGCTGGCGCATGACCTCGCGCGCCGTTTCGGCCTGCGTGTCGTGGCCCCGGCCCCCGCGCTGGTGCCGCTGACCTTTGGCGCGCAGGACCGGGAATGGATGGAGCCGCTGGCCGGACTGTCCGTCAACGTGGGCATCGCATGCCGCAGCGGGACGGGGCGGCATGCGCGGGAGGTCATTTTCCGCGACGGCATGGTCTTTACCCATCGTGGCCTGTCCGGTCCCGCCATATTGCAGGCGTCATCCTACTGGCAGCCGGGACAGGCGCTGGACATCGACCTGCTGCCGGGTGTGGATGCGGGCCGCCGCGTGCTGGACATCAAGCGCGACCGCCCGCGCGCTGGCGGGCTGGCCATGCTGTCCATGCTGCTGCCGCAGCGGCTGGCGCAGGTTTTCGCGCAGGCTTACCTGCCTGAAGGACAGCTTGCAGGCATGCCCGATGCCGTCCTGACCGCCGTGGCGCACCAGCTTGGCGCATGGCGGCTCAACCCCCATGGCACGGAAGGCTACGTCAAGGCGGAGGTTACGCGCGGCGGGGTGGATACCGACGGCCTGTCTTCGCGCGATATGGAAGCGCGGGACGTGCCGGGGCTGTTCATGGTGGGGGAAGCCGTGGACGTGACCGGGTGGCTGGGCGGCTATAATTTCCAGTGGGCATGGTCCAGCGGCCATGCGGCGGGGCAGGCCGTGGCGGAACGTAGCGGCTGATGCTGTTTGCCTCGCAGTCCTTCCTTGTGGTGTTCTTGCCGCTGGTGCTTGGACTGTATTACGCCGTATCGGGCAGCCGGGCCGCGCGGCAGGGCGTGGTGATTGCGGCGTCGCTTGTATTCTACGGGTTATGGGACTGGCGGTTCGTACCCTTCCTGCTGGGCATGGTCGGGTTCAACCAGATGGTGGCCATGGCGTGGGGGTGCCGGCGCAGGCGGGAATGGCTATGGCTGGGCATTGCGGGCAACCTGCTGGTGCTGGGCGGTTTCAAATATGCTGACTGGCTGGCGGGCTGTCTGGTCTCCCTTACGGGGGGGATTCATACGCCGTGGCCGGTGGTGCTGCCGCTTGGACTTTCTTTTTTTGTGTTCCAGAAAATCTCCTATCTGGTGGATCTGGGGCGCGGGCAGGCGCGGGTTTACCGGCTGGCGGATTTCATGGAATTCGTGACCTTCTTCCCGCAGCTCGTGGCGGGGCCGATCGTGCGGCATAACGAACTGATCTGGCAGTTCGACGCCAGCCCGCGTGGCGCCATGATGTGGGAGAATATCGGCCGGGGCAGCCTGCTGCTGCTGGTCGGTCTGGGCAAGAAGGTCGGGCTGGCCGATACGCTGGGCAGCATGTGTACGCCGGTATTCGATGCAGCCCATATGGGACATGCGCCGGATATGGCGGCGGCATGGCTCGCGGCCGTTGCCTACATGCTTCAGATCTATTTCGATTTTTCCGGTTATTCCGACATGGCCATCGGCATGGCGCTGATGATGGGGATACGCCTGCCCTTCAACTTCAACGCGCCATACCGGGCGGTGTCGGTGCGCGATTTCTGGCGGCGGTGGCATATGACGCTGTCGCGTTTCCTGCGCGATTACATCTACATACCGCTGGGTGGCAACCGCTGCGCGCCGCTGCGTCAGGTGGCCAATGTGATGGTCACGATGGGCCTTGCCGGTCTGTGGCACGGGGCGGGCTGGACCTTTGTGCTATGGGGGCTGCTGCATGGTGCTGCGCTGGCGGTGGCGCATGTATGGACGCGGACGGGGCGGGTCATGCCCCGATGGGGTGGGCGGGTGCTGACGCTGGCTTTCGTGCTGCTGACATGGGTGGTGTTCCGTGCCGCCGACCTGCCCACGGCGGGCCGGATGCTGGCGGGGATCGGCGGGGCGCAGGGGATCGGTGCGGCCAGTGTCCGGCATCCCGTGGTTCTGGGGCTGGCGCTGCTGGTGGCGCTGGTGGGTCCATCATCGCAGGAAGCCGTGCTTGAGCGCATGCGTCCGGCACCCTGGCTGGCGGTGGCGGGGGGCGTGGCCTTCGTGCTGCTGCTGTTCCTGATGGGGGGCAGGCCACCCGAACCCTTCATCTATTTCCAGTTCTGATACGGTGCGCGGTACTGTTGGGGCTGGTATTATGATGCCGCACTTCCCAATTTGAACGGATGGTCCCGCAGGGGCCGCGACAGGACGGTACAGGCAGGAGCATATGGCAGGCAGGCGTGACAGTATGGATGAAGGCCCGGCGGATCTGTTCGGCGGACTGCCGTCTGGCCATGGGGATCGCGATCCCGTCGCCTTTCCGCCCGCTGCCACGGCACAGCCCGCGCGCACCCAGCCACTGGCCGACAGGCTGCGCCCGGCCACGCTGGATGACGTGGTGGGGCAGGATCACCTGCTGGGGCCAAAGGGCAGCCTGCGGCAGATGCTGGCGCGCGGATCGCTGGCCAGCCTGATCCTGTGGGGTGGGCCGGGTGTGGGCAAGACCACCATCGCCCGCCTGCTGGCCAATGCGGCGGGGCTGCGCTTTGTCCAGCTTTCAGCCGTCTTTTCCGGTGTGGCCGATCTCAAGCGCGCGTTTGAGGAAGCCCGGCGCATTAGTGCGCAGGGCGGCGGCACCCTTCTGTTCGTGGATGAAATCCATCGCTTCAACCGCGCGCAGCAGGACGGGTTCCTGCCGGTGGTGGAAGATGGCACCGTGGTGCTGGTGGGTGCGACGACGGAAAACCCGTCCTTCGCGCTCAACAGCGCGCTGCTTTCACGCTGTCAGGTGCTGGTGCTGCACCGGCTGGACGATGCGGCGATGAAACAGCTCCTGCACCGCGCGGAAGCCGCGACCGGCACGCCGCTGCCCCTGACACCCGAAGCGCGCGCCACCTTGCGCGCCATGGCGGATGGGGACGGGCGCTACCTTCTGAACATGGTCGAACAGCTTTTCGCCCTGCCGCCACAGGCTGTCCCGCTGGACCCGGCGGCGCTGTCAAACCTGCTGGCGCGGCGTGCCGCGCTGTATGACAAGGACCGTGAAGAGCATTACAACCTGATTTCCGCGCTGCATAAATCCATGCGGGGATCGGACCCCGATGCGGCGCTGTACTGGTTCGCCCGCATGCTGGAAGGTGGCGAGGACCCGCGCTATATCGCCCGTCGCCTGACCCGCTTCGCCGCGGAAGATGTGGGCATGGCCGACCCCCATGCCCTGCCGCTGGCGGTGGCGGCGTGGGAAACGTTCGAGCGCCTTGGCTCGCCCGAAGGGGAACTGGCGCTCGCACAGCTTGTGGTACATCTGGCCACCGCGCCGAAATCCAACGCGGTCTACAAGGGCTACAACATGGCCCGCCGCGCCGCCCGCGCCACGGGCAGCCTGATGCCACCGGCGCATATCCTGAATGCGCCGACCACGCTCATGAAGGATATCGGCTACGGCAAGGGCTATGAATACGACCATGATGCGGAAGGGGGCATATCGGGGCAGAATTACTTCCCCGATGGCATGCGCCGCCCGAAATTGTACCAGCCGACGGACCGTGGATATGAACGTGAAGTGGCGCGACGACTGGACAGTTGGAACAGAGTGCGCGAAAGCCGTCGGTCATGAGTGTCGTTTCCCTTACCGTCAGCGATGACGAAGCCGATATCCGTCTGGACCGCTGGTTCCGCCGGCATTACCCACACCTGACGCAGGGCGCGTTGCAGAAGCTGTGCCGCACGGGGCAGGTGCGCGTGGATGGCAAGCGCGCCACCGCCGCCACCCGTCTGGTGCCGGGGCAGGCGGTACGCGTGCCGCCCATACCCAACGCAAACCGTCCGCCGCCACTGGCGGTAAAGCCACTGGATGAGCGGCAAGTGCGTGAGATCAACAAGATGGTGATCTACCGCGACGAGCATGTGATCGTGCTCAACAAGCCCGCGGGCATTGCCGTGCAGGGCGGGCCGGGCATCACCCATCATATCGACGCGCTGCTTGACGGCCTGCGTGACAGTCCCGACGATCCGCGCCCGCGGCTGGTTCACCGTATCGACCGTGACACGTCCGGCCTGCTTCTGGTCGCCCGCACGCCCGGCGTTGCCGCCAAGCTGGCGGCTGCTTTCCGTGGGCGCGACGTGCATAAGGTCTACTGGGCCGTGGTTGTCGGGCGGCCCAGCCCGGCGACGGGCATCATCGACCAGCCGCTGACCAAGCTGGGCGCGGGTGCGGGCGCGATCAGCGTGGTGGCCGAACGCGGCGACGCGGATGCCGTCCATGCCCTGAGCGAATATGAAGTGCTGGATGCGGCCGCGCGCAAGATGTCGTGGCTGGCGCTCTCGCCCCTGACCGGTCGCACCCATCAGTTGCGCGTGCATTGCGAAGCGCTGGGCAACCCCATACTGGGCGACCCGAAATACGGCGGTGACATAGCGCATGTCGCGGGCTTCGCCGATCGGCTACACCTGCATGCACGTCGGCTGGAACTGCCGCATCCGGCAGGTGGCAGGCTGGTGGTGGAGGCGGAGCTTTCCCCCCACATGCGCGAAACATTCAGGCAGATCGGGTTTGTCGCACCTGCCGCGGCGCCCTGCCGGCGCATCTGACGCGCCGGGGAACGTACAGGACAGGAAGCGATATGGCACAGAACGCAAAGGCACGGCGGATATTGCTGGGTTCCGCCGCAGCGGTAGTGGTGGTGGCCGGTGGGGCCGGGTTCATGGTTCACTCCATGCTGGACCCCGAGGCTCTGCGGACGAAAGCCATCGCCGCGATAGAGAAACAGACAGGTCGGCAGGTGCGCATGGGCGTGCCGGACCTGCATCTTTTGCCCAGCCTGTCGCTGTCCGTGCGTGATGTCGGCCTGTCCGACATGGCCGGTGGTGCTTATGCGGACATGGTCACGGCGGACAGGCTGGAAGCCACGGTGGGGCTTATGGCGCTGCTGCATCATGAAATCCGGCTTGATGATGTGAAGCTGGACCATCCGGTGGTCCATCTGGAACGCACGGCACAGGGGCAGGCCAACTGGCGCCTGTCCCCCGCTGGTCCGCAGGCCACCGCCACCGCGCAGCCCGCAACGACGCAGGCCGCATCTGACTGGAAGGTGCAGATCGGCAGTATCCGGGTCGCCAACGCCGATCTGGACTGGGATGACCAGATGACGGGCAGCAAGGGCAAGGTCGTGCTGGACCATGCCAACCTGTCCGGTGTCAGTGGTGAAAAACCGCAGATCGACATCGCGGGCCATAATGATGGCGGCGCCTTCACGCTGACGGGCTATACCGGCCCGATCAACCTGACATCCACCGCGCGTTCCGGCTGGCCGGTCGCGTTGAACGCCGCCTTCACTTCGGGCGGGCAGCCGGTGGGGCAGGTGGCCCTGTCGGGCAGTGTGGCCGACCCGGATCACATGAAGGGCTACAACCTGGCACTTGATGGCAGCATCGCCAGCCTGAAGGCGATCGAGGCCGTGGTGCCCGGCCTGAATCTGCCTGATGTGCGGCGTCTCTCGCTCAGGGCGAAGGTGGTGGACGGCAGTGCGGCGGACAAGGAAGGCAGCACGCCGCTGCTCGACAGCCTGCATCTGGATACCCGGGCTGTGGATGCGGGGCCGTATGTGACAGGGCTGACGCTGCAGGGCCTGTCCATTGATGCGCCGGGTCCAAAGGATACCGTCACCATCCGCACGCAGGGACAGTGGGAAGGGCAGGGGCTGAAACTGTCCGGCACGCTGGGTTCGCTCCAGCAGGTCGAGGCCGCTGTCCTGTCCCACCTGTCGGACCCGCTGCCGCTTTCGCTTGATGTATCTGGCGATCCGGGTTCGATGCGGATTGCGGGCACGCTGGGCGGATCGCGCGCGGTGGTGAATGTTACGGCTTCCGCCGGGCATCTTGCATTGCCGCATGGGGCGGGGATCGACCATCTTGAAGCCTCCACCCATCTGGTGAGCGAGGACAACGGCGCGCATTTCCAGCTATCCGATATCGCGGTCAAGAGCACGCAGGTCTCCCTTCAGGGGGCGCTGGACCTGTCGGTCCATGGCGGCCATGACGGCGTGCCGCTGCTGGCGGGCACGCTGGATGCAAGCTGGCTGAATGCGGATGCCCTGATGGCGCAGGGCGCGAAGGCCGATGCGACCGGCGTAACCGCCCCGGCGCAGGAAACGGCTGCCGGTGATACGCTGCCCTTTGCCGAACTGCGCAAGCAGGATGTGGACCTGCGGCTGAGTGTCGGCCAGATGGAATTTGAGGGCGACGACTACCACAACGCCCTGACGCATGTGGTTCTGCGCAACGGGCGGCTGACCATTGACCCGATACAGGCGCAGGGCACGGGACGCAGCATATCGGGCCAGCTTACGGTTGATGCATCAGGCAGCGTGCCCACCATATCCGGCACGATCGGTACGCTGGTGCTGCCTGCCACATGGGTGGAAAGCAGGGCGGGCCTGTCCAACATGGTGCAGGGCGCGTTGCAGGTGGTCGGAACGGGGCGTGCGCAGGGCAATACCCGCACCGAACTGCGCAACAGCATGACGGGCCATATGGGCGTGTCGATGGTCAATGGCACGGTCAGCGGCAGCGCGCTGGGCGCGATGCTGGGTGATACCGCGCGGGGTGCGCTGGGGTCCGGTCCGATCGCGCTGCGCTGTTTTGGCGTGCATATGGATATGGCGGATGGACGCGCCAATATCGATACGATCGGCGTGCAGACCAACGCACTGACTGTCACCGGCCACGGCACGGTGGGGATGGTCACGCAGGATCTGGACCTGCATCTCGTGCCGCAGGTGCTGATCGGCGGGACGGGTGCCAGCCTGCCGCTGCGTGTTGGCGGCACCCTGTCCGCGCCGCGTCCGAAGATGGATGCGGGTTCGGACGGACGCTACGCCATCGGTCTGCTGCTGGGTGGATCGGGCAAGAATACCGCCATTGCCGATCCCTGCCCCGCGACGCTGAAGGCCGCACGCGAAGGACAGCCCGGTCCCCAGCCCACCACGGCGGCCCCCAGGGCTGCGGATGCATCCACGTCAGGCGGGGCGGCGGCGATTCTGGGTAATTCCAAGGGTGCGCCCAATCTCAAGAAAGCCGCTGGTCTGCTGAAAGGCCTGGGTATCCTGAAATGATGAAAGACGGCGTACGCGTACCCAGCGCGCAGAAAGCGGGCAGTCGCAAACGGTTCTGGACGGATGCGGCCGTGCGCCCAACTGCGGATGGCCTGTTCGGGGTTGAACTTGACGGCCGGCCCATCCGTCTGCCCGGCGGGGCGGTGCTCTGTGTTGCCTCCGTCGCGCTGGCTGAAGCCATTGCGGCGGAATGGGCGCAGGCGGGCGGGGAGAAAGGGGGCATGTTCACCCCCGATGACCTGCCCATGACCCGCATAACCGGTAGCATGATCGAACGCGTGGCTCCCGATCCGGCGGCGCAGGTGGCGGCGTTATTGCAGTATGTGGATGGCGAACTGCTGTGTTACCGCGCGGATTATCCCGCCCAGCTCTGCACCCGCCAGCAGGCGGAATGGGACCCGCAGCTTGCATGGCTGCGCGCACGGCATGGCATCGATATGGCGGTCACGCAGGGCATCATGCCGCTGGTGCAGCCGCAGGGCGTGCAGGCGGCGTGGCAGGAACTGCTGGACAGGCTGGATAATGCGACGCTGGCCGCCCTTGGCGTCATGGTGCCCGCCATGAAAAGCATTGTGCTGGGCTATGCGGTGGCGACGGGCGCGCTGTCAGCCGCGCGCGCCGCGGATATCGCCAGCGTGGATGAACTGACCCAGATGGCGATATGGGGGCTCGATGAAAAACAGGTCGAGACCCTGCGCCTGCTGACGGCGGAGGTGGAGGACGCGGCACGCTTCCTGCGCCTGTGCCATACGGGGTAAGAACCCCGCGGAAGTAAAAACGGCCCGGTCTGAACCGGGCCGTTTTCATATGGAAATCAGGGCACCAGAACCGTGGCGCTGGCCTGACAGGCTATGCCTTCCTCTCGCCCGGTAAAACCAAGGCGTTCGGACGTGGTGGCCTTGACCGAAATCCGGTCGATATCAACCTTCAGCAGTTCGGCCAGACGCGCGCGCATCGCTTCCGAATGCGGGCCGATCTTGGGGCGTTCACAGATCAGGGTCACATCGGCATTGACCAGCATGCCGCCGCGCTGGCGGATGCGTTCGCCCGCATGGATCAGGAAGCGCGCGCTGTCCGCATCCTTCCACTCGTTCTGGCTGGGGGGGAAGTGGCGGCCGATATCCCCTTCGGCCAGCGCACCGTAAATCGCATCGCACAGGGCATGGATGCCCACATCCGCATCGGAATGCCCGGCAAGGCCGCGCGTATGGGGCACGGTGATGCCACACATGATCAGGGGACGGTTTTCGGCAAAGGCGTGTACGTCATAGCCGATCCCGGTGCGCGGCAGCAGGGTCGGGCCGATCAGGCGTTCCAGGCGCACCAGATCCTCCTTGTAGGTCAGTTTGATATTGTCTTCCGAACCGGGAACGATGGCGACGGGGTGCCCGGCCTTTTCCAGCAGGGCGGCATCGTCGGTCGCGTCCGCAGCCTCGGCGGAGCGATGCAGGTCGCGCAGCAGCCCGAAGCGGAAGCCCTGCGGTGTCTGGGCGCGGAACAGGTCGGTGCGGGGCACGGTATCGGTAATGATGCCGTCCCTGGCGCGTTTGATGGTATCGGCTACCGGCACGGCTGGAATGGCCCCGGCATGCTGCGACAGGGCCGCGATCACGCCCTGCGTCACGCTGTCGGGCACGTAGGGGCGGGCACCGTCATGGATCAGCACCAGATCAGGGCGCTCGCCTTCGGGAAGGCGGTCAAGCGCCTCAAGTCCCGCGCTGACGCTGGCCTGACGTGTATCGCCGCCGGATACGACCGGCAGGACCGTGCAGCCTTCGGGTGCGAATCCCTCAAGCGCTGCGCCCAGCAGGGCGGGATCGCCCACGGGCTGGATCATCCCGACATGAGGGGCAAGGGCATCCGCCGCATGGCGGATGACGGGCCGTCCGCCCAGCGTGACATACTGCTTGGCGACGGGGGCCGCGGTCTGGGCGCTGTACCGGCTACCCTGGCCTGCGGCAAGAAGAATGGCTGCAACACGCATGATGCGGAGCAATGCGGCCATGTCGCCCGCGCGTCAAGCATCGCGGGGGAATAAATGACTGCGGTTGTGGATGGTCATGCTGCTGGCCTGCGTCCGCTCGGGTATGGGCATCATTGCGCAGCGGCTGGCTGGCTGTCCGTTGCGGCTGATCCATGACCCGTAGGGAAGGTGCATTCCGATTGGCTTCCTGCCGCCGGATTCCCGCCAGATGCGCGGCCTGCGCCATCGCGGGGAAATGTTGCTTCAATGCACCGAAGCCGATTGCGTGGGGCGGCGTGAGGGGGTATTCTGCCTAAATCATAAGCATTATTGATGGATTGTGGCTGCCACACCCATTGCGCCGTCATGAACACGGCCGGGTGCAGGGGCAGGGAAGCGGGGTTCATGTCGTCTCAACTGCTGTCGCCTATTGATCTGGGGGGTGGGGTCGTCCTGCAGGCGCCCGTCATTCTGGCGCCCATGGCCGGGGTGACCGACCTGCCGTTCCGCAGGCTGGCGCGCAGGCTCGGGGCCGGGCTGGTCGTGTCGGAAATGATCGCGTCGTGGGCCATGGTCCGCGAAAACCAGAATACCCTGCGCATGGCGGAAGTGGCGGATGACGGTCCCAATTCCGTGCAGCTTGCCGGTTGCGACCCCGATGCGATGGGTCAGGCGGCCCGGATCGCGGTTGATCGCGGGGCGGACATCATCGACATCAATTTCGGCTGCCCGGTGAAAAAGGTGGCGGTGGGGCAGCTTGCGGGTTCAGCCCTCATGCGGGACGAGGCGCAGGCCGGTCGCCTGCTTGAAGGCGTGGTGCGCGCGGTGAACGTTCCCGTCACGCTCAAGATGCGCATGGGATGGGATCATAACAGCCTGAACGCCCCCACGCTGGCCCGGATTGCACAGGAATCGGGCATCCGCATGGTGACGGTACACGGCCGCACCCGTCAGCAGTTCTATAACGGCACGGCTGACTGGCGTTTCGTGCGCAAGGTGGTGGATGCGGTGGACCTGCCGGTTATCGTCAATGGCGATATCCTGACGGTGGAAGACGCCCGCGTGGCCCTTGAACGTTCCGGCGCGCAGGGTGTGATGATCGGCCGGGGCTGTTATGGCCGCCCGTGGTTTCTGGCGCAGGTCGCCCGCGCGCTCATGAACGGCGAGGATGTGCCCGAGCCTGACCTTGCGGCGGAAAAGGCCATCGTGCTGGAACATTACGGCATGATGATCGACCATTTCGGCGCCCATCCCGGCCTGCGTCTGGCGCGCAAGCATGTGTCCTGGTATTCGGCGGGGCTGCCCGATTCGGCGGGTTTCCGCGCCGCGATCAACCGTGTGGATGCGGTTGATGCCGCCATCGGCATGATCCATGAATTCTATGACCGCCAGATCGAAGCGGGCAATGTGCGCGGCCTACGCCCCTCCACCATGGAGGCGGAAAGGGCCGCCGCACAGGCGGCATGAGGGAAAGCCCGTCCCCTTCTGATGGCCCCGGTGGCTGTACGCCCGCCAATGTAACGGGCAATGGCCGGATCGTGCTTGATTCGCTGGCTTTGCCGGTCATGGTCGTGCGGGCCGATAACAGCATCGGTTACGTCAACAGCGCGGCGGAGCCGTTTTTTGGCATGTCGCGCTCCTATCTGGCGCAGTCGCGGCTGACCGACCTGCTGCCTGCCGACAATCCCGTATTCATGCTCATGGAGCAGGTGCGCGCGCAGGACCATACCGTGGTCGAGCACGAGGTTACGCTGGAAAGCCCCCGCCTGCATCATGACGGTGTCACCGTGCAGGGTGCGCCCATGCCGGAGGAACCGGGTTCGGTCGTCCTGACCTTCCATGATTTTTCAGCCGTGCGCGTGCTGGACCGGCAGCTTACCTTCCGTTCCGCCGCGCGCAGCGTGGCGGGCATGGCCGCCATTCTGGCGCATGAGGTCAAGAACCCCCTTTCGGGCATAAGGGGGGCCGCGCAACTGCTTGAAACATCGGTGGGCGAGTCCGACCGGGAGCTTGCGGTCCTGATCCAGGACGAGGTCAACCGTATCCGTGACCTTGTGGACCGGATGGACATGTTCAGCGACCGTCCAATCGAACGCAGGCCGGTCAACATCCATCGCGTACTCGAACATGTGCGCAGGCTGGCCCAGCAGGGCTTTGCCGCCGATATCCGGTTTCAGGAAGAATACGATCCTTCCCTTCCCCCCGTATGGGGCAACCGCGACCAGTTGGTGCAGGTGCTGCTCAACCTTGTGAAGAACGCAGCCGAAGCCCTGCACGATCATCCCGCCGACGCGCCCGCCCCCGTGATTACGCTTACGACCGGCTACCGGCCTGGCATATGGGTCTCCACCGGCGGGGGGCAGCGCGTGCAGCTACCGCTGCTGGTTTCGGTGCGCGACAACGGGCCGGGCATTCCCGACAATATCCGCCCGCACCTGTTCGAGCCGTTCCTGACAACAAAAACAACGGGCAGCGGGCTGGGGCTGGCGCTTGCAGGCAAGATCGTGGGAGACCACGGCGGCGTGATCGAGGTGGAAAGCCAGCCCGGCTGCACGGACGTACTGCTGCATCTGCCTGTCGTGACGGAAGACCGCGAGACCCCGTAATGCCCCCATTCCAGTTCCTGAGAGATTTATAGCGAATGTCGCTGCCGACCATTCTTGTTGCCGATGATGACCGCTCCATCCGTACGGTATTAAGCCAGGCGCTGGGACGCGGGGGGTATCAGGTCCGCGCCACCGCGCAGGCATCGACCCTGTGGCAGTGGATCGAGGAAGGCGAGGGCGACCTCGTGATTACCGATGTGGTCATGCCCGATGAAAACGGGCTGGACCTGATCCCGCGCATCCGCCGTATCCGGCCCGACCTGCGCGTGGTGGTCATGAGTGCGCAGTCCACCCTGATGACGGCGGTCAAGGCGACGCAGCGCGGCGCGTTCGAATACCTGCCCAAGCCGTTCGACCTCAAGGAAGTGCTGGCGGTGGTGGCGCGTGCGCTGGCGACACCGGCAACCCCGGTCCAGCCGCTGGCCGCCCCCGCGCCGGACGAACAGATGTCGCTTATCGGCCGTTCGGTCGTGATGCAGGACATCTACCGTATCATTGCCCGGCTCACGACTTCGGACCTGACCGTAATGATCGGTGGCGAGAGCGGCACGGGCAAGGAACTGGTGGCGCGCGCACTGCATGAATACGGGCGCAGGCGCACGGGGCCGTTCGTCGCCATCAACATGGCGGCCATTCCGCGCAACCTGATCGAAAGCGAACTGTTCGGGCATGAACGCGGGGCCTTTACCGGGGCCGCGACCCGCGTGGCCGGACGCTTTGAACAGGCGGCGGGTGGCACGCTGTTCCTTGACGAAATCGGGGACATGCCGCCCGAAGCCCAGACCCGCCTGCTGCGCGTGCTGCAGGACGGAGAGTTCACGACCGTAGGCGGCACCGCGCCCATCCGCGCCAATGTGCGCATCATTGCCGCGACGCACCGCGACCTGCGGCAGGCGATCCGTGCCGGAACCTTCCGCGAGGACCTGTATTACCGCCTGAACGTGGTGCCCATGCGCCTGCCCCCCCTGCGGGAACGGGTGGAGGACATTCCCCTTCTGGCCCGTCATTTCCTTAATGAAAACGCGGATGAGGGCGGGGTCGTGCGCCTGCTGGATGATGATGCGGTGGCCCGGCTGCAGGCCTATCGCTGGCCAGGCAACGTGCGCGAGCTTGAAAATCTCATGCGCCGCATCATTGCCCTGCACCCGCAGGAAAATATCGGCGCGGACATCATCGATGCCGAACTGGTCGAAGCCGGCAACATGGCGGCACAGGGCGAAGGCGAGGCTACCGGCCTGACCGAAACGCTGGCGGAAGCGGTGGAGCGTCACCTGCGCCGCTTCCTGTCATCGGGGCAGGACGGCATCCCGATGAGCGATATCTACGACAAGGTGATAGCCGAGGTCGAACGCCCGCTGATCACCATGACGCTGGCGGCCACACGCGGCAACCAGATCCGTGCCGCCGCCATGCTGGGGCTGAACCGCAATACGCTGCGCAAGAAGATACGCGACCTCGATATCCCCGTCGTGCGTGGCGGTAGCTGACCATGGACGCCACGCCCCGTCCCGGTGCCGCCTACCGTCTGGCGCGTCGCATGCTGGACATGCTGGTGCGCCGCAATGTGGCGCTGGTTCTGGTCCTGCTGGCGCTGGTGCTGGGGGTGGCGACGTTCGTGGTGCTGTCGGGTGGCCGGTCGCTGGCCCATCATCCGCAGATACAGGCTCTGGTCTTTGTCCTGAACTTCCTTGTCCTGCTGCTGCTGGCGACATCGCTGACCGAAAAGGTGGGGCGTGTGCTGGCTGAACGCCGCAGCGGACTGGCGGGCGCGCGGCTGCATGTGCGGCTGGTGACGCTGTTCGGTATCGTGGCGGTGGCCCCCACGATCGTCGTGGGTACGTTCGCGGCCGTATTCTTTCATTACGGCATCCAGATCTGGTTCAGCGACCGGGTGAATACCGCGCTGAACGAAGCGCTGGAGACATCACGCGGCTATCTGCAGGAACATAACGCCAATATCCGCACGGAAGCCTTCTCGCTGGCGAATTACCTTGTCAGTGCGCAGAACGGGCTGGCGGGTTCGGGTGGCGACCTGCTGCATGATTCCGATGCCCTGTCGCAGGTTCTGGACTCGCAGGCCACGCTGCGCGGACTGGATGTGGCCGTGGTCTATGACCCGTTTACCAACACGGTCGTCGCTTCCGGCGGGCTGATGGGGCGTGCGGCCAACCTGAAGGACCTGCCGCCGCCTGCCGCCACGCTGATGGCGCGCACCAACGAAATCGCGATCCTTGATTCGGCGGATGAAAAAACCGTCCGCGCGGTGGTTACGCTGGGCGATACGCCGCCGCTCATGCTGATGATCGCCCGCCCGGTCGATCCCGCCATTCTCGAACACATGCACCGCACCGAACAGGTGGTGGCTGATTACCAGCGCCTCAACGGCAACCGGGGGAAGATACAGTTCACCTTCGTGCTGATCTTCGCGCTGGTGGCGGTTCTGGTCCTGGCCACGGCCATCCTGATCGGGCTCATGCTCGCCAACCAGATCGTGCGCCCCCTGCGTCTGCTCATTCTGGCATCCGAACGGGTCAGCAAGGGCAATCTGGACAGCAATGTGCCCGAAGGCGACCGCGATGACGAGGTATCCAGCCTGTCGCGCGCCTTCAACCGCATGACCACCCAGCTTGCGACCCAGCGGGCCGAACTGGTCAACGCCACCAACCAGATCAATGAACGCCGCCGCTTTACCGAAGCAGTGCTGTCCGGCGTTTCCGCCGGGGTGATCGGGCTGGATTCGCATCGCGTGATCGAACTGCCCAACCGGGCCGCAAGCGTGCTGCTGCACCGTGACATGGCGGCATGCGTCGGTCGCCCGCTGATCGACGTGGTGCCCGAACTGGCCGACATGCTGGCCCGCATCGCCCATGACGGCGCGCGGGAACTGACGGGGGAAGTCAACGTGCTGGCCGGTGGGCGTGCCAGCACGCTGCTGGTGCGAATCGGCGCGGAAATGCAGAGCACCGTGACCGGCGATTTTGCTGACGGTTATGTGGTCACCTTTGATGACATAACAGCCCTGCAGGTTGCGCAGCGCAAGGCGGCATGGGCGGATGTCGCGCGTCGCATCGCGCATGAGATCAAGAACCCGCTCACCCCCATCCAGCTTGCCGCCGAACGGCTCAAGCGGCGCTTCCTGCGTGAAATCGCCTCCGATCCCGATACCTTTGCCCAGTGCGTGGATACGATCATCCGCCATGTGGGCGATATCGGGCGGATGGTGGATGAATTTTCCGCGTTCGCGCGGATGCCGCAGCCCGTCATGCGGGTGGAAGACCTGTCACGCATCGTGCGCGAGGCCCTGATCCTGCAACGCAACGCTCATCCCGAAATCATCTACGAGGCGACGCTGCCCGATCGCGGGCCGCTGGTGAACTGCGACCGCAGGCTGGTGGGGCAGGCGCTGACGAACCTGTTGCAGAACGCGGCGGACGCCATCGCCATGCGCGCCGGTGCCGCCGCATCGGGCGGGGATGGCGTGATCGGCACGATCCGTATTACATTGGAACATGAAGGCCCGAATGTCGTGCTCGCAATCGCGGATGACGGAATCGGGCTGCCGGTTGAGGATCGCGCCCGACTGACCGAGCCATATGTGACGCACAAGCCCAAGGGCACGGGGCTTGGCCTTGCGATCGTCAAGAAAATTCTTGAAGATCATGGCGGTAGCATCGGGCTTGAGGACCGCGCCGGGGGCAGGGGAGCTGTGTCGACGTTGATTTTGCCGATAAAGGACGACCATGGGGCATGAAATCCTGATCGTTGATGACGAGCCGGATATTCGGCTCCTTATCGAGGGTATTCTGGCCGATGAAGGATACGAGACCCGGCTGGCCGGGGATTCCGATTCCGCCATTGCCGCCTTCCGGGAACGTCGTCCCTCGCTTGTGGTGCTTGATGTCTGGCTTCAGGGGTCGCGGCTGGACGGGCTTGGCATCCTCAATGTCCTGCACAAGGAAGAACCGTCCGTTCCCGTCATCATGATATCGGGCCACGGCACGATCGAGACGGCGGTTGCCGCCCTTCAGCACGGGGCGTACGACTTTATCGAAAAACCCTTTCAGGCCGACCGGCTGCTTGTGGTCGTGCGCCGCGCGCTGGAGGCCTCCCGTCTTGCGCGCGAAAATGCGGAACTGCGCCTGCGCGCGGGCTCCGGCACCGTGCTGGAGGGGCGCAGTGCGGCCATAGTCGCCGTACGCAACCAGATCGACCGCGTGGCCCCCACGGGTTCGCGCGTCCTGATCTCCGGCGCGGCGGGCACGGGCAAGGAAATCGCGGCGCGGATGATCCATGCCAGTTCCCGCCGGGCGGAAGGGCCGTTCATCGCGCTCAACTGCGCCACCCTCGCCCCCGGCCGGTTCGAGGAGGAACTGTTCGGCATCGAAGGCGGGGAAAACGGCACGGGCCGCCGTACGGGCGTGCTGGAACGCGCCCATGGGGGCACGCTGCTGCTGGATGAAGTGTCGGACATGCCGCTGGAAACGCAGGGCAAGATCGTCCGCGCCCTTCAGGACCAGACGTTCGAGCGCCTCGGCGGCGCGCGGCGGGTCAAGGTGGATGTGCGCGTGCTGGCCACCACGAACCGGGACCTGCAGTCCGAAATCGCGCTGGGGCGTTTCCGGGAGGATCTGTACTACCGTCTGGCCGTCGTGCCGCTGCGGATTCCCAGCCTGCGGGAACGGCGCGAGGACATACCCGAACTTGCGCGCATGTTCCTTGACCGTGCGGCGGAAAATGCCGGTCTGCCCATGCGTGAACTGTCGGGCGATGCGATTGCCGCGCTGCAGAGTTATGAATGGCCGGGGAACGTGCGCGAACTGCGCAACCTTATGGAGCGGCTGCTCATTATGATGCCGGGCAACAGCGGCGATCCCATCCGGGCGGACATGCTGCCGTCCACGGTGGGGGAAGGGGCGCCCGCGCTGCTCAAGTTCGATTCTGACGAGGATGTGATGAGCCTGCCCCTGAGGGAGGCGCGCGACCTGTTCGAGACCCAGTACCTGCAGGCGCAGCTTCTGCGCTTTGGGGGAAATATCAGCCGTACCGCCGGATTTGTCGGGATGGAACGCAGTGCGCTGCACCGCAAGCTCAAGCAGCTTGGCGTCACATCCGAGGATCGTAACGCCGGATGAATTTTTGCCCCGTGCACCCATGACTGCTACACAACGAACTGTGATACGGACGGTGGCAACGCCGTAGCATGACACGAGACTGTGCCGTGTAAACCCGCCCAACAAGTAATCAAGTAAGGCCCTGCCCGTGGCAAAAGAACCTTCCCAGAATGTACAGGACGTGTTTCTCAACCACGTCCGCCGGTCGAAAACGCCGGTCACCATTTTTCTCGTAAACGGTGTCAAGCTTCAGGGCATCATCACCTGGTTTGACAATTTCTCCGTCCTGCTGCGGCGCGACGGGCATACGCAGCTTGTCTACAAGCATGCGATCAGCACGGTCATGCCCGCGACACCGGTCAGCCTGTTCGAACCGCCCGCCGAAAGCAGCGGGGTGGAAGATCACGCAGTAACGGATGGCAGCCTGTCGTGACGGCGGTGGTGCCGTCATCTGCCACGCGCGCGGCCGTCATCCTGCCGTGGGAACGTCCCGACCGGCATGATGATGCCCGCGCCGCCGAAGCGCGGCTGGAGGAAGCGGTCGGTCTGGCCGCCTCCATCGGGCTGGTGATCGTCTGTCAGGCCGTGCTGCTGCTGCGTGCGCGCAGGCCCGCCACCCTGCTGGGGGGTGGACAGGTTGAATCGCTCAAGGAAACGGTCCAGGCGGACAACATCAAGGTTGTCATCATCGATTCCCGCCTGACGCCCGTGCAGCAGCGCAACCTTGAGCGCGCGCTTGGGTGCAAGGTGATCGACCGGACTGCACTGATCCTTGATATCTTTGGCGAACGCGCCGCCACGCGCGAAGGCACGCTGCAGGTCGAACTGGCGCATCTGGAATACCAGCGCAGCCGCCTTGTGCGGACATGGACCCATCTTGAGCGCCAGCGCGGTGGCTTCGGCTTCCTTGGCGGTCCTGGTGAAACCCAGATCGAGGCCGACCGCCGCATGATCGGGGACCGGATCGTGCGCCTCAAGCGCGAGCTTGAGCAGGTCCGCCGCACCCGCGGCCTGCACCGGCAGGCCCGCAGGCGCGTGCCGTTCCCCATCGTGGCCCTTGTCGGTTACACCAATGCGGGCAAGTCCACCCTGTTCAACGCGCTGACCGGGGCCAGCGTATATGCGCAGGACCAGCTTTTCGCCACGCTCGATCCCACCATGCGCAGCATCCAGCTTCCATCGGGGCGGCGGGTGATCCTGTCCGATACGGTGGGCTTCATAAGCGACCTGCCGACCGAACTGATTGCAGCCTTCCGCGCTACGCTGGAAGAGGTGGCGGAAGCGGACATCATCCTGCATGTGCGCGATGTCGCCCATCCGGACAGCGTATCCCAGCGCAATGATGTGATCGAGGTGCTTGAAGGCATGGCCCGCACCGGCACGATCGAACAGGACTGGCAGTCCCGCGTGATCGAGGTGCTGAACAAGGCCGATCTGGTGGGCGGGCGTGATGCGGTGGGCGCCCGACCGGGCAATGTGGTCATTTCCGCCATCACTGGCGATGGCCTGCCTGACCTGCTGGCCGCGATTGACGAGCGCATGACGCGGGCGATGGAAGTCGTCGCCTACCGCGTGCCGCTGACCCAGGGCGCCGCCATGGCATGGCTGCACGAACATGGGGAAGTCATCGCCCGGACGGACGGGGAGGACGGCACTGACATGACCGTCCGTGTATCCCCTGCCAATCGCGCGCGGTTCGAAATGCAGTTCGGTGATGTCGTGACGTGCATGCAGCCTTCGTAGCCGGTTCCGGCGTGCGATGAGCGGAGTGCGATGACCGGGGTGTGACCGATGTGTGACCGGGGCGGGGTGGAAAATCCACTGCTGCGGGTGCATGGATGGGTGGCCGCGAACTGACACGCATAACGGAGGTGGCAATGACGGTACGGATCACACTGGCGGACATGCACATTGTGGTGGGCATGATGCGGGCGGCGGCGAACCGTCATGTCATGCCCCATTTCCGCTGTCTTGACCGTGCCGACATCCGCACCAAGACCAGTGCGCTGGATATCGTGACCATAGCGGATGAGGCCACCGAGCAGGACCTGACCGCCGCCCTGCAGGCCGCGTGGCCCGGTGCGCTGGTGGTGGGGGAGGAAGCGGTGGCAGCCGATCCCGCCCTGCTGGACGGATTGGCGTCGGCGGATCTTGCCTTCGTGATTGACCCGATTGATGGCACGGCGAATTACGCGGCGGGCGTGCCGCTGTTCGGGATCATGGTCTCCGCCCTGTCCGGTGGCGAGGTGATCGGCGGGGCGATTGTCGATCCGGTCTGTGACATCGCGGTACTGGCCGCGCGGGGACATGGCGCATGGCTGCATGACCAGCGGGGCCGCGAACGTCGCCTGCACGTTGCGCCCCCCGTGCCGCCACAGCAGATGTCGGGCAATGCCTCCTGGCGCTACCTGCCCGCGCCCGTGCGGGAGGCCGTGACGCGGAACCTGCCAAAGGTGGCGGGATCATGGGATTTCCGCTGTGCGGCGCATGAATATCTGATGCTGGTGGACGGGCGCTGCCATTTCCTGCTGTTCAACCGCACCCTGCCATGGGACCATCTGGCGGGCTGGCTGATCCATGCGGAAGCAGGCGGCTATGCCGCCCGGTTCGATGGCACGCCTTACCGTGTGACCAATCATGGCGGCGGCCTGCTTTATGCGCCGGACAGGGAAAGCTGGCACGCCCTGCACGCCCTGCTGTTCGGCCCTACCTGATACATACGCCGGGTGTGTCTCGGCTTTCTCCTCCACGGATTGCAGGCGCATCGCCGCTGGATTGCCGGGACGGTCCGGCTGTCTCCCGTGGGATTTCAGCGTAAACGGTTTTACCAGCGCGATGCCCGGGGGCGGCAGGTCAGCTTTCGGGCATCATATCCGCGCGTTCGCGGCGTTTGACCACCTGCCAGCCTTCTTCCATGGTCTTTACGTCCACATCTCCAAGGCTGAGACCACGCGCCATGATGTCGTGTTCCATGGCGGTGAAGCGGCGGGTGAACTTGGCGTTTGCCTGACGCAGGCAGGCTTCGGGGTCCATGTCCAGCTTGCGGGCCAGCGTGGCCAGCGTAAACAGCACATCGCCCAGTTCGTCGAATATCTTTTCCCGATCGCCCGATTCCAGTTCGACCTTCAGTTCGTCCAGTTCCTCGTCCACCTTGGCCGCGACTTCGCCCACCGTGTCCCAGTCGAAACCGGTGCGTGCCGCGCGGGCCGACAGTTTGCGCGCGCGCAGCAGGGCGGGCAGCCCCACGGGCACATCGTCCAGCGTGCCGCCGCGGTTGCGGGCCAGACGTTCCTGCGCCTTGCCGTTTTCCCACTGGCCCGCACTGGCCGGGGTGTCGCCAAATACATGGGGATGGCGGCGCACCATCTTGTCGCCGATCATCCGGGCGACGGTGGCGAAATCGAACAGGCCCTGCTCATCGGCCATCTGCGCGTGATAGACCACCTGCAGCAGCAGGTCGCCCAGTTCATCGGGCAGGCTGTCCCAGTCCTCACGCGCGATGGTGTCCGCCACTTCATAGGCTTCTTCGATGCTGTAGGGCGCTATGGTGGCGAAGTTCTGGGCCTTGTCCCACGGGCAGCCGGTCTGCGGGTCACGCAGGCGGGCCATGATGTCCAGCAGGCGTTGCAGGGCGGTCGGGGCATCGTGCATGGGGTGGTTTCCTGCCTGTTTTGGTTGCGGTCTTGCGCAGGTTTTGTATAGATCGGCCACCGCGTGGGCGGAAAGTTTTTATCGGGACGCATGGAACATGAGCAGCGACGCACAGGCAGCGGTCTTTATCGATGGTGAGGCAGGGACAACCGGGCTGGGTATCCGTAACCGCCTGAAGCACCTGCCGGTCACGCTGCGTTCCATTGATCCCGAACGGCGCAAGGACCCGCAGGCGCGGCGGGACATGATGGTGTCGGTCGATGTCGTCATCCTGTGCCTGCCCGATGCGGCGGCACGCGAAGCCGTGGCGATGGCCGATGAAATGGGGGCTGATGCCCCCCGCGTGCTGGACGCCAGCACGGCGTTCCGGACCGATCCGGCATGGGTTTACGGTTTTCCCGAAATGGATGCAGGCCAGCCTGCCGCCATCCGTGCTGCGGCGCGGGTATCGAACCCCGGCTGTTACCCCACCGGCATGATCGCCCTGCTGCGCCCGTTGATTGCAGCGGGGCTGGTGCCTGCGGACTACCCGGTAAGCGTCAATGCCGTCAGCGGGTACAGCGGTGGTGGCCGCAGCATGATCGAGGCGCATGAGCGTGACGGCGGACCGGCCTTCGAACTGTACGGGCTGGGGCTTGGGCACAAGCACGTGCCTGAAATGATGGCCTATACCGGGCTTGCGCATGCGCCGGTTTTCGTACCCTCCGTCGGGCATTTCCCGCAGGGCATGATCGTGTCGGTGCCGCTGCATCTGGACCGGTTGCCCGGTCAGGTCCGCATTGCCGACCTGCATGAAGCCCTTGCGGCCCATTACAGGGGATCGGACCGGATTACCGTGAACGATCCCTGCGCCAAACTGGTGGCCGATACACTGGCCGGGACCGACCGGATGGAACTGCGCGTGCATGGTGACGACACGATGCGACAGGCCGTGCTGACCGCGCGTCTGGACAATCTGGGCAAGGGGGCTTCGGGTGCCGCGTTGCAGAATGTGGCGCTTATGCTTGGGCTGGAACCGCCGCCGCCCGTGTGATATAGCGGGTCCGCAAGACGTCCCTGGACCGATTGCCGTGGCATTCCGTCCTCTCCGGGCGGGTTGCCTGTATGCGAGAGTGACGGAACGGTAGACGTAGTCGACTCAAAATCGACCGCCGAAAGGCATAGGGGTTCGAATCCCCTCTCTCGTACCAGTCTGGCGCACCGGCGCGCGGTGTCGCCCCCTTTTGCCCGTGTCGCGAACAGGACGTGTCTCCCTTGCCTGATCCCCTTACTGCCAAGCCGTCCGCACGGCCTGCCAATCCGTGCTTTTCTTCCGGGCCGTGCGCCAAGCGCCCGGGCTGGTCGCTTTCCGCCCTGTCCGATGCGCTGGTGGGGCGCTCGCACCGTTCGACGGAAGGCCGCGCGCGCCTGAATGATGTCATCACGCGCTCGAAGGCGCTGCTGGGCATGCCGGATGACTGGGTTCTGGGCATCGTGCCCGCATCGGATACGGGTGCGGTGGAAATGGTGCTGTGGTCCATCCTCGGCACGCGTCCGGTGGATGTGCTGGCGTTCGAAAGCTTTTCCGCCACATGGGCCAATGACATCATTGCCCAGCTCAGGCTGGCCGATGCCCGCGTGCTGAAAGCGGATTACGGCGAAATCCCCGATCTGGCGCAGGTCGACTGGGCGCGCGACGTGGTGCTGACCTGGAACGGCACGACATCGGGCGCGCGCCTGCCCTATGACGCCGCCATTCCCGCGCAGCGCGACGGGCTGGTGATCTGTGATGCCACATCCGCCGCCTTCGCCATGGACCTGCCATGGGACAGGCTGGATGTGGTGACGTGGTCGTGGCAGAAAGTGCTTGGTGGTGAGGCCGCGCACGGCATGCTGGCCCTGTCGCCACGCGCGGTTGAACGACTGGTTTCAACGCCCGCGCCGCGTGCCCTGCCCAAGATCTTCCGCCTGACCAACAGCAAGGGGCTGATTGACGGCATCTTCCGTGGCGACACCATCAACACCCCGTCCATGCTGTGTGTGGAAGACGCGCTTGACGGCCTGAAATGGGCCGAAAGCGTCGGCGGGCTGAAGGGGCTGATCGCGCGCAGTGAAGCCAACCTTGCCGCCATAGCCGAATGGGAAGAACAGTCCGACTGGGCGCAGTTCCTTGCGACCAATCCCGCGCACCGTTCCAGCACCGCCATCTGCCTGCGTATCGTGGCGCCGTGGTTTACCGCGCTGGACCATGCGGGCCAGACGGCGGCGGCGAAGAAGATCGTCTCCCTGCTGGGGCAGGAAGGTGTGGCGCTTGATGTGGGCAGCTACCGTGATGCGCCGCCGGGCCTGCGGCTGTGGGGTGGTGCGACGGTGGAGGCATCCGACCTGCGTGCCGTGCTGCCGTGGCTTGACTGGGCCTACGCACAGGTCTGCCCCCAGCACGCCTGAAGCCATCCGCTTCCATGTCCTCTCCACCCTGTCCGCCGCTGGTCGGGCAGGGTGCAGCACGATAGGCCCCCGATATGACTGATGATCCGCCGTTCAATCCTGCGCTGCTGCCCGCCGGTTTCGTGGACAGGCTCCCCCCCGAGGCCGAAGCCGAGGCCGCCGGTGTCGAGACGCTGATGCGCGTGTTCGCGGCCCACGGTTATGACCGCGTGACGCCGCCCCTGCTGGAATTCGAGGAAACGCTGCTGTCCGGTGCGGGCTCTGCCGTGGCGGAGCAGACGTTCCGGCTGATGGACCCTGATACACGCCGCATGATGGCGCTGCGTCCCGACATGACACCGCAGATCGCCCGCATTGCCGCAACACGGCTGCCGGACGTGCCGCGCCCGCTGCGTCTTGCCTATGCGGGGCCGTGTATCCTCATGGCCAGCAACCGGGGTGAGGGGGATCGCCAGATTTCGCAGGCCGGTATCGAACTGATCGGTCCCGACCGGCCTGAAGCGGATGCGGAAATCGTCGCCATCGCCGCGGAATGTCTGGCCACGTTGCAGGTGCGTGGCGTGTCATTCGACCTGACCATGCCTTCCCTGACCACGGCGCTGCTGGATACGGGCGGGTTTGACGGACAGGTGCGCGGCACGCTCATGCGCGCGCTGGACCGCAAGGACGCGGCCGCCGTTGCCCGCCATGGCGGTGAACTGGCCCCGGTGCTGATCCGCCTGCTGCATGCGGCGGGTCCGGCGCATGGCGCGCTGGCGGAACTGGCTGCGGTCGACTTGCCGCCTGCCGTACGTGCGCTGAGCGAAAGGCTGGCCGCGACTGTCGCCGCGATCGAAGCCCGCGTGCCGGGTATCCGCCTGACGGTTGACCCGGTGGAATTCCGGGGCTGGCAGTATCATACCGGCGTCTGCGTAAGCGTGTACGCAGCCGGACAGCGCGAGGAGCTGGGCCGTGGTGGCCGTTATCTGTCCAATGATGACGAACCGGCCTGTGGCCTGACCCTGCGCCCGGACATCATCCTGCGTGCCGCCCCGGCGCTGCCCAGCCGCGTGCGGGTGTTCCTGCCGTGGGGCACCCCGGCGGAAACCGGGGCGGCACTGCGCGCCGGGGGCTATGCCACGGTTGGCGCGCTGGCGCCCGATGGGGACGCGCGGGCGGAAGCGGTGATGCTGTCCTGTCCGCTGATGGTGGTGGACGGGCAGGCCGTGCCGGTGGACGGGGCCTGATTTTTCGCCTGATTTTCTGAACAGCAGAGTTTTTTCCGGCAGGCACAGCAGTCGCCGCCGGGCAGCATATCAAGGAGCATGAAATGTCCAACGTCACCGTGATCGGCACCCAGTGGGGTGACGAGGGCAAGGGGAAGATCGTTGACTGGCTGGCCAGCCGGGCCGACGTGGTCGTACGCTTCCAGGGCGGCCATAATGCGGGCCATACGCTGGTTGTGGGCGATCAGACCTACAAGCTGTCGCTTCTGCCTTCCGGCCTGGTACGTGGCAAGACGGGTGTGATCGGCAATGGCGTGGTTGTCGACCCTGAAGCCCTGCTGAAGGAAATCGACCGTGTCACCGCGCAGGGCCTGAAAGTCACGCCCGAGACGCTGAAGATTGCTGAAAACGCGCCGCTGATCCTGCCCGTGCATGGCGCGCTGGATCGTGCGCGTGAAGCCGCGCGTGGGGATCGCAAGATCGGTACGACCGGCCGTGGCATCGGCCCCGCCTATGAAGACAAGGTCGCCCGCCGCGCCATCCGCCTGTGTGACCTGGCCGAGCCGGAAACGCTGGACTGGAAGCTGGATGAACTGCTGCTGCACCACAACACCCTCCTCAAGGGGCTGGGTGCGGACACCTTCACCAAACAGGAACTGCTGGACTTCCTGAACGGCGTGGCGCCGCGCGTGCTGCCGTTTATGGCCCCGGTATGGGACCTGCTGGATGACAGCCGCCGCGGTGGCGCGCGCATCCTGTTCGAAGGCGCGCAGGCGGTCATGCTGGATGTGGATCACGGTACCTATCCGTTCGTGACCAGTTCCAACACGGTTGCCGCCAATGCCGGTACCGGCGCGGGTGTCGGCCCCAACAGCATCGGTTTCGTTCTGGGTATCGCCAAGGCCTATACGACCCGCGTGGGCGAAGGTCCGTTCCCCAGCGAACTGCATGATGAAATGGGCCGCACGCTGGGTGAACGCGGGCATGAATTCGGTACCGTGACGGGGCGCCCGCGTCGCTGCGGCTGGTTTGATGCCGTGCTGGTGCGTCGTGCGGTGCGTGTTGGTGGCGTGAACGGCCTTGCCCTGACCAAGCTGGACGTGCTGGACGGGCTGGACGAAATCAGGATCTGCGTCGGTTACGAGCTTGATGGCGTGACGACGAAGCATTTCCCCTCCGCCCCCGGTGCGCAGCAGCGTATCCGTCCCGTGTTTGAAACGCTGGAAGGGTGGAAGGACAGCACGAAGGGCGCGCGCTCATGGGCTGAACTGCCCGCGCAGGCCATCAAATATGTCCGCCGGATCGAGGAACTGGTCGAAGCACCGGTAACGCTGCTGTCCACCAGTCCGGAACGTGACGACACCATCCTGATGCGTGACCCGTTCGAGGACTGATCTGAAAGTCATGGAAGTTCCTGGGTACCGCCTTTTTTCAAAAAGGCGGTATTCCCTGAAGCTTCTTCCCTCCTGTGGTCAGCACAGACAAAAAAAAGCCCCGCGCGCTTCTGGCGCTGCGGGGCTTTTTTATCGGGAAGTAACGCGGGGTCAGGCCTCGGCCTGTGCCTCGTGTTTCGCGCGGCGGGTGGCGACTTCCGCCTTCATGGCGTTCTGCACCTTTTCAAAGGCCCGGACCTCGATCTGGCGCACCCGTTCGCGGGAGATGTTGTAGACGTGCGACAGTTCTTCCAGCGTGGCGGGTTCTTCCTTCAGCCTGCGCTCGGTCAGGATGTGGCGTTCACGCTCGTTAAGCGACTTCATGGCGTTGGCCAGAAGGGCCTGCCTGCCGGAAAATTCCTCGCTCTGGGCAAGGGTTTCTTCCTGGTTGTCATTGTCATCAACCAGCCAGTCCTGCCATTCGCCCTCGCCATCCAGCCGCAACGGGGCGTTCAGGCTGTGATCCGGGGCCGCAAGCCTGCGGTTCATGTTCACCACGTCCTGTTCGGGCACGCCGAGGGACTGGGCAATCTTGTTGACCTGTTCGGGCGGCAGGTCGCCATCGTCAATCGCCTGCATCTGCCCCTTGAGGCGGCGCAGGTTGAAGAAAAGTTTTTTCTGGGCGGCGGTTGTGCCGATCTTGACCAGTGACCAGCTATGCAGGATGTACTCCTGTATTGCGGCCCTGATCCACCACATGGCGTAGGTGGCCAGACGGAAGCCACGATCAGGGTCGAAGCGGCGCACGGCCTGCATCATCCCGATATTGCCTTCGCTGATCAGTTCGCCCACCGGCAGGCCGTAGCCGCGATAGCCCATGGCGATCTTGGCCACCAGCCGCAGGTGGGATGTTACGAGTTTATGCGCGGCTTCGGTGTCGCCCTTGTCTTTCCACCGGTGCGACAGGCGAAGCTCCTCCTCGGGGGAGAGCATGGGGAATTTGCGGATGTCCCGAAGGTATTTGGACAGGTTGTTTTCGGGACCGGAAATGAGAGCAGAAGAGGCCATTGTAACGGACTCCTGTTGCAGGGATGGGCAGCGGTAATCCGGTTCAACGTAATTGTGACCGGAAGGGTTGCATCATCACTCTGCTAGACGCACGACTGGACTTCTCACGTCCCCATATCAAACCCCCGTCATGGGCAGTTTCATACAGGACGTCCAGTTAGCCTGGGGGCGTCGGCCCCGGCAAACAATCATGGAATGTAGGGATTTTTCCCCGTTATGTCAATAAATATGCCAGCAGGTCAGGCGATGCTGTCCAGAAGCTGGCGGAAGTCTTCGGGGGGCGCGGTCTCGAACAGCATCTGTTCGCCGCTGCGCGGATGGATGAATCCCAGCCTGCGGGCATGCAGCGCCTGACGGGCAAAATCCAGCGCGGCATGCTTCGCATCGGGGGGCAGGCCGCGGGCGGCTGCGGGAATGCGGCGCAGGTAGACAGGATCGCCCACCAGCGCGTGACCCGCATGGGCGAAATGGACCCGGATCTGGTGCGTGCGCCCGGTGGCGAGCCTGCATTCCACATGGGACAGCCCGCCATGGAAGGTGTCCAGAATCCGGTAATGCGTCAGGGCCGCCTTGCCGCCGCCATTGGCGATCACCGCCATGCGTTTGCGGTCGCGGCGGTCGCGCCCGATCGCACCGTCAAACGATCCGCTGGCGGGCGTGGGAATGCCCCAGCATATGGCCTGATAGGCACGGTCGATCCTGCGTTCGGCAAAGGCGAGGGAAAGCGCCTGATGGGCCATTTCCGTTTTGGCCGCGACCATGACGCCCGACGTATCCTTGTCCAGACGGTGGACGATGCCGGGTCTTTTTTCGCCACCGATTCCGGTCAGCCCCTCGCCACAATGGGCCAGCAGGGCGTTGACCAATGTGCCGTCCTCGTTGCCCGGCGCGGGATGGACGACCATGCCCGCCGGTTTGTCGAGTACGATCAGGTCGCGGTCTTCATAGAGTACGTCCAGACCGATATCCTGCCCCTGCGGTGTTGCGGGGATTGCGGGGGGCAGATGAATTTCATAACACATGCCCGCGCGCACGGGTTCCGCCGGGTCACGAAGCGGGCTGCCATTGCGTAACAGGTGGCCACTTTCCATAAGGGACTTGATGCGTGAGCGTGACAGCGTGGTGACCGCACTGGCAATGAAGCGGTCGGTACGCTGGCCTGCGTCATCGGCGGTGGCGATGACGGGGGCAGGGGGGGCGGTGTCGGTCATGGCATGTGTCTATCGGAAAAAACGGCATACGGGAACGGAAAGCACATAATGGAAAAACAGGGATCGCGCGCGCTGCTGGCGGCGGTGATCGGTATGGGGGTTCTGCTGTTTGTCGGCTCCCTCGTGCTGGTGGGCGTGCTGGTGCACCGGATGATGCATCCGTCCATTGCCGCTACCCGTCCGGCGGTTTCGGCGTCCGTGCCGACGCTGCCAGCGCAGGGGGGATATGAGGCGCTGATGCTGGATGAACCGGCAGGCACCCATGTTGAATCGCTGACCACGCGCCCCGATGGCATGATCGCCGCCGCCCTGTCGGGTGGAGGAAGTGCTGAACGCATCATCATATGGGACCCGGCGGGCAGGCGGATTGTGGCGCGGCTGCTGATCGGGCGCTGAAAGCCGGAAAAGCGGGGCGGCAGCATTCTTGCCTCTTGCATTGGAATGCGGGATCACATAGAAGCGGCCTCGGCCCTGGTCCCGTTCGTCTAGAGGCCTAGGACATCGCCCTCTCACGGCGACAACACGGGTTCGAATCCCGTACGGGACGCCAATTCTTCATATCGCAAATGATATTGCCCATCCTGCTTATGCGGGCAATAGCGGCGTGGCATGTGGATGCGCCCACTTGTGCGCATCTGAAGTCCTGTGCGGGATTTCTGTCTGCTTTTGTAAATATAATGCAGTTCGTGCAGGTGCCGGCGGAATGCTGTTCTGGAAAGCAGGACTGCTGTTGCGGCACTTTACGGTTTGTAAAAACATATCATGGCATGTGGTGATCAACAGATCGAAACGATCTGGTTTTCGCCGGGGGTTTGATGGATATTTTCTGACTTTATTCCATAATTTTTCATGACAATTTTTTAAAAAATATATTTTTGTGATATTCGCGGGGCGACAGGCAGAAAGAATACCGGACTGTCGGCCTCTATTTTTGGGGCCGGGCCTGTTTTTTTCATGAATTTGTCAGGCACGTAGATGTGCCAGTCTAACTTTCTGTCCGGTTTTCGTATCGGTCCGCCAGCGTGAAAATGGAAATAAAAACGATTAAAATCATAATAATAGAAGCGCAGATGGCTGATAAAGGCCGATGCGGCCGCCATCGCGCGCACGGTGGCTGTGGCTCTGGTTCGATATTTTTTTTTCTGCTATGCGCTTAACATTCGTAAAAAACTTGTGGAGTAATGGATTGTGAATGCGTTGCTGGCTGGTCTCACGCTTCTGATCATTGGCGACAGCCATGTAACATTCAAGGATTCCCTGCTCTCCATTCTCCCTGATGAATATACGAAGCAGGGCGCGAAAGTCGTGACATACGGGGTGTGCTCATCCACGGCGGCGGACTGGGTCGTGCCCAATCCCAATAACGGCTGTGGCGCGGCCGAGCGCATTGGCGATGCGCCGATCGGCGCCCCCAACATGAAACCCGCTTCCCCACCGCCCATTTCCGCGCTGATGGAAAAATGGCATCCGGATGTCATCATGGTCGTGCTGGGCGACACCATGGCAGCCTATGGCCAGAACACGGTGTCGAAGGACTGGGTGGATGAACAGGTCAAGACCCTGACCTATACCATCGGCAAGACCGCGTGCATCTGGATTGGTCCCACATGGGGGCAGTACAGCCCGCGCTACGGCAAGACCGACAAGCGCGCGGCCGAAATGGCGGAACTGCTGAAAAGCGAGGTTTCGCCCTGCGCCTATGTTGACGGCACGCAGCTCATGAAACCCGGTTCGGTCAACACCATCGATGGTATTCACGCCACGGGCGCAAGTTATCAGGTCTGGGGTAACGCGATCATCCAGACAACGCTGCCCATGCTGGAGAAGATCAGGGCGGAATCACCCGCTTCGGCGCAGTAACCCCGTGTCTGCCCCGACAGGGGGCGCGGGCCGAAGGGTGGTGTATTTCATGGATTGCGGATCATGATCCAGAGTCAGGCGGTCAATGCTGCCCACAATACCTGGCGACGCATACTTCAGAACGAGTTCTTTCCCACAAGCCGTCGGCGCGATATCGACGGCCTGCGGGGGCTGGCCGTGCTGTCCGTCATGCTTTTCCATGCCGGGTGGCTGCAGGGCGGCTTTATTGGCGTCGACATCTTTATTGTCATTTCCGGTTATTTCATCGGACATTCCGCACTGGTGACGCAGCCGTTCCAGCCCATGCGGTTCATCTGCCGCCGGCTGTACCGCCTGTTGCCCGCACTTTTGTGCATGATTGCCGCCATATCCGCCGGAATGCTGTGGTGGGTACTGCAAAGCGACCGTGCGGATATCGCCATCAACGGGGCGTATGCGCTGGTCTATCTGTCCAATATATGGGCATCGGGCCATGTCGGGTATTTCGAGGGGCAGAGCATTGCCTACCCCTTCCTGCATACCTGGTCGCTCTCGCTGGAGATGCAGTTCTATCTGGTCATCCTTGCCGTGGCGCTCGCGGTCAGGCTGGCGCCGCTGCGGCATATGGTGGTGATCGGTATTTTTGTCCTGTCGCTGGGATATGACCTGTACAGCCATTTTACCGGCGATACGCAGGGTTATTATAATATTCTCGACCGCCTGTGGGAGTTCTCCCTTGGTGCGATGATCTGGATACTGCCGCGTCCACAACCGGGGCGGGCCGTGTCCAATATCGTGTGTGGCGTGGCGATCGCCCTTCTTGTGGGCGTGATGTTTTTCTACACGCTGCAGTACGCCTGTCCGTCCTATATGATTATCGTGCCCTGTCTGGCGGTCATGGCCATCATCATGTGCCCGCAGCACGATGTGGCCCGCGTGGCGCTGGTTCCCCTGTCGCCGCTGGGGGTTGTTTCCTATTCGGTGTACCTATGGCACTGGCCCGCCATCGTGGTTGCCAATTACCTGCTGCAGTTCCAGGTCCATGGCATGGTGATGGGGGGCGTGCTGCTGGCGGCCCTGATTGCAAGCCTGCTGAGTTATGTGTTTGTGGAGCGTGTTTTCCTTGATTACGAAGGCCGCCTGACACCTACTGCACGTAATTACGGCGCGCTGGCGCTGGTCGGTGCCTGTGGGGGGCTGGCGATGATTCTGTTCTACATATCGTCCGTGTCACGTGTGCATTAAGGCACCTGACCCACGCGGCGCGGGGGTGCCCCGACGCATCCGCGCGTCCATGCCAAAGGGCATGTACAATATGACGCTGCTATGTGGTGTCACGTTGTGCATCCCTTTTGGCATGGCGCGTGCGGATGATGGTCCTGCGCTCAGTTCCCAATCGGTCGCGGTGCAGGGTGTTGTGGCCGGAAATACGGTTCCATCGCCTGATAATCCCGAATTGGGTCTGCTCCTGCGCAAGGCCCAGTACTGGATCGGGCAGCAGCAGTACGACAAGGCGATTGAGGTCGTGCGCGAAGCGCAGAGCATCGCCCCTGATGACAGTCGTATCCTGTATTTTCAGGGGCGCATCCAGATCGGCACGGGCGAGATGGCTGCTGCCCACGCAACGGCGAAGCAACTGGTGGCGCGCCGTGATGGCGCGTCCTATGCCGATATGCTGAACGCGCAGATCAAATACAGTGCGATCGACCCCAGGGCACTGGCGGAGGCACGGCATCTGGCTGAAACCGGCAAGATGATGCCGGCGATGTTCAAGTACAAAGCCCTGTTCAGGGATGGTGATCCACCGCCCGATCTGGCGCTGGAATACTACCGCGTACTCGGGGCCACCATTCTGGGCTATCAGGAAGCGCGGACGAAACTGGGTGACTATGTCGCCCGTAATCCGGAAGACATGGATGCACGTCTGGAATATGACCGCATACTGACCTACCGCATCGCAAGCCGTGCGGAGGGGTTGGCGGATCTGAAGCGGATGGCGCGCGATGCCGATTCCACCCATATCCGCCATCGGGCACTGGCTTCCTGGCGGGAAGCCCTGCCATGGGAGCCGGTAACGGGTTCAAGCATCCCGCTCTATCAGGAATGGCTGGCCAGCCATCCCGATGATGTGGAAATCCGCAAGCTCATGCAGAAGGCGCAACTGACACAGGCCAGCATTGATGCCGCCACTGCCCGGATGGCCGGGTATAAGCTGCTGTCAGAAAAGAAATACGCCGAAGCTGCCAGCCAGTTCCAGCAGGCCCTGACGCTCAGCCCCAACGATCCGGATTCCCTTGGCGGGCTGGGGATCGCGGCACAGGCGCAGCAGCACCCGGACGAGGCCAAGGCCTATTTCATGCAGGCGATCGCGGCGGATGCCACGCCGGACAGCCACTGGCGCACGGCGTTGCAGAAAGTTTATGTCGGCGCGGCGCCCGATCCGCTGATCGCCAATGCCCGCTCGGCCATCGACGCCGGACGGTATGCCGCAGCGCAGGATGACATCAACCGCTTGCGCAGGCATGCGAATGCCGCCGACATGGCGCTGTTCCTGCAGGCGGCACTGGACCGCAAGCTGGGGCGGCTGGATGACGCGGCGCAGGCGTATCGGGAAATCCTGCGTCTTGCGCCCCATAATGCCGATGCCGCCTATAACCTTGCCTATGTCCTGCTCCAGCAGGGGAAGGGGCAGGGCGAACAGGTGAATGAACTGATGCGCATGGTGGAAAGCAGGCAGCCCGCGCGTATCCCCACCCTGCGCGCCATGCAGTTGCATTACGAAGCAGACCACGCGACTGACGGGGATCAGCGCATCGCCCTGCTGAAGAAAGTTCTGGAGTACACGCCTGACGATCCATGGGTGCATCTGGAACTGGCAAATGCGCTGTATGTCCATGAGGATACGGAACAGGCCGCCGCCCTTATCCGGCAGCTTACCAGCGGGGCGCAGGTGCCCGCGGTGAATATCGAGGTGGCGATCCTGTATATGATCGCGCATGGCGAAATTGACACGGCAACAGCACTTTATGCCCGTCTGCCGCCGTCTGCGCGCCAGACCCCCAACATGGTGCGGGCCGGGCGTGAACTGCGCCTGACGCATGAAGTGCGGGCCATTGACCCCGGTGTGGCGGATTATACGGACCAGCTTATGGCGCTGGCGAACACGCCCGACCCGGACGGCATGCGGGGCATGATCGTCGCCATCGCCTTTATGGACCGTGACGATCCCCGTTCGGCCCGCAGGGTGCTGCAGCACGAGAACGCAATCACGTTCAATCCCGAGCCGAACCAGAAACTGTCCTATGCCGGGACATCATTGCGTATCGGTTCGTTGCGGGATGCGCGGGCGTATCTTACGGAATTCGATCGCATCGCCACGGACAGTCCCGATATCATCACCGCAGAGCAGCGCGATGTCCGCCACCAGATCGAGATTGGCCTGACCATCATGCAGTCGGACCGGCTGGACCAGAAAGGCCGGACGGCTCTGGCGGAAAAGCTGATGCTGCCACTGGTGATGGGCAATCCTTCCTCTGCCGCCGCGCATCTGGCGCTGGGGCGCGTATATGCAAGGGAAGACAAACCGCGCCGCGCGCTGGATGAAGACGTGACGGTGCTGAATGCGCATCCGGACAATCCGTCGGCCCTGACGGCGGCGGTGGATGATTCGGTGGGGGCGGACGTCATGGCATCCGCCCATGCCTACATGAAGCGGCTGATGGATGTCGCACCTGAAGCCGCGCCGACATGGGAAGCGCGGTCGGACATTGCCCGCGCCGAAGGCCATGCCCGCATCCAGCTTGCGGATCTGGAACATGTGCGTGAACTGCTGTGCTCTGGCCGCCTGACCAAAAAATGCCCACCGCGCGATACCTTTGTGCCGGACTATGTCTGGCCACAAATGCACATCGAGCGTAACGGGCCGGGTGTCGTCCCGCTGCCTGCGGGCTATCAGATCATGTTCGATGATACGGCCATACAGGCGACCGACCGGCAGATCGCCTACCTGCGCGAAACGCTTGCCCCGCAGATTGATTCGAACATCTATGTCCGGGGCCGCACCGGGGCCAGCGGGGAAGGGCAGATGACGGAACTGGCCGTGCCGGTCACGGCCACCTTCCCGCTCTCGTCATGGGCGCACCGGCTGACATTTTCCCTTACGCCGACATTCCTGTTCACCGGCAGGCCCCAGCCGACATCCTATGGCATGAACATGTTCGGGACGGTCGGGGTCAATGGCGGCACGCTGAAGAACCATTACGACGCGCAGGGTGTCAGTCTGGGTGTCAGTTACACCAACCGCTGGTTTACGGGCGATGTGGGCACATCACCGCTGGGCTTCCCCATTACCAACGTTCTGGGTGGTGTCGAGTTCGCGCCCTCGCTTACGCGTAACCTGCGGCTGCACATCAGTGGCGGCCGCCGCATGGTGACCGATAGCATCCTGTCCTATGCCGGCATGACCGATCCCGGTACCGGCAGGACATGGGGCGGGGTGACGCGTGTATTCGGTCATGGGGCGATAGAATACGCCCGTCCGTTTTGGACCCTGTATGCCGGCGGCGGCGGCGCCTATGTGGAAGGCACCAATGTCGTTGGCAATACGGAAGGCGAGGCCGGCGCCGGTGGCAATGTGATCGTGTGGAATCACAACGACCGGCAGGCCCTGCGCGTGGGGCTGGACCTGATCTATTTCGGGTACAGGCGTAACACCTATTTCTTCACGATGGGGCAGGGGGGATACTTTTCCCCCAGCTCCTATTACGGCGCGATGGTGCCGGTTACATGGTCCGGGCGTCAGGGCCGCTGGAACTGGTTCCTGCGTGGAGAGGCAGGATACCAGAATTACCATAGCGGCAGTTCCCCGGTCTATCCGCGCGACCCGCAGCTTCAGGCCACGCTGTCGCAGGGCAGTGGCCGACTGGCAGGGGGTGGCGCAAGCGGGGTTGCGGGCAACGTGTCGGGGCAACTGGTCTACCAGCTTACGCCGCAGTTCCGGCTGGGGCTGAATGGCGGTTTCACGCGCGCGGGAAGCTGGTCGGAAACCAGCGGGATGCTGATGTTTCATTACGTATTTGATGCGCCTGACAAAACGCAGGCTGCGTCCTCTTCCCGCCTGTCGGCGGAAGAGGACTGAGCGGAGAGATGCGGCGCAACCGGGATCGCAGGCCATGAAAAAGAAATCTCTCTGCCTTGCCTTACTGACCCTTGGGATCACGGGCCATGCGCTGCCCGGCCATGCGGCGTCATGCGCGGATGCGCCGGGGGGAAGCGGCGTGTGCATTCCTGCGCCTGATAGCCGATCCGGCGGTATGGACCGCGCGCCGGGACTACATGATGACACCACGAAGGGTTACGCCACGGGCGATATCTGGCAGGCGGGCGGACAGGTCTGGCAGGCGGCATCGGTAACGGCGGGAAGCGCGCGGTGGGAACCGATGGTGGTCGCGCGTCCGGCGGATGCGCTGGCCGGTCATGTGGTGTTTGCGGGGGGCGCGGTGCAGATGGTTTCCGGCTATGTCGGGCCTGCGGTCGATGTGGAAACGGTGCAGGGGGGCAGGCGGGTCGTGACCACGCTTGCGATCCTGCCCGGCGGCATGCTGGATCAGGACACGTTGCGAACACGTCTGGCCGGGCGTGACGCAGGCACGTTCGCCACGGTCCTGCGGGTATATGACCAGAGCGGGCATGGCCATCACCTGCTGGCGACCGAAGGACGGCACGTGGTCCATATCGGTGAGGTCCGTATCGCGGGGAACGAGACCCTTTCATGGGGGGAAGAGAACGGGCCGGGGGGATTTGTCATCCCGGCGGGGGTGAAGGTTCCGGCGAATGACTTCTTTTTTGGAAGTGTGGGCACCTATGCTTCCTCCAATTCCGGATATGCGGCCTATCCCGTGCCGGTCCTGCTGGGCAGTGCCGGGCGGGGGCGGACGTTCAGGGTCTTTTTCGGCAGTTACAGTCTGGACGGGTTCGCCCATATAGGTGATGCAGCCAGCCCGGACCGCCGGACGGATCTGGTCATTACCAACGCGCCCGCCGCGTTCGACGTGTATGCGACACCTGCGGGCTATGGCCTCCATTCCGGCAATGCAGCCGCCAGCCTGTCCGGCAGCGTGGCGGCGGGCGGACTGGCCGGGGGGTATGTCGGGTTCAACATGGATGGCGGTCCGTGGTTTTCGCAGGGGCGCAATACGGGACAGTGGAGCGGTCTGGTTATTGCCGACCATGCACCTGATCCCGCGCAGCGGCGGTTGTTCCATGCAGCGGCAGCGGCAGCCGGAAACTACATGCCCCAGCTTCGCCCGGCCCTTGTCACGATCGGTGACAGCCGTTCGGAGGGGTATGGCCTGTCCGATGGCCGGAACTGGCCATACCTCATGCAGCAGTACGGACGTTACCAGAGCTATGATCTGGCGGTATCGGGTGCGAACACGCGGCAGATGCTGGGCATGGTTCCCGCGGCGGAAACGGTAGGCCGGGGTGTCGGCCCGAAGGTGGCCGTCGTGTTCGGTGGTTATAATGACCACCTGCCTTCCAGCCATATCCCGGCAGATGAAACCGTGCGGAACATCGCGGAAATCATCAGGCGGCTTAAAAAGGCCGGTTTCACCGTAGCCCTGATTGATGAGACCAGTACCGGCGGCGCGCCGCGTGCGGCACTGAAAGCCGCGATCCACGACGGAACGCTTGCCCCTGATATCGAGATCGATCCCTTCGCGCCTGACCAGCCGCTCTACAACGTCGAAAACCATACCAACTGGCTGGCTGATGATACGCATCCTTCCCAGATGGGGCACGCCATTCTGGCCAGCATGGTCTGGGACCGGATCGGACGCCTGCTGCTGGAAGCGCCTTGAACCGACGTGCTGCCGCGCGGGCGAAGGTACGCAGGGACTGGCTGCGGTTGCAGTTTGATGGATTTCGGATAGGAAAACCTGATAACTCCACAGGATGCATGATTATCTGATGCGCGCGAATTCCATGACATCTGACAGCGGCGCACCGCTCCCTCCGCGCCCGGCGATGGGCCGCCGCACCATGCTGGCGGCCCTTGCGGCAATCGGGGGCGGGATGTCGTGCGCCCGTGCGGCTTCCCCTGTCGCCCCGCCGGGACCGGATGCCATCGCGGCGCAATGGGCCATCTTCCGTGCGCAATATTTCCGTCCTGACGGCCGCATTGTCGATACCGGCAATAATGGCCAGTCCCATAGCGAGGGGCAGGGCTACGGCATGCTTTTTGCCGTTGCCGCCGGTGATCTCCAGTCGTTCGAGGTCATGTGGAACTGGGCGCGCACCACCTTGCAGCATACGAAGGACAAACTGTTTTCATGGCGGTTCCTGCCCGACCATGATCCCGCCGTGCCCGACACCAACAACGCCACCGACGGCGACCTGCTGATCGCACTGGCCCTTGGGCGCGCGGGGGTGCGATGGGGACGCACCGATCTGGTGCATGATGCGATTGCGATCTATCGCGATGTCCTGAAACACATGACCCTGCAGGTCGGGGGGTATCGGGTCCTGCTGCCGGGGGCGACGGGTTTTGTCACGCCGGATGTGGTGACACTCAACCTGTCCTATTACATCATGCCTGCGCTGCTGCAGGCCATGGAACTGACGGCCGACCGGGCGTGGCGCACGATCATGCATGATGGCATGCGCATCATCCTGCAGGCCCGGTTCGGTCAGTGGCGGCTGCCTGCGGACTGGGTCGCCATGGACCGGCATACGCAGGTTTTCTCCATCGCGAAGGGATGGCCGCCGCGTTTTTCCTATGATGCGATCCGTGTGCCCCTGTATCTGTACTGGGCCCACATGCTGACGCCACGCCTGCAGGCGGATTATGCCCGGTTCTGGAATCATTTTGGCGCGGACGGGCTGCCTGCATGGGTGGACCTGACGACGGGTGCGCGCTCGCCTTATAATGCTCCACCGGGATATCTGGCGGTGGCGCAGTGCACGGGGCTTGCTTCCGTCGCGGAATTGCCGACACTGGACCATTCGCCGGATTATTATTCCGCGGCATTGACGCTTCTGGTTTATATCGCGCGAGCAGAGGAGCAAGCGAAGTGAGCGGTTCAGGGTCGGAAGACAGGGTTGAAGGCAATGGCCAGGCCCCGGCAGGGGAGCGTCCGCAGGATATAGAACGTGTCCTGCAGAGCTTCGGTGTCGAGCAGGGATTCGTTTACCGTCCCTTTAGCGACCCCGCCTTTCAGCCCCCGGATGGTCCCCCTGCGATCGCCCCGCCTTCCACCCACGAAGAAGACGGCCCCGCCGAGACCGAGGACCCTTACGACTGGCAGGGTGACAGCGAACCGGGTGAAAACGAACCGGCTGAAGAACCGGAAATGCGCGACGGGCCAGAAGAGCCAGAAGAGCCAGAAGAGCCAGAAGAGCCAGAAGAACACGATGAAGGCGAAGACGGGCCGGAAGACGTAACGGCGGAAGAGACGCCCGAACACCGGGATCATGCCCTGCCTGCCATCGGCACCGATGTGCCGTCCGAGCCCGCGCACGACGGCCACCCGCCCGCGCCTGCCGTAGCGCATGAAGCGCCGCCGCCGCCACCCGCGGTGGAAGAACCCGCGCTCCCCCCGCCGGAAGCTGCCGTGGCGCCTGAGCCGCCTGCGTTGTCAGAACCGGAACCACACGAAACGCAGGCTCCGCCGCTTCCCGCAATCGAATCGCCGCCGGTGGAAGCGCATGAGCCCGCTCCCGCCCCACCGGTGGAGGAGCCTGCCCCCACACCGGCATTGCAGCCCGCGCGCCGGAACGCCAAAGTGGATCGCTGGCCCCGTGCCCTACCACCCTATAAGGAACCGATGTCGTCGCCACAAAAACATGCGCTGGAGCTTCCGCTATCCTTCCCGGAGGAAACCGGGGAGGAGGACTGGATGCCCGTTCCCAAGGCGCGGCACCAGCGCGGGGAACGCCCGCGCCCTGCAAGCCGTAGCCTTGTTTTCTCCCTCAACCGCCCACCGGATGAACGCAGGCTGTTCAGCTCCGTTCCCGTGCGCGTTTCCCGTCCCCAACATTCCAAGGTGAAGAGCATGACCAAGTCGAATTCGAACCCCAACAGCGAAACCGTCTCCACTCCGTCGGCTGATGGTTCGCCGACCATGAGCGAAATGTTCATGATCCTTGGTGGCCGCGCGACCGAACGCCTGACCCCCAAATCCACCCTGCGCGACGCCCTGCTGCGCCGCCGGGAAGAAGAAGAATCCTGAAAAGGAACGTATCGCGCGTGGTTTCAGGGCCAGTCCGCTATGGCTTCCCTGAAACCATGTGACGATATGACGACCGGGACAGGCGGGGCATTATCCCCGCCGTTTCGCACGATCTGAGCCTTTTCCGTCCAGACCGCCCGCCGGTTTTCAGGCGGCTGGAGTGCCGTTGTGCATGCTGGCGGCAGGCGTAATGACTGTCTGACAGTTTTTGAATGCAGTTTTCTGTTTTTGCAGTTTATTTCGGACGAGTGGATTTATGTCAGAGGTTGAGTCGCCAACACGGGCCGAATCGGCATGGTCGCGCCGGTTAGAACTGTTCCTCGCATCCCGTCCGGGAATTGGAATTACGGTTGCTATCGCCCTGTGCGCCCTGTTCGCGGCCAGTACGGTCACGCTGACGCCCAACCAGCAACTGGTCGTGGCCTTTGTCTACATGGCCGTCTTTTTCGTGGTTGGCAGAAAAAAGACCCGGCATGTCCAGGTCTTTCTGGAAGTCCTGTCGGCTGCCGTATCCCTGCGCTATCTCACATGGCGTCTGACCGATACGCTTTATTTCGACACCTGGATCGAGATCGGACTGGGCACGTTCCTGCTTACGGCGGAACTGTATGCGCTGGTGATGCTCTTCCTGACCTATTTCCAGACCATCTACCCGCTGGGCCGCGCGCCCATTCCCCTGCCCGACAATGCCAGGGACTGGCCCACGGTCGATGTCTACATCCCCACCTATAACGAGGATCTGAGCATTGTCCGCCTGACCATACTTGGCGCGCTGGGCATCGACTGGCCGCGTGACAAGCTGAACGTCTATGTCCTGGATGATGGAAAGCGGGAAGAATTCGCCCGGTTTGCCGAAGAGTGCGGGGTGGCCTACATCGCGCGCCCCGTAAATGAACATGCCAAGGCCGGTAATTTCAACTACGCGCTCAAACGGACATCGGGCGAGTTCATCCTGACGCTGGACAGCGACCATATTCCCACCCGCGCCTTCCTTCAGTTAACCATGGGCTGGATGATCGGGGACCCCAAGATCGCGCTGATGCAGACCCCGCATCATTTCTATTCCCCCGATCCCTTCCAGCGCAATCTGGCGACCGGTTTCCGTACCCCGCCGGAAAGCAACCTGTTCTATGGCGTGGTGCAGGATGGCAATGACTTCTGGGATGCGACCTTTTTCTGCGGCTCATGCGCCATCCTGCGTCGTGAGGCGATCGAGGGCATAGGCGGCTTCGCCACCCAGACCGTGACCGAGGATGCGCATACCGCCCTGCGCATGCAGCGTCAGGGATGGTCCACCGCCTATCTGCGCATACCGCTGGCAGGCGGGCTGGCGACGGAACGGCTGATCACGCATATCGGCCAGCGCGTCCGCTGGGCACGCGGCATGCTGCAGATTTTCCGTATCGACAATCCCCTGCTGGGGCCGGGGCTGAACTGGGGGCAGCGGCTCTGTTACCTGTCGGCCATGATCTCCTTCCTGTTCGCGGTGCCGCGGGTGGTGTTCCTGACCTCGCCACTGGCCTTCCTGTTTTTTGGCCAGAATATCATTACCGCTTCGCCGCTGGCGGTGCTGGCCTACGCTGTTCCGCATATGCTGCACGCGATTGCCACGGCGTCGCGCATCAACAAGGGCTGGCGGTATTCGTTCTGGAGCGAGGTGTACGAAACCACCATGGCGCTGTTTCTGGTGCGCGTGACGATCGCGACCCTGCTGCGTCCCAGACGCGCCCGCTTCAATGTCACGAACAAGGGCGGCGTGCTGGAAAGCGGGTATTTCGACCTGCGCGCGGTCTATCCCAATATCATTCTGGGCATCGTGATGCTGATCGGCCTGTCGCGGGGAATCTACGGGCTGTTTTTCGAGCATGTCGATTTCATCGCCCGGCGTGGTTATCTGCTCAATTCCCTGTGGGCCGCGATCAGCCTGCTGATTATCCTTGCCGCCATTGCCGTGGGCCGGGAAACGCAGCAGAAGCGGTATAGCCATCGTATCCGCGCGGAACTGCCGGTCAGCATCATGGGCGAGGATGGCGTCACGATGAATGGCATGACCGAGGACCTGTCCATGGGGGGGGCGTCGGTCAGCATGAACTGGCCCCACCCGGTCACGGCACCGCAGCAGGTCGATGTCCGCGTCGGCATCGAAGGGGAGCAGGCGCATCTCAGGGCGCGTGTGATCCGTAGCAGCAATGGCAAATGCGTCCTGCAATGGGATATAGGCTCCATTCCGGAAGAAGCCAGTATCGTCCGCATCGTGTTCGGTCGTGCAGATGCGTGGATGGACTGGAACGATTACAGATATGATCAACCCCTGCGCAGCGTGATGGAAATCCTTATCAACATCAAAGGTCTGTTCTATTTCCCCAGGCGGCGGCGCAATGCGGGGGCAGAGGCCAGCTATCCCAGTCTCAGTGAGGAAAATGTGTTAACGGATGAAGGAACGGCCGGGACGGATGGCGCCCAGCGCAGGCGCAAGACCGGTCTGCTGTCCGGCACGCGCAGCCTGAAAATACTGCCGCTGCTGGCATGCCTGTCATGGGCGGCATCGGCGCAGGCGGCTTCCTCCCCCTCACCCTCACCCGCGTCCGCACCCGTATCCACGCCAGCGCCGGTCCCGGCGAGCGATGCCGATACCGACGCCGCCGCTGCGGAAGCCGCAGTGGATAGTGGTGAGAACGCCACTGGGGCGGGGGAGCAGATGGCCACCACCCACACCTATACGCTGGAACAGCTTGGCGCACCGCGCGCCCTGACCATGCGCAGCAACTCGCCGTTGCAGGGTCTGGAATTCGGTGTGCCCGCCGACCGGCTTGTCACCTCCGCGCGGCTGATCGTTTCCGGGGCGATGTCACCCAGCCTGCGGCCCGAGACCAGCGCCGTCACCATCACGCTGAACGAACAGTATGTCGGCACGCTGCGTCCCACCCCTTCGCAGCCGGCATTCGGGCCGATTGCGTTCGATGTGAACCCGATCTTCTTCGTGAACGGGAACCGGCTGAATTTCAATTTCGCCGCAGGCACGCAGGGCTGTGCCGACCCGACCGACAAGCTGATGTGGGCAACCATTTCCCAAAATTCGCAGTTGCAGGTCACGACCATTCCCCTGCCGCCGCGCAGGCAGCTTTCCCGCCTGCCGCAGCCGTTTTTCGACAAGGCAGTGGACCAGCAGGCGACCATTCCCATGGTGCTGGCGGCCAGCTACGATTCTGAAATCCTGACCGCGAGCAGCATCGTCGCCTCATGGTTCGGCAAACAGACCGATTTCCGTGGCGTGACCTTTCCCGTCTTCTCCACCATACCGCAGCGGGGCAATGCGGTTGCGGTGGGCGTGGTTGCGGAACTGCCCGCGGCGCTGGGGCATCTGCAGGTCAACGGGCCGACCGTGCTGGAGCTTGCCAATCCGTCCGACGCCAATGGCACGGTTCTGGTGGTGACGGGCCGCGACCGTGATGAGGTGATTACGGCCAGCAAGGGACTTGGCTTCGGTTCCGCCACGCTGCCCAACGCGCCGCGTGCGGACATTGCCCCCATCGATCTGGCGCCGAGCAGGCCTAACGACGCGCCCGCCTTCATTCCGACCAACCGGCCGGTCAAGCTGGGTGAACTGGTGCCGCCCGGCGTGCTGCAGGGGGTGGGCTATACACCCGGTATCATGAGCGTGCCGTTCCGCGTGCCGCCGGATCTGTACACCTGGCATGACCGTCCGTACAAGATGGATGTGCGTTTCCGCTCCCCCGACGGGCCGATTGTGGACGTGTCCCGGTCGCATCTGGATGTGGGGGTGAACGATGTCTATGTCCGCTCCTATTCCCTGCGTGATGACAGCAATGCCATCAAGAACGTGCTGGAACATCTGGGCCTGCACGCGGCATCGGGGGTGGAGAGCCATATCGTCTCGCTGCCGCCATGGCTGATCTATGGCAAGAACCAGCTTCATTTCTATTTCGACGCCATGCCCATGTCGAGCGCGGTATGCCGGGCCGGGCTGAACGTGCTTCATCTGTCGGTTGATCCTGATTCCACGATCAATTTTTCAAACGCCTTCCATATCACCACCATGCCCAACCTGGCCTATCTGGCCAGTGCGGGGTACCCGTTCACGACCTATGCCGACCTGTCCCGTACTGCCGTCGTGCTGCCCGATCATCCTTCCGCCAGCACGATCAGCGTGTTCATGGACCTGATGGGGTTCATGGGCGCATCGTCATGGTATCCGGTTGCGGGTGTTGAGATCGTGACCGCCGACCATGTCAGCGATGTTGCGGACCGGAACCTGATCGTCCTGAGCACGCTGGGTGAAAGCGGGGACATCTCGCCGCTGCTGGCCAATTCGGCTTACCAGATTTCCGATGGCCGCCTGCACATGTCCATCCGCACGCCGCTGGGTGGTATATGGAATGCGTTCCGCAGTCCGCTGGCCGCGCTGCAGGGACATGGGACGACGGAAATGGAAAGCGACCTGACCGGCGGGGTCGGCGCGATGATGGAGTCCCAGTCGCCGCTCATGGCCGGGCGCACGGTCCTGGCCCTGCTTTCAGCCGATGGACAGGGACTGAACAACCTGATCCAGGTGCTGGAATCGCGTAAGGACCAGCCGCAGATACAGGGCGACCTGCTGCTGGTGCATGGCGATACGCTGTCCACCTATCGCAGTTCGCCGCTCTATACGGTGGGGTCGCTGCCGCTGTGGATGTGGCCGGACTGGTATATGCACAACCATCCCTCGCGCGTGCTGGTGCTGGGCCTGTTTGCCTGCGTGCTGCTGACGGCGGTCATGACACGTGCGCTCGTCCGCCACGCCACCCGTCGATACAAGGAACTGCAGGACCAGCGCCGGACCTATCGCGACTGACCGGGCCGCTCCGTGTCCCGTGCGCCAGCGGCGCGCGGGGCGCATGGACGGCCTAGCCGCGGGGCCTATTCGGTGGCAGAGTAGATTATTGCTGTTTTATCCGCAGCCCCGGTGCGGCATGGTGGCAGCGTAATCAGCGCGACGACAGCACGACCGCGGGGGAGTGCCATGATTTCGAACCACTATCTTGTTATGGACCAGTAATGACAACTTTCAAGAAACAACCGGATTTTTCCCTGTTCCTTCAGGCGCTGTCCTGGGAAATCGACGATCAGGCGGGGATCGAGGTCAGGAACGAACTTCTGCGCGAGGTCGGTCGTGGCATGGCGGGCCGTCTGGCGCCGCCGCTGTGCAATACGCTTGATACGCTTCAGATCGAACTGAACGCCCTGCTGTCCATGCTGGGCTGGGGCTATGTCTCGCTCGAACTGCTGAGCGAGGAAAAGACCCTGCGTATCGTGCATGAAGACCTGCCGCAGGTCGGCAGCGCGGGCGAACCGCCGGGAACCTGGCTGGCACCGGTGCTGGAAGGGCTGTATGGCCGCTGGATCACGTCGCAGCCGGGTGCGTTCGGTGATTACGTGGTGGTGCGTGATCTGGAAGCGGAAGATCTGGATTCCGTGCCCCGCCAGACCATCATCCTTTACATGCGCGTGCGCAGCAACGCGCTGTAAGCTACCGGCGAACTGACACATGCGTTCCCTCCTGCCACTCCTCCGGCAGGGGGAAGGGTGCTGGCGTGCGCAGGCCGGAAGGGCAGGGGCTGCTGCCGTCCGGTCATGGCTGCGCTCATCAGGGTATGATGTTGCGGGTGGCCCTTGTGGCGCATGCCGGTAACCTTCCGTCTGGAACAGGCGGGATATGCGGGCATGGTCGCCGCTGCCCATGCAGGAGCCATCATGGGGTTGCACGATGCGCAAAGGCGGATTTCTGGCCATGGCCGCAGCAGCGACGGGAATGGTATGGGCTGGTACCGCACCGGCAGCAGCCTCGGGCTGGCCCGATACGCCGTCTGGGCGTGCCCGTATGCTGGCGGCCATTCAGGAACTGGAAATCACCCTCCTCACCCATCCCAGCGCGACGCGTGCGCTTGAGGAGTGGTGCGCCACCCATCGCATGGCCGACAGGCCCGTGGTGGTCGCACACAAGGTAGCCGGAAACAGTCCCGAAACCGTGCCCGAGCGGGTACGGACCGATCTGGCCGTCACCGCCACGCAGGCCATCCGGCACCGGCAGGTGCAACTGGTATGTGGCGCGCATGTCCTGTCGGTTGCCGATAACTGGTACGTGCCCGACCGGCTGACGGCGCAGATGAATGACGCGCTTGACCAGACCGACATGCCTTTCGGCCATGTGGTCGCCCCGCTGCATTTTTCCCGGGAGCGGCTGGAATTCGTCCGGCTGTGGTCGCCGTCAGATGAAAAGCCCCCGGTAGCAGTGGGCGCGATGATCGTGCCCCCCGCCATCATCCTGCGCCAGCGCGCCGTGCTGCGCGACGCCCACGGCCTGCCGTTCAGCGAGGTTGTGGAAACCTATACCAGCCAGACGCTCGATTTTACGCCGGCCCCACAGCCCCCGCCCACACGCTGAGCGGATACCGGGCGGGCATTGCCGTGTCCTGTCAACGGGGCTACGCCGATGTGTGGATGAAGACCGGAGCAAGGACGCAATCATGATCGACCTGCGAGATCCAGCCGTACCCGCACACGAGGTAAGGCGGATGCTGGACCTGCAACCGCACCCCGAAGGTGGCAGCTACCGCGAGATATGGCGCGATACGCCAGTCCATGGTGGCCGGGGCGCTGTCTCGACCATCCAGTTCCTGCTTGCAGCAGGGGAGCGGTCGCACTGGCACCGTGTCGATGCGGCGGAAATCTGGTGCTGGCAGGGGGGCAGTCCGCTGGTTCTGGAAATGGCGGCGGAGGGAATGCCGGTTACGCGCACCATCCTTGGCCCGCTTCCGGGCAGCCAGCAGGCGCTTCAGGCCGTGGTGCCCGCAGGCATGTGGCAGGCGGCATCATCGCAGGGGGCGTGGAGCCTTGTGGCCTGTCAGGTCGCGCCTGCGTTCCTGTTCAGCAGTTTCGAACTGGCCCCACCCGGATGGTCGCCGGAAGGAGAGGGCGCATGAACATGCAACTGACCCCGCAATGGCTGGTCTGGGCGCGTGACCTTCAGGCACTGGCCCAGAGTGGCCTGACCTATGCCGAAAGCCCCTTCGACCGGGAACGCTATGAAAGCATAATGCAGATCGCGGCGGACATGATGGCCGCAGGCGGTGCTGCCGACATGAAGCGTGTGCTGGACCTGTTCAGCAGCCAGCACGGTTACGCCACGCCGAAGGTGGTGGTGCGCGCCGCCGTATTCGATGACCGCCAGCGTGTGCTGCTGGTGCGTGAAGTTCTGGATCACGACCGGTGGACCCTGCCCGGCGGCTGGGCCGATGTGAACCTGACGCCGGTTGAAAACGCCGTAAAGGAAGTGCGCGAGGAAAGCGGTTACGACGTGCGCGTAACCCGGCTTGCCGCCGTATGGGACCGCGACCGGCAGGGGCACCCGCCGGCACCGTTTTCGTGCTACACGCTGTGCTTCATCTGTGAACTGACGGGCGGTGCGGCCCGCACCAGTATCGAAACATCTGAAATCGGGTGGTTCGGCGCGGATGAAATCCCCGCTGACCTGTCACTGGGGCGGGTATTGCCCCGGCAGATCGCGCGTCTGTTCGCGCATGCCCGCAATGCGGACCTGCCCGTGGATTTTGACTAGGGCACGGCAGGATCACCCATTGAAAACGCTGCAAACATTTCCATATCCAATACAAATTGTAATTTAACAGCCCATTTATAAACAACAGGACAGCCAATGACCGATCAGACCACAGCAAGCCCGTCCGAAACCACGGGCGAACAGCATGAATTCAGCGCCGAGGTCGGACGCCTTCTCGACCTTGTGGTGCATGCCCTTTATTCCGAACGTGAAATCTTCCTGCGTGAACTGGTTGCCAACGCGGCGGATGCGACGGACAAGCGCCGTTTCGAAGCCCTGACCGATGGCGCGCGCGCGCTGCCCGATGATGCGAAGATCCGCATCAACCCGGACAAGGATGCCCGCCTGCTGACCATCAGCGATGATGGCGCGGGCATGGGCAAGGATGAGCTTGCCCGCAACCTTGGCACCATCGCCCGCTCCGGCACCCGCGCCTTTGGCGAGGAACTGGCCAACGCGAAGCCCGAGGACAAGCCCAACCTGATCGGGCAGTTCGGTGTCGGCTTCTACGCGGCCTTCATGGTGGCGGACCGGGTGGATGTGATCTCGCGCCGCGCCGGAAGTGACGAAGCATGGCGCTGGTCCTCCACCGGCAAGGGCAATTACACCATAAGCCCCGCCACGCGCGACAGGGCGGGCACGGACATCATCCTGCATATCAAGGACGATGCGAACGACTTCCTCGATTCATGGCAGCTTGAGACGATCGTGCGCAAATGGGCCGATCACATCTCGTGGCCGATCACCATCGTCAAGGAAGGCGAGGAAACATCCGCCAACAAGGGGACGGCCCTGTGGCGCAAGCCGCGCGGTGAGATCGACGAGGAACAGCTCAACGAATTCTACCGTCACGTCAGCCACAATTTCGATACGCCGTGGGCGACCCTGCACTGGCATGCCGAAGGCACGCTGGAATTCTCGGCCCTTCTGTTCATTCCCGGCAGCAAGCCGTTCGAGTTTGCCGAACCGGTGCGTGAAAGCCAGATCCGCCTGCACGTCCGCCGCATGTTCATTACGGACGATGCGGGGCTGCTGCCGCCATGGCTGCGTTTCGTGACCGGTGTGGTCGATACCGAAGACCTGCCGCTGAACGTCTCGCGTGAGATGCTGCAGGCGACGCCGGTGCTGGCCCGCATCCGCAAGGCCGTTACCAACCGCGTGATTTCCGAACTCAGGACCCGTGCGAAGGACGAAGCGGATTTTGAGAAGTTCTGGGACAATTTCGGCCCCACCTTCAAGGAAGGTATCTGGGACGATGCGGAACACCGTACCGACCTGGCCACCATCGCGCGCTTCCGTTCCAGCACGCAGGAAGGCTGGACTACGCTCGATGCCTACCTTGAGCGCAGGAAGCCCGAGCAGGAAGCCATTTACTACCTGACGGGCGACCGCACGGAGATGCTGTCCTCCTCGCCGCAGCTTGAAGGTTTCCGCGCGCGTGGGATCGAGGTTCTGCTGCTGTCCGATCCGGTGGATTCCTTCTGGCCCGATCGTCTGGGCGTGTACAAGGACACCCCGCTGCGCAATATCAGCCAGTTCCATACCGATCTGGAAAAGTTTGGCGCACCGGAAGAAACGCAGGCTGAAAAGGATGCGCTGGAAGTCGTCATTCCCGCGCTGAAGGAAGCGCTGGGCGATGCGGTATCTGATGTGAAGGGCACCAACCGTCTGGTCAACAGCGCCGTGGTGCTGGCGGCTCCCGAATCCGGTCCCGACCTGCAGATGATCCGGCTGATGAAGCGCAGTGGCCAGCAGGTGCCAGACACGGCCCCCGTGCTGCAGGTCAATCCCGCGCATCCGCTTGTCCTTGATCTGGCGGCACGGGTGAAGAACGGCGACCCGGTGCAGGATATCGCCCTTGTGCTGATGGATATGGCCCGCATCCAGGATGGCGAAAGCCCGAAGGACCCGACCGGCTTTGCCCAGCGGCTGACCACCATCCTCACGCGTCTGCCGCTGACCGACGGCCCGCAGGGCTGAGCCTTCCGGCTTCATTCTTTTCGCGTTGTTTCATCCCGCCATGCAGGCTGCATGGCGGGATATTTTTTGCCCGATGCAGGTGGCGCCCCTTCCGCCGCCGGCACTGCGCCCGCATATATGGAACCATCCATGAACTGGCTGTATGATACGACCGGTTTCGCAGCGATGGTTTCGCGTGGTCTGACGGGATGAAGCTGCCCCGACTGCCCGGTCATGCGGGATTCGGGGGAAGGGGGCTTGAATACCAGCCTGCCGGATGCTTCCCTACGCGCCCTTCTGGTGTTCTGGTTTTTCTATGGCGGCAAATATTATATGAAAATCGACAACGTCTCCTATCGTAGCGTCTGGGTGGATGCGGATGATGGCTGGTCAGTCCATATCTTTGACCAGACCCGGCTACCGTGGTCGCTGGACATCCTGCGCCTGACCGAACGCGATCAGGTGGCGCATGCCATCCGCACGATGCAGGTGCGCGGCGCACCGCTGATCGGTGCGGTGGCGGCCTACGGGCTGGCCCTTGCATTGCGTCAGGACAGCAGCGATGCGGCGATGGAGCGTGATGCCGCCCTGCTGGCGGCTACCCGCCCCACGGCGGTCAACCTTGCATGGGCCATCCGGCGCATGCTGACGCGCCTGCGCACCACGGCCCCGGCTGACCGCGTGGCAGCCGCCTATGACGAGGCCGGACGCATCTGTGATGAGGACGTCATCCAGAACGAGGCCATTGGCCGACAGGGACTGGAACTGATCGAAGAGATTGCCAGCCGTCGCCCCGGACCGGTCAATGTCATGACCCACTGCAATGCGGGCTGGATCGCCACGGTGGACTGGGGCACGGCCCTTGCGCCGATCTACATGGCGCATGACCGTGGCATTGACGTGCATGTATGGGTGGATGAAACCCGCCCGCGCAATCAGGGCGCGTCGCTGACCGCGTGGGAACTGGGGCGTCATGGCGTGAAGCATACCGTCATTGCGGATAATGCCGGTGGCCACCTGATGCAGCATGGCATGGTGGACATGGTCATCGTCGGTACCGACCGCGTGACGCGTACGGGCGATGTGGCGAACAAGATCGGCACGTATCTCAAGGCGCTGGCCGCGCATGACAATGGCGTGCCTTTCTGGGTGGCGCTGCCTTCCACCACCATCGACTGGACCATCAGTGACGGTGTGACGGAAATCCCCATTGAGGAACGCAACGGCCGCGAAGTCACCCATATACAGGGACGCGACGAAACCGGCGCCGTGACCACCGTGCAGCTTGTGCCCGATGGCAGCAAGGGGGCCAATCCGGCCTTTGATGTCACGCCCGCGCGGCTGGTGACGGGACTGATTACCGAACGGGGCCGCTGCCCCGCATCGGCCGACGGGTTGTGCGACCTGTTTCCCGAATACGTGTGACACATCACCTATAACCTTGACAGGCGGGGGCGGGATTGGCTTTGTCGCGCCTGAAACCGGGCGCGTCCATGGCAGGCGCGCCCCCCGGACTCTGGTAGAATCAGGACAAGAGCATGCATCCCTATCGTACCCATAGCTGCGCGGCCCTGCGGGCTGCTGACGCCGGGCAGACGGCCCGCCTTTCCGGGTGGGTACACAGCAAGCGCGACCACGGCGGCCTGCTGTTCATTGACCTGCGCGACCATTTTGGCATGACGCAGATCGTGATCCCCGCCGGTTCCCCCGTTCTGGAAACGGCCGAGCGCGTGCGCGTGGAAAGCGTGCTGACGGTAACGGGCGAAGTGGTGCTGCGCGATGGCGCGACCAAAAACCCGAACCTGCCCACGGGTGAGATCGAACTGCGCGCGCGAGAAATCGCGGTCCAGTCCAGCGCCGACGTGCTGCCGCTGCAGGTGGCGGGGAACGAGCATTACCCTGAAGACCTGCGCCTGACCTACCGCTACATCGACCTGCGGCGCGACAAGGTGCACCGCAACATCATGCTGCGCGCGCAGGTGATCGCCAGCCTGCGCAAGCGCATGACGGATCTGGGGTTCATGGAATTCCAGACGCCGATCCTGACCGCATCCTCCCCCGAAGGCGCGCGCGACTTCCTCGTGCCCGCGCGCATGCATCCGGGCAAGTTCTATGCCCTGCCGCAGGCCCCGCAGCAGTTCAAGCAGCTTGCCATGGTCGCGGGCTTCGACCGCTATTTCCAGATCGCACCCTGCTTCCGCGATGAAGCGGCGCGTGCCGACCGCTCGCCCGGTGAGTTCTATCAGCTCGATTTCGAAATGGCGTTTGCAACACAGGAAGATGTGTTCGCGACGCTGGAACCCGTGATGGAAGGCGTGTTTCGCGAATTCGGCGGTGGCCGGACCGTCAGCAAGGCCCCGTTCGAGCGCATTCCCTACGCCACGGCCATGGATGTGTATGGCAGCGACAAGCCTGACCTGCGCAACCCGCTGAAACTGTCCGACGTGACCGAAGCCTTCGCCGGTTCCGGTTTCGGCCTGTTTGCCCGCATCGCCGCCGATGGTGGTCAGGTCCGCGCCATTCCCGCGCCGGGTGCGGGTGACCGCCCGCGTGCCTTCTTTGACAAGCTCAATAACTGGGCGCGCGAATCCGGTGCCGGTGGGCTGGGCTACATCATCTTCGCCGAAGATGGCGGCAAGGGACCGATCGCCAAGAACCTTGAAGCCGAGCGTATCGAGGCCATTCGTGCGGCAACAGGGCTGAAGGCGGGCGACGCCGTGTTCTTCGTGGCGGGCAAGGGCGATGAGATGGTCAAGTTCTCGGGGGCGGTGCGTACGCGCGTTGCGACCGAACTGGACCTGATCGAACAGAACGCCTTCCGCTTCTGCTGGATCACGGATTTCCCGATGTATGAGCGCAATGAGGAAACGGGCGAGATTGACTTCTCCCACAACCCGTTCTCCATGCCGCAGGGCGGCATGGACGCGCTGCAGAATCAGGACCCGCTGACCATCAAGGCCTACCAGTACGATATCGTGTGCAATGGCGTGGAACTGTCATCGGGCGCGATCCGTAACCACCAGCCCGATGTGATGATCCGTGCGTTCGAGATCGCGGGCTATCCCGCCAGCGAGGTCGAAGCCCGCTTTGGCGGCATGCTGAATGCGTTCCGTTATGGCGCGCCGCCGCATGGTGGTTCGGCCCCCGGCGTGGACCGTATCGTGATGCTGCTGGCTGATGAGCCGAACATCCGCGAAGTGATCCTGTTCCCGCTCAACCAGCAGGGCGAAGACCTGATGATGGGGGCACCGGCCCCGGTCGAGCCGCAGCGGCTGAAGGAACTCTCCCTCGCGCTCGACCTGCCCCGCCCCAAGCCCGGTCAGGCCAAGAACTGACCCTCATGGCGCGGGTGGGGCGTGCCGGGGCGCTTGCCCATGGCTGCATGGTCATCGTTGCGGGCGTAATCGCCCTGTGGCGGGGCCATTCGGTCGCGGCCCCCGCTTCCGCCCCCGTCATGGCCCCGCATCGCGCGGTCTATGATCTTTCCCTCTCCGCCGTGGGGGATGGCGATGTCGTCACGGCGGAAGGGCAACTGACTTTTGTCCTGTCCGACATGTGTTCGGCATGGTCTACGCAGCAGCAACTGCACCTGCGCACCACGGGGCGTAGCGGGGCGGAAGCCATAAGCGATTCGGATTATGCTGTGCTGGAGGAAAAGGACGGCTCATCCCTCGTATTCCGTGCCGACCAGACGGAAAATGGCACACCCGCGCCCCGCATCGCGGGTGAAGCGCGGATGGGGACCAGGGGCGGCAGCGTGCATTATACTGCCCCCGCCACCCATGATGTTGCCCTGCCTGTGGGCACGCTGTTTCCCGTAGCGTATACCCGCGCCGTCATTGCAGCCGCCCTTGCAGGCAGGGGGCAGATTTCCCCCGATCTGTTTGATGGAACCGTCGAAACCGGGGCGCTGGGCACGTATGTGCTGCTGCTGGGCCAGCAGGCGGCCCCGGTTGCCGTGCCTTTTCCCGCGCTGGCCACCCTTCCGGCGGTGCGGGTGCATGTTGCGTATTACAACAGCGCCACGCACGACATGACGCCGATGTTCCAGACCGGAATGCGTTATTTCATCAATGGCGTGGCCGACAATGTGGAGCTGGATTTCGGGCAGTTCCGCGTGGCGGGCACCTTACGTGAATTCCGCCTGTTACCCGCCCATGACCGCTGCATGGGCGGTGCCAGTCCACCGGCGGGCGGTGTGGTCAGTCCGCCGCGCCAGCGTCAGCCGGCGTAAGGGTGATCGTCAGCGGTACATGATCGGATGGCTGTTCCCTGCCGCGCTCGTCACGGGCAGGCAGGGCGGTCAGCAGCCGTTCGGCCACGCGGGGCGACAGAAGGGCATGGTCGATGCGCAGGCCGCTGTTACGCTGCCATGCAGCCGCCTGATAATCCCAGAACGTATAGAACGCCCCGGTGGGGTGCAGGGCGCGCAGTGCGTCCGTCAGCCCCAGCCACAGCAGACGGCGGAAGGCCGCGCGGGTCTGCGGGCGGACCAGTGCGTCATCGGGTGACAGCGCGCCCGGGGCACAGTCTTCTTCCGTGGGGCAGACATTGTAATCCCCCATCAGGATGAAATCCTGCCCCGCCTTCAGCATCGCCTGCGCATGCAGGGCGAGGGCTTCCATGAAAGCCAGCTTTGATTCGTATCCCGGCGTTCCACCGGAATTGCCGTTGGGCAGGTAAAGATTGCCAACCACCAGACCACAGGTGCGGATTTCTACATAGCGTGCCTGTGGCGGTTCCGTTTCCCAGCCGGGCAGGCTGGTATGGGGGACCGTATGCGGGTGGCGGGTCAGGATGGCGACGCCGTTATAGCTTTTCTGTCCCACCACGATGCTGTCATAGCCCGCAGCCCTGAACACATCGACGGGGAAGATTTCGGTGGCGCATTTGATTTCCTGCAACGCCAGCACGTCGGGCTGCTCGCGGGCAAGATAGTCCAGCACATGGTCCTGACGCTGGCGGATGGAATTGACGTTCCAGGTCGTGAGTTTCATCATTCGACCGAAAAGCTCGTGCCACATCCGCACGATGACGCGGCATTGGGGTTACGCACGGTAAAATGCGCGCCCATCAGGCTGTCATTGAAGTCCAGTTCGGCCCCGGCCAGCAGGTCCATGCTGGCCGGATCGACCAGCACGCGGGCATCGCCTGCCGTAATGACGATATCATCGGGCAGGGTGGCGGGATCGAGCGCGAATTTGTACTGAAATCCATTACACCCCCCCGCCAGAACCGACACGCGCAGCGCCGGTTCGTCGTCCGCGCCCGTGGGCTGTTCGTCCAGGATCTCACGCAGGCGCCGGGCAGCCGAATCCGATACGCGGAAGCTTTCGGCGGTGGGGGAAGGGGGCATCGACATCGGGCTTCACCATGGTGTGTGGAACGCGCAGACACGGGATCATGTTGGCCACGGGCCGCGCGCGGGTTATGGATGCAGGCGGCGGTATCATCATGTGCCGTCTTATCCATGGCTGGGTCTTGATCATATATGAGTACTGCACCCTACGCTGTCCAGACCGCCACCGCGCGTGGCCGCCTTCATCGCGAAGCGGAAGCCCCGACACGCAGCCCCTGGCAGCGTGACCGCGACCGGGTCATCCACTCCGCCGGGTTCCGTACCCTGCAATACAAGACGCAGGTGTTCCTGAACCATGAGGGGGATTTCTTCCGCACGCGCCTGACCCATTCGCTGGAAGTCGCGCAGGTCGCGCGCTCGATTGCGCGCAGGCTGGGGCTGGAGGAAGACCTGACCGAAGGGCTTGCCCTCGCCCATGATCTTGGCCACACGCCCTTTGGCCATGCGGGGGAGGAAGCGCTTGCGGCAGCGATGAAGCCGTGGGGCGGGTTCGATCACAATACCCAGTCCCTGCGGCTGGTGACGTTGCTGGAACGGCGGTATTTCGCCTTCGACGGGCTGAACCTGACATGGGAAATGCTCGAAGGGCTGGCCAAGCATAATGGCCCGGTGGATCATCCGACCACCTATGTCGCCGATTACGCGGCCCGGCACGGGCTGGAACTGCAAAGCTATGCCTCGGCCGAGGCACAGGTGGCCGCCGTGTCGGATGACATCGCCTATCACGCCCATGATCTTGACGATGGCCTGCGGGCGGGTCTCCTGCATATCGAGGAACTGGAAGCCCTGCCGGTGGTGCGTGAAGCACTGGCCGAAGCCCGCGCCGCCCAGCATCAGGCGGGCCACAGCATCGGCAATAACGATCCCCGCCTGCGGCATGAAACGCTGCGCCGCGTCATCAACGCGCTGGCGATGGACCTGATCGGGCAGACGCAGCGCAATCTTGAACGGCTGTCCCCCCGGTCATCGGACGACATACGCAATGCTGCCGCCCCGGTCGTGGCGTACAGTCCGGCCATCGCGGCGGCCAATCTGGAAATCCGCAAATTCCTGTATGCCCGCCTTTACCGCCACTGGCGCGTCAACCGGATGACCCGCAAGGCGCGGCTGACGGTCGAATCGATTTTCAGCATCCTGTCGGAAAACGTGACGCTGCTGCCCGATGGCTGGCGCGAGTCCGCTCTGGCCGCGCGGGATGGCGGGGACATGGCGCGTGCGTGCCGCGTGGTGGCCGATTATATTGCCGGTATGACCGATCGCTGCGCGATGGAAGAATATCGACGGTTGACGGACCTGTCCTCGCCGGGGTGAAACACGCGCAGCAAGATCATCCGCCTGTCATGCCATCTGGCATCACGGCAGGCCATTTATGCCGGGCCGCGGGGTCCGGCGCCGTTTTTTGGGAAACCGAGCCGCATGTCAGAAAGTCTGTTCGCCCGTTACCTCTCGCATGTGCGCGACGCGCTGCGTCAAATCCTGCCTGACCTGCCGCCCGCCACGCTGGACCGGGTGGAAGTCACCTCCACCCGCGATCCCGCCCATGGCGATCTGGCCACCAATGCGGCGCTGGTCATCTCCAAGGCCGCGCGGCGTCGCCCGGCTGAAATCGCGGCGGAACTGGTTACGGTGCTGGCGGGCGCGCCCGGCATCACGCGCGCCGAAGTGGCGGGGCCGGGTTTCGTCAACATGACGCTGTCCGCATCGGTGTGGCAGGGCATCGCGCGCGAGGTGCTTGAAGCGGGCGAGGATTACGGTCAGGGCACCGCAGGCGAGGGCGTGCGGGTGAATGTGGAATATGTTTCCGCCAACCCTACCGGCCCCATGCATGTCGGTCACTGCCGCGGCGCCGTGGTGGGGGACGTGCTGGCCAACCTGCTGGCCAAGGCGGGTTACGCGGTGACGAAGGAATATTACATCAATGATGCCGGGGCGCAGGTCATCGCCCTGGCATGGGCGGCGTACTGGCGTTACCTGCAGGCGCTGGGCACGACCATGGACGAGGCGGAATTCGCCGCCATCGTGCCCGGTGGTGCGATCCAGTACGGTGGTGACTACCTTGTCCCCGTGGGCGAGGCGCTGGTGGCGCGACACGGCGCGACGCTTGCGGCGGCGGACGCGAAACCCGCCGACCCGTCCGTATGGCTCGATACCGTCCGGACCGAGACGGTCGATGCCATGATGGGCATGATCCGGCAGGATCTGGCCGCCCTTGGCGTGCATCATGATGTCTTTACCAGCGAAGCCCGGATTCTGGCGGATGGCGAAACCGACCGCGCCATTGCCCGTCTTGAAGAAAAGGGCCTGATTTACGAAGGCGTGCTGGAACCGCCCAAGGGCAAGCTGCCCGATGACTGGGAAGCCCGCCCGCAGACGCTGTTCCGCTCCACCGAATTCGGGGATGACGTGGACCGGCCCCTGCGCAAGTCCGACGGGTCCAACACCTATTTCGCCAATGATATCGGCTACCATGCGGACAAGATCCGCCGGGGCGCGGATGTGCTGATCGATGTGTGGGGGGCGGATCATGGCGGTTACGTCACCCGCATGAAGGCAGCCGTGGCGGCGCTGGCGACGGATGGCCGCCCCGTGCTGGACGTGCTGCTGTGCCAGATCGTGCGCATCGTGCGCGATGGCCAGCCGGTGCGCATGTCCAAGCGCGCGGGCACCTTCGTTACCCTGCGCGACCTAATTGACGAAGTCGGGCGTGACGCCGTGCGCTTCACCATGCTGACGCGCAAGGCTGACGCGCAGATGGAATTCGATCTGGATCAGGTCGTGGCCCAGAGCCGCGACAACCCGGTCTTTTATGTCCAGTACGCCCATGCGCGCTGCTGTTCGGTGCTGCGGGCCGCAGCCGGTCTGGTCAATGAAGGCAGGCTGCCCGGTGGCATCACGCCTGCCGAACTGGCGCAGGGCGACCTGTCGGGCCTGACATCGGATGCGGAACTGGCCGTGCTGCAGCGCATGGCGCAGTGGCCGCGCATGGTGGAATCGGCCGCCGCCGCGCATGAACCGCACCGGATCGCCTTCTACCTCAATGAACTGGCGTCGGATTTCCATGCCCTGTGGAACCGGGGACGTGACGACACCACCCTGCGTTTCCTTCAGGAAGACGATGTTGAGGCGACCCGGATGAAACTGGCCCTTGTCGAAGCAACGGCAACCGTGCTGCGTTCAGGAATGAAAGTACTCGGCGTGCAGCCGGTCGAGGAGATGCGATGAGTCCTGACGATACATCATCCCCTGATACGCCCCCTGACGATGACCGCCACAACCCGGCGGCGCCAGATCCCTATGCCGCATCCAAAAGCCGGATGCGCGAACGCATGGGGGCGGATTCCAATCCCGATATCGACCCGCGCAACCCCATGGAACCACCCGAGGGTGGCCGCTCCCGACCGGGACGCAGCGGGGCGGGCATGGACTTCCGTGGCATGCTGGCGCGGCTTGGCGGGATCAGTCTGATCGGTCACGACCCGACAACGCGCAAACTGGTTTACGGTGCCGCCGGACTGGGCGGCGTGCTGGTGGTGGCGATCGGTGGCTGGTCGCTGTTCGGCCATCATCAGGGCGGGATTCCCGTTCTGGGGCCGCCACCGGGGCCGGTGCGGGTCAAGCCGGCCGATCCGGGCGGCATGCAGATACTTGGCGCCGCCGATGGCATGCCCGCTGATGGCGGGGTGATGCGTCTTTCCCCGCCGCCGGAACAGCCGCAGCCCGATGCCATGGCCCGGCAGTATGGCCAGAACGCTGGCCCGGACGCAGCACACCCGGCTGATGCCGCCACGGCACCCGAAGCCACGCCCACGCCACCAGCCCCGCCTGCTGGCGCGACCCCGGCCGCACCGCCCCCGGCTGCACAGGAAGCCCCGGAACCGGAGGCCGCGGCCCCGCCACCGTCCCGATCCGTAGCCGAAGCGCCATCCCCCGCAGCAACCCTGCCGCCGCCTGCATCGGGCGAGGCGGGTGAGGGGAGCGGCGCATATGGCGTCCAGCTTGCCGCCCTCGATTCCCAGGCGGCGGCCCTGAAAAGCTGGAACAGCCTGAGCAGCCGTTACCCCGCCATTTTCGGGGCGTACCAGCCAGCGGTGGTGAAGGCCGAACGCAATGACCGCACCTTCTACCGCCTGCGGGTAAAGGGGCTGACCAAAGCGCAGGCCACGGGGCTTTGCGAGAAGGCCAGGGCAAAAAGTCTGCCGTGTGATCTGGTCCATTCCTGAGACAGTCGTGATACGGACCACACAGCGGAGGGATGGGTGAACGGGGACAGTACATCCGTCCCCGCTGCGCAGTCCGTCGCCTCCACCGCTCCCATCGTCCATCTGGAAGGTTTCCAGGGGCCGATGGACCTGCTTTTGGAACTAGCGCGGGCGCAGAAGGTGGATCTGTGGCGCATATCCATCCTGCAACTGGTCGAGCAGTTCCTGTCCGTTGTCCGCTCCGCCCAGACGGTGCGGCTGGAACTGGCGGCGGACTGGCTGGTTATGGCGGCGTGGCTGGCATGGCTCAAATCCCGCCTGCTTCTGCCTGAAGACGATGAGGAAGCCACCGATGCGGAAGAAGCGGCGGCGCTTCTGCATGAACGGCTGCTGGAACTTGAGCGCATGGTCCAGCTTGGCCGGTGGCTGGCGGCCCGTCCCCAGTTGGGGCATGTGGTGTTCGAGCGCGGACAGCGCGAGGATCTGGTGGAAATCGACCGCTCCGGGCTGGCGGTGGATGTGCCCCAGCTCATGCGGGGCTATATGGCGGCCATGCGGCGGCGCGTGCGCCGGTCCGTCTATCAGCCACGGGTATTGCGTTTCTGGACCGTGCAGGACGCGCTGGCGCGGTTGCGGCGCATGCTGGGCGGTGGCGTGGGGGAGGAAGGCTGGTGCGGGCTGGAGCATTTCCTGCCTGATCCCCTGCCGCAGCCCGACATGGCGGATGACATGGCCGAAACCGGTCGTCGCGCCGCGGTTGCGGGCACGCTGCTGGCCAGCCTTGAAATGGCGCGCAATGGCGCGATTGAACTCCAGCAGGCCCGGCAGTTCGGTCGTATCCTGCTACGTGAACGCATGGCGGATGACAGCGCCGTGGCAACAGAACCGGAAGGGGACATGGCCTGATGAACGATACGCAGCATGCGCAGGGCGAACTGATCGGTGATGAGGCTCCGGCTGTCGACATCCCGGTGCGCGAGTTTTCCATCAGGCTGGCGGAAGCCCTGATATTCGCCCGCGCCGATCCCCTGAGCACCCGTGCCGTGGCGGAGGTGCTGAGCGCGCAGGGTGGCGTCCCGCATGATGTAGCCGACCGCGACGCCTATGTCGCCGCGACACTGGCGGCACTGGGCGCGCAGTATGCGGGGCGGGGTGTGGTGCTGGTGGAAGTGGCGGGGGGATGGCAGTTCCGCACCGCGCCCGACCTTGCATCCCGGCTGACCCGCGTGATGCCGCGCCCGCGCAGGCTGGCGCGTTCCACCATGGAAACGCTGGCCATCATCGCCTATCACCAGCCCTGCACCCGCGCCGAGATCGAGGAAATCCGTGGCGTGAGCCTGAGCCAGCAGGTACTCGATACATTGCTGGAAGCCGAACTGATCATGCCGCTGGGGCGTAAGGAAGTGCCGGGGCGGCCGATCCTGTGGGGCACGTCCTCGGGTTTCCTGCGGCATTTCGGCCTCAAGGACCTTGGCGACCTGCCCCGGCGCGAGGAGCTTCTGGTGGACGTGCCCGATACGGGTATGCAGCCCGGCACGGATGACGAGGTTCCTGACCCGCCCATGTCATGATAGGTGTGCGGGGGCGTATGGTCGTATGTACGTGCGCGTGGCGCGCTGGGGAAGGATACAGGGTTCATGTTCGATTTCGCGTGGTCTGAATTTGCCCTTGTCGGGGTGGTCGGCCTGTTGCTGATCGGCCCGAAGGACATGCCCGTCGCCATCCGCACGGTCACGGGCCTGATCAAGAAGGCACGCGGGCTTGCGACCGAGTTCCAGTCCCATGTTGACGAGATGGTGCGTGAAGCCGACCTGACCGAAGCGCGCGACCAGCTTGGCCAGTTGGGGCGGCTGAACGTGCGCGACAAGCTGATGAAGGCCATTGATGGTGATGGCGCGCTGCGCCGTTCGCTGACCATGCCGCCGCTGGTGGAAAACCCGCCCCCGCCATCCCCCGCCGCCGGGACAGCGCCCCCCCTGCCGGAACGTCCGCTGCCCGCCCGCCATTACATTCCGCCCCTTGTGGATGAGATGGACCGCGATACGGGACCGGTGCCTGATGCGCCGGATTTCCTGCCGCCCCGCACCGCACGCCGCATTGCTGCCGAACTGCCCCATCTGGCGCCGCCCGCCTTCCTGCCGCCGGTGCGCGTCATCCATCGGGGCCAGCGCGTATCCGTCATGACGGCAGGCAGGAATACCTAACGCGATGGACGCAGGAGACAGGACCCTGAACGAGGATTCGATCAACGACCAGCCCATGCCGCTGCTGGAGCATCTGGTGGAATTGCGGCGCAGGCTGCTGTGGTCCATGGCGACGTTCGTGGTGTGTTTCGCCGTCTGTTACTATTATTCGGAACAGATCTACTTCTTCCTTGCCCGTCCGCTTGGCACGATCATGCGGCAGAAGGGGGAACAGCCGCACCTGATCTATACCGCGCTGTATGAGGCATTCTTCACCTACATGAAGGTCGCCTTCTTTGGCGCGGCCTGCCTGTCCTTTCCCATGGTGGCGGTGCAGGCGTGGATATTCATCGCGCCTGGACTGTACCGTAGCGAAAAACGTGCTTTCGCACCTTTCCTTGTCGCGACGCCGATCATGTTCGCCCTGGGTGCCGCGCTGGCCTATTATTTCATTTTCCCTGCCGCGTGGAAGTTCTTCCTCTCCTTCCAGACGGCGGATGGACAGGACGGGCTGCAGATCGAACTGCAGGCCAAGGTGTCGGAATACCTGTCGCTTGTCATGAAGCTCATCATGGCGTTCGGCATGGCGTTCGAACTGCCTGTGGTGCTGACGCTCATGGCGCGGGTGGGGCTGGTGACATCGAAGGGACTGGCGAAGGTACGGCGATACGCCTATGTGGGCGCGTTCGTGGTCGCGGCCATCCTGACGCCGCCTGACGTGATTACCCAGACCGGACTGGCCGTGCCGCTGATCGGGCTTTACGAGATTTCCATTCTTTGCGCCCGCCTTGTCGAGCCGCGCAATCCGCCTGAAGAGACCGAGGAGACATCCTGATGCACGACCTGCGCGCCCTCCGCGCCGACCCCGATGGTTTTGACGCCGCCCTGAAGCGGCGCGGGGAGCCTGCAGTGGCTTCCACCGTGCTTGTGCTGGACAGGGAACGCCGCGCGGCGGAAACCGAACTGCAGGAACTCCAGTCCCGCAGGCGCACGATCTCCAAGGAAATCGGGGCGCTGCGCCGCAAGGGCTGCGATACCTCCGACCTTGAGGCCGAGGTGGCATCAGGCAAGGCGCGGATGGAAGAACTCCAGACGCAGGTGGATACGCTGGACGGCCAGTTGCGCAACACGCTGGAACGCCTGCCCAACCAGCTTGACGCGACCGTGCCCGACGGTGCGGACGAAAGCGGCAACGTGCAGGTTCACCAGAAGGGAACGCCCAAGGAGTTCGCCTTTACCCCGCGTGAGCATTACGAGCTGGGCGAAGCGCTGGGCATGATGGATTTCGAAACCGCATCCCGCCTGTCGGGCACGCGGTTCGTGGTGCTGCGTGGCCAGCTTGCCCGTCTGGAGCGCGCGCTGGGCCAGTACATGCTGGACCTGCATACCGGCAGCAACGGGTATGAGGAAACGGCCGTTCCCGTTCTGGTCAACAGCGAAGCCATGTATGGCACCGACAAGCTGCCCAAATTCGCCGATCAGTCCTTCCGCACGGAAGATGGCCGCTGGCTGATCCCCACGGCGGAGGTGCCGCTGACCGCCACCGTATCGGGCCAGATCCTGCCTGCGGACGTGCTGCCGCTGCGCCTTGTCGCCCTGTCTTCATGCTTCCGTAGCGAGGCAGGTGCCGCGGGACGTGATACCCGTGGCATGCTGCGCCAGCACCAGTTCCAGAAAGTGGAGATGGTCAGCATCACCGCGCCGGAAGAAAGCGATGCCGAGCATGAGCGCATGACGCGCTGCGCGGAAATGGTGCTGGAAGGGCTGGGCATTCCCTACCGGCGCATGCTGCTCTGCGCGGGGGATACCGGCTTTGGCGCCGCAAAGACCTTCGATCTTGAGGCATGGTTGCCGGGCCAGCAGGCGTGGCGCGAGATTTCGTCGTGTTCCACCACGCGCGATTTTCAGGCCCGCCGCATGAACGCCCGTTTCCGCGCGGGGGATGGCAAGCCTGCCTTCGTCCATACCCTGAACGGTTCGGGGCTGGCCGTGGGCCGCACGCTGATCGCCGTGATGGAAAATTACCAGAACGAAGATGGCAGCGTCACCGTGCCCGACGTGCTGCGCCCCTACATGGCCGGGGTGGAAGTTATCCGCGCGGGCTGAAATCCGTAGCAGGGCTGGCGGGTACTACCGCCGGGCACCGTGTTGGATGGAGCGGGCAGGGCGGGCAGTGTACCGTGCCTGCCCGTTCTGCTTTCTGTTCCCTGATCCGCCTTCACGGGCGCCATGAAGGAAGTGGTACGGGGCAGGGTACGCTCCGCCCGCGTCACCGCCGTTTGCGGGGCGGGCGCTTGCCGCCGGGGGCTGCGTCGCGGTTGCGCCGTCCCGGCGGGCTGCTCCGTCTGTCCGGGCTGAAGGGGGATGTCCGGGGCGTGCGGGCGCGGATGCTCTGCTGGCGCAGCACGTCTTCGATCCAGTCATTGAGGCGCGCGGTCGTGGCTTCCGCTTCCTCGCGGTTGACGTAGGCTTCGGGGAAGCGCAGCGCCAGCCAGCGCCATGCCACCAGCCGCTTGTGCCGCTTTTCCGCGCGTTCCAGTTCGGTACGTTCCGCCCGTTCCGGCGCGGGCAGGGGACCGGTGCCCGGCGGGGCCACGCTGTTGCCCGCGGCATGGTCCGCCGCCCAGTGGACAAGACGCTGGATGCCATTGTCACGGTCATCCACCGGGCACATGGCGTAGACCCAGCGCTGCGCCAGTGTCAGGTCAGCCACACCTTCCAGTGCGGTTGCGATGGCGAAGGCCTGTTCCATGTTGGCCAGCCGGTAATTCGGGTCGTCACGGCGCAGCACCGCGCGGCGGATGCGCACCAGCACGCCAAACAGGCTGTCCGATCCGATTTCGGCCGCGACGGCCTGCACGATGTCGGCATCCGGCTGGACCTGCGGGCGCATGTCCTCGATCGGCTGGGGCGGGGCGGCCAGCATGGCATGGATGAACGATGGGCTGCCCACCCCTTCCAGCACGGCGACGACGCCCTGTTCATGCTTGCCGAAGCGTCCGGCGCGACCGCCGATCTGCTTGACTTCCTGCGGGTTGAGGTCGCGCGTCTGGTTGCCGTCATATTTGCGCAGGGCCGCGAACACGACCCGGCGGATGGTCAGGTTCAGCCCCATGCCGATGGCGTCGGTCGCGATCAGGATATCGGCGTCGCCGTTATTGAAACGCTGGGCTTCCGCGCGGCGGACTTCGGGGCTGAGTGCGCCGTACACCACCGCCACCCGCTTGCCATGCGCCAGCAGCATCGCGCGCAGGTCCAGCACCTCGCGCCGGGAAAAGGCGATCAGCGCATCATGCTTCTGCAGTTCATGCAGGCTTACGGCCCGTTCGGCGGCAACCAGCGGGCTTTTGCGCTCCAGCCGGATTTCGTCCACCGGGTCGCCGCACAGTTCCGCAATGCGCTTCACCATGGGAATGCAGTCCGGCGCGCCCAGCACGAACAGGTGCCGCGCCGGTGCCCCCATGATGGCTGCCGTCCATGCCGCCCCCCGGTCGGGGTCGGTCAGCATCTGGGCTTCATCGATGATCGCGACATCGACGGGATTGTTCAGCGGGCACATTTCCACGGTTGCGGCCAGATGGCGGCTGCCGGGCATGTCGATGCGTTCTTCCCCCGTGGCAAGGGATGTGGGCACCCCGCGTGCCATGAGCGACTCGCGGAACTCATGCGCCAGCAGGCGTAGCGGGGCCAGCGCCAGCCCGCTTTCCGCCTGTGCCAGCGCATCAAGGGCCGTATGCGACTTGCCGCTATTGGTCGGTCCCGTCACCAGTGTGATGCGGCGGTTGAGCGCGCGTGCGGTGCGGAAATGGGCGGCGTAGCGGTCAAGGGCCGCCACCTGCGCGATGACCGCATTGCCCACGCGCCGGTTGCCAAGATCGGGCGCGATAGGGGCGCGGCTGGTGCTGTCTGTTCCATCCCTGCGCCATTCGGGAATCTGCTGGCGCAGGGCCATGAGTTCGGCGGGATCGAACTCCCAGCGTTCCTGCCCGTTGGACTGGGGCACGCGACGGGCGACGGGCAGGCGGTTTTCCGCAATCCAGCGCAGGGCCTCGCGCTGGGAACAGCGCAGCAGGCCCGGCACATCGCTGAACGGGACAAGGCTTTTTTCCCATGCGCGCAGGCGCTGGACTTCCTCGCGCCTGCGGGCGCGGGCCGTATCCTCGATTTTTGCGTCCCGGTCCTTGCGGCTGCTTTCCTCACGCTCCAGATCGGTAGCGAAGGTGTCCGTATCGGCCAGGGCGAAGGCATCCGCCACCGCACGGGCAAGCGTGCCGAGTTCACCGGGGGAGAGGACCCGGCCGGTGCCATCGAACAGGTCGGCACGGATATTGTCCACCGCAGCGCGTGGCGTATCGCCCTGCGCGCGCAGTCTGGCCTGCACCACGGGGGCGAGGGCGGCAAGCAGGCGCGCATCGTCGGGTTCGGGATCATCCACCGTTATGGCGGCGGCTTCCGTATCCGCGCGTGTAACCCATACCTGCCCTGCGCGGCGCGTAAGGTCCATCAGGCGCGAACCCCACGGCTTGCGCCGGACGGTGCATATGGCCGCGCGGAAGGCGGCGTCATCTATCCGGTCGGCGCCGGGTTGCAGCATGCGGGCGATCACGCGCTCCAGCTTCGGGCGTTCGCGGTTTTCAACATGCAGCCCGCTGGAGGCAATCGCGGCGTCCAGCGCCAGCAGGGCCGGGGCGGCCCGGTCGGGGAATTCTGAAGTCATGTCTATCTATGTGCGTCATCCACGCGGCGGGGACAATGGACTCAGTACTTGCATCCATACGCGAATTCATTGAATACAGGCCCGCATCGTACGCGTGTGACGTGACATGAGCGCCCCGGCATGGGCATTGTGCGGTGAATTCAGCTTCCCGTGGCGCGTGATATATTTGTTTGTGCTGGAATTCCACGCTGTGGATGGCCTAAACATTCCCGCCTCAGCCACGCAGTGCGGTGGGGGGCATGTTTCAGGAGATCCTGTGTCCGCGGTCCCTCCAGCCGGGAGAATGACAACCTGATGTCCGATACGTTGATTATGCCAACTTCCGAGACCATGCTCACCGGGCTTGCACCGGTCGAGGGGCAGGAAGGCGTGTTCCACCTCGCCGAGCCGAGCAAGGAATACGGACACCTGAACGCTGAAACCGTTCTGTCGGTTCATCACTGGACCGACCGGCTGTTCAGCTTCACCACCACGCGCGACCCGGCGCTGCGCTTCGAGAACGGCCAGTTCACGATGATCGGCATCGAGGTCGAGGGCAAGCCGCTGCTGCGCGCCTACAGCATCGCCAGCGCGAATTACGAGGATCACCTCGAATTCCTGTCGATCGCCGTGCCCGATGGCCCGCTGACATCGCGCCTGCGCCATGTGAAGGTGGGCGACAAGGTGCTGATCGGGCGCAAGCCGGTCGGAACACTGCTGCTGGACAACCTGCGTCCGGGCCGTAACCTGTATTTCCTGTCCACGGGCACGGGGCTTGCGCCGTTCATGAGCCTGATCAAGGACCCGGAATGCTATGACCGTTACGAGCACGTGATCCTGAGCCACACGGTACGCATCTCGGGTGAACTGGCCTATTCCAACCATATCCGCCATGAACTGCCCGAGCATGAATTCCTGGGCGAGGACGTGTCGGGCAAGCTGCTGTACTATCCCGCCGTCACGCGTGAGGAATTTGCCGTCACCGACCGCATCACCAAGCTGATCGAGACGGGCAGGATCTTTACCGACCTGAACATTCCCGAACTCGACCCCGAGCATGACCGCGTCATGATCTGCGGTTCGCCGGAAATGCTGGCCGATACGGAAAAGATGCTGCAGGCACGTGGCTTTGATGAGGGCAACAACTCCCATCCTGGCGCCTATGTAGTGGAAAAGGCGTTCGCTGAACGTTGATCCCATGCCCCGGCCGGGCGCGCTGGCCGGGGCTTTTTTATGGGCCGCCCCGTCGCGTGGCGGCCCGTTGCCGGAGCGACGCGTGCCGTTTCGTCCTTCCGGCCGGAACAGGATGCGGAACTGGCATGAGTTATGATTTTGATCTGTTCGTAATTGGCGCGGGTTCCGGCGGGGTGCGGTGCGCGCGCATCGCGGCGGGCCATGGCGCGCGTGTGGCGGTGGCGGAAAGCCGGCACTGGGGCGGCACCTGCGTCAATCTGGGCTGCGTGCCCAAGAAGCTTATGGTTCAGGCCAGCGATTATGGCGACTGGGTGGAAGACAGCCACGGTTTTGGCTGGAACACGCGGCGGGGCCATAATGACTGGGCCGAACTGATCGCCGCCAAGGACCGCGAGATCACGCGCCTCAACGGCATTTACGTCTCCATGCTGGAAAAGGCCGGGGTGTCCCTGTTTACCGGGCATGCCACGATCGAGGACGCGCATACCCTGCGCATCGACCCGTCCCCGCTTGCCCCCCATGCCGCCCCGCGCCGGGTCACCGCCGCACGGATTGTCATTGCTGTGGGTTCCACCCCCACCATGCCCGCGATCGATGGGATCGGGCATGCCATTTCCTCCGATCAGGCGTTCCACCTGAAGGAACGGCCCGCGCGGGTGTGCATGGTGGGCGGCGGATATATCGGGGTGGAGTTCGCCGGTATCTTCCGTGGTCTCGGTTCGGAAGTGGATCTGGTCTACCGCCAGCAGCTACCGCTGCGCGGCTTTGATTCCGATCTGCGCCACGCTTTGCATGACGCCATCGACCTGCGCGGAATCCGCCAGCATGTCGGTGCGTCACCCACCAGCATCGACCGGCTGGCGGATGACAGTTTTGTCGTAACGCTGGACAATGGCGCCCGTATCGAGACGGACTGCGTCTTCTTCGCTACGGGACGCCATCCGAAAGTCGCCAGTCTGGGCCTGATTCAGGCCGGTGTCGCGACACAGGAGAACGGGCGCATCATCGTTGATGAAAATGGTGAGACCTCGATCCCCGGCATCTACGCCATTGGTGACGTGACCAACCGCCTAAACCTGACCCCCGTCGCCATTGCGGAAGGGCATATGCTGGCTGACCGCCTGTTCGGCAATGAACCGCCGCGGCAGTGGTCGTTCGCCACCACGCCCAAGGCCGTGTTCTTTACCCCCGCGCTGGCCAGTGTTGGCCTGACGGAAACGGAAGCCGCCCATAACGGCGATGTGGATATTTACATCAGCCGCTTCCGCCCCATGCGCAATACACTCAGCGGGCGGGCACAGCGCACGTTCATGAAACTGGTGGTCGATCAGGCCAGCCAGACGGTGGTGGGCGCACATATGCTGGGTGATGACGCGCCCGAGATCATGCAGGGGCTGGCCATTGCCGTCACCGCCGGGCTGAAGAAGGGCGACTGGGACCGTACCATCGGTATCCATCCTTCGGCGGCGGAGGAATTCGTGACCATGCGGACCCGCACGCGCGTCACGCCGCGTAGCGCAGAGTAGGCGCGGACGCTCCAGCGCCGGTCCTGTGCATGGGTACGGGACCGACCAGGCATGAAAAAACCGTTGGGGACCGATCCGCCAACGGTTTTTTTATTTAATATTGCACGCTGGCTTTAGCGCGGCGCGACCCAGCCATTGCCGGTGGAATCGCCAAGCTGCCCATCACCGTTGATCCCGCTGCTCTGGTATGCGGAACCGAAGCGCGACAGATCCGTGCCCGTGACCGAATCACGATGGACGTGTTCCAGATGGTCGGGGTCAGGGCCATGGTTCAGTTCCATGGACGGCGCTTCCTCATAGCCCGGCGGCAGGTGGCCGCGCTGGCCGTGAACGGTCATCCGGTCCTCGTTCTGGCTGCTGTCATCGCTGCTGTCCGCTGCGGGCGCGGCCATGGCTGTCACGCTGAACAGGCACAGCCCGGCCGATAGGGCGGTTATGAATTTCCCACGTGACGTGGCCATGATCCGTAATCCTTTTACCTGAGTGGCAAGCATGCCAACCCGCCCCCTTTTGGGGAAGCGCCGGTCTGACAGCCCAACCATGTCGCTTTTACATATGGGTTCCGGCCCATGGCAATGCGACCTTCTGGCGTAATGATACGCAGGCTTTGTGGCGACAATGCAACATTTCCCGCCAGCAGGCCCCCACCGATCCCCCGCAAAGCCCAGAACAGGCTTTGCGTTGCCGGGGTTTTTTCGACATAAAGGCTGCCCTTCCGCCACAGGCGGCGGGGATTGTCTTGTATCAAGAGGAATTAGGATCCGACCCATGAGTGCGACGCACAAGCATAACAGTTCTTCCCGGCAGGCCTGGACGCCGGAGAGCTGGCGGTCGTTTCCGGCGCGGCAGATGCCGCGATACCCTGATGAAGCAGCGGTGGAGGACGTGGAAGCACGCCTGCGCCGTTATCCGCCGCTGGTCTTCGCCGGGGAAGCCCGCCGCCTGCGCGCCCATCTGGCCAAGGCCGCTACGGGACAGGCTTTCGTGCTGCAGGGCGGTGCATGTGCCGAAAGCTTCAGCGAATTCACCGCTGACATCGTGCGCGACACCTTCCGCGTACTGTTGCAGATGGCGGTGGTGCTGACGTTCGGTGCAAAAGTGCCGGTCATCAAGATCGGCCGCATGGCGGGGCAGTACGCCAAGCCGCGCTCTTCCGATATGGAAACGAAGGATGGCGTGAGCCTGCCGTCCTACCGTGGCGATATCATCAACGGTTCCGACTTTACGGAAGCTGCGCGCATTCCCGATCCCCGGCGGATGGAGACGGGGTATTTCCAGTCCGTCGGCACGATGAACCTGCTGCGCGCGTTCGCGGGCGGTGGTTATGCCAACCTGCATGAGGTCCATCGCTGGAACCTCGGCTTCGTCGAACGTTCGCCGCTGGCGCAGCGTTATGGCCAGCTTGCCGAACGCATTGGCGAAACGCTGGACTTCATGGCTGCCTGCGGCCTGACGGCGGCCACCACGCCCCAGATTGACGAGACCGAGTTCTATACCTCGCACGAAGCCCTGCTGCTGCCCTATGAGCAGGCGCTGACCCGCATCGATTCGACATCGGGCGAATGGTATGACTGCTCGGCCCATTTCGTGTGGATTGGTGACCGTACCCGCCAGCCCGATGGCGCGCATGTCGAATTCCTGCGTGGCGTGCGCAACCCCATCGGCATCAAGGTCGGTCCCACCACGACCATCGAGGATCTGGAGCAGCTTCTCGATATCCTCAATCCGACCGATGAAGCGGGGCGCATTTCGCTCATCTCGCGCATGGGGGCGGGCAAGGTGCGTGATCATCTGCCGCCGCTGCTCGATAAAGTGATGGCCACCGGACGCACGGTCACGTGGTTGTGTGACCCCATGCATGGCAACACCAGTTCGACCGCATCGGGCGTCAAGACGCGGTCCTTCGATGCCATCCTGTCCGAGATTCACGGGTTTTTTGACGTGTTCGAGGCCGCTGGCGCCAGCCCCGGCGGCGTGCATTTCGAGATGACCGGGCAGAACGTGACCGAGTGCATCGGCGGTGCCCACCGCTTGACGGAAGACGACCTTGGTGAACGCTATGAAACCTTCTGCGACCCGCGCCTGAATGCCGAACAGTCGCTTGAGATGGCGTTCCGTCTGGCTGAGGAACTGAAAACGCGGGTCGGTCGTATCGCTGGCGGGGCAGACTAGTCCCGCCATCAGGGGGGATCAGGAGGGTGCATGACCCAAGGTGACCATGCCGGTCAGGGCGCGTTGGCCGATCCGGCGGCATATGATGTGATTGCCGACCGTACGGATGCCTACTTCAACCGCACGCGCGCCATTGTGGAGCATTTTGGCGACAGGAAGGTGACTTACGCCATCTTCCTGCGCCGCCCGGTCATTTCCGCCCCCCGCCTCATGGTGGACTGGTTCCGTGCCGTGGCGGCGAAACAGGGCGTGGATATCGACTGCACCATCATGTTTCCCGAAGGGACGTGGGTGGGGGCGGGCGAACCGCTGGCCTATGTGACCGGGTCGTTTGCATGGCTCGCCACGCTGGAGACGCTTGCGCTCCAGCGGCTTGGCCCGGCCTGCGTTGCCGCCCATAACGCCTATCAGATGGCCATGGCGCTGCCGCATGTGCGTTTCATGGCGATGGAAGCCCGCCACTGCGCGGGCTTCGACATGCAGGACCAGATGGCCTATGCCGCCTCCGTCGGCAGTCGCGCCGCGCAGAAGGAAGGCGCGCTGGGTTTTGTCGGGGGCGCCAACGACGCCACGGCCCATTATTTCGGGACCGGCAAGGGACTGGGCACCATGCCCCACGCCTTGGTGGGGTATGCCGGGTCCACGCTGCGCGCGGCCGAGATGTTTCATGAAGTCTATCCCCAGATGGACCTTGCCGTCCTCGTCGATTATTTCGGGCGCGAGGTGACGGATGCGCTGGAAGTCTGCCGCCATTTCCCCGAACTGGCCGCAACCGGACGCATCGGCGTGCGGCTCGATACCCATGGCGGCCGCTTTCTGGAGGGGCTGGACCCGCAGTCTTCATACGCGGTGCTGGAACGCCACTCGCCGGGCAGCATACGGCGCTACCGCTCCGACAAGGAACTGAGCTATCTTGTCGGCACCGGCGTTTCCGCCGCCGCCATCTGGCGCATGCGCGAAGTGCTGGACGAGGCGGGATTTCCCCATGTGCGCATCATTGCGTCCTCGGGTTTCAGTGTGGAAAAATGCCTCAGCATGGCGGATGCCCACGCCCCGGTCGATGTGATCGGGACCGGTTCCTTCATTCCCGACCGCTGGTCGGAAACATACGCCACGGCGGATATCGTGGCCTATGACGGCACGCCACGGGTCAAGGTCGGGCGCGAGTTCCTGCTGCGCCGCAACGGCGGCTGACAGCGCGCGGCCCCGCCCGTGGGGACGGATAACGAAAGGCTTCATCTTGTCAGAGACCATTTTTGCCCCCGAAGGGGGGTGGCGCGTACGGATTCTGGATCTGTCAGGCGGCGCGGAGGACAATATTGTCGAGGAAGTGGGTGGTTTCCCCGACCTGATTCAGGCCAACGCCTTTGCGCGCGCCTATGTGCGCGACAGCATCGAACGCTGCCGTATGCCCGGCCTTTCGGCGGCTGACATTCTCAAGGCCTGGTTCTCCTTTGGGGAGGATGCGGAAGTGCTGGAAGCAGGCGATCAGGGCTGGCGTTCAGCCAATGAACTGGATGATTTCGCAGCGCACGCCGCCACCCCGATGGAACGCGACTGGCGGGCGTTTGATCCCCGCCGTGGCGATGATGAGGATGACGGGGCATAAGGATACCCTCAGTTCACTTCGCAATTATCAGAAGTCATAAAAGTTTTGGGTGCTGCCTTTTTTCAACAAGGCGGCGTTCCCCGTAACCCATTAAAACAATCGCCCCATGTGCCGGGTACTGGACGGCTAAGCTGTTCAGATACCCTGCTGCGAATCTGACGGGGCCGGCATGTCGGGCCGTTGCCGCAGGTCGGTGTATTCCACACCGGATTGCGCATGTGTTCTCTGGCATTTGGGGCGTAATCGCCGCATATAGGGGGCATGAAACTCCGTTTTGCGCCCAGCCCGACCGGGCTGATCCATGTCGGCAATGCGCGTCAGGCCATTGCCAATGCCCTGTTTGCCCGCCGCCACAATGCACGCTTCCTGCTGCGTATTGACGATACCGATCGCGGTCGATCGAAAGAGGAGTATGTGCAGGCCCTGCAGGATGACCTGCGCTGGCTGGGCATCGGGTGGGATGAATTCGTCCGCCAGTCGGATCGTCTGGACCGTTACGCACTGGCCATCGAACAGCTGAAGGCCAGCGGGCGGCTCTATCCCTGTTTTGAAAGCGAACAGGAACTGGCCTCCAAACGTGAGGCGCGCATCCGCATGCGCAAGCCCCCGGTCTATGATCGCGCGATGCTGCGCATGACGCCCCAGCAGCGCGCGCAGGCTGAAGCCAATGGCAAGGTGCCTTACTGGCGCTTCCGGCTGTCCGACCATCGCACGGTGGAATGGAACGATCTTGTCATGGGGCCGTCGCGCGTCAAGCTGCCCGCGATTTCCGATCCCGTTCTGGTCCGTGCCGATGGCACGGTGCTGTATACGCTGGCCTCGGTCGTCGATGATATGGAAACGGGCATTACCCACGTCATCCGTGGGGAAGACCACGTCACCAATACCGGCGTGCAGATCGACATTGCCGAGGCGCTGGGTGCGAAGCGCAACCGCTTCACCTTCGCGCATCTGCCGCTCCTGCTGGATGAAGGCGGCGGCAAGCTGTCCAAGCGGTTTGACGGGCTTTCGATTCGGGCGCTGCGTCAGGACGGGATCGAGCCATCGGCCATTGTGTCCTATCTTGCCCGGCTGGGCAGCGCGGATGACCCGGCCCCGCTGTCGTTTGATGAACTGGCTGCCAGCTATGACCTCAACCGCGTTTCGCGTTCCGCCGCGCGGTTTGACATGCGGCAGTTGCTGGGCCTGAACCGCCGCATCATGCACGCCATGCCTTTCGATGAAATCCGCAGCCGCCTGCCAGAAGGGGCGACGGAAGCCTTCTGGCTTGCCGTGCGTGGCAATGTGGATATGGCGGGCGAACTGCGCCACTGGTGGGATGTGGTTGCGGGCGAGATCGTGCCCCCGGTAATGGAAGCGGAAGATACGCCTTTCCTGTTGCAGGCCCTCGAAGTCCTGCCCGATGCGCCATGGGACGACACGGTGTGGAAGACATGGACCACCGCCATCCGGGAGGCCACGGGCCGCACGGGCCGCGCCCTGTTCCATCCGCTGCGCCTTGCCCTGACGGGGGAGGATAGTGGACCGGAAATGCGTGACCTGCTGCCGCTCATGGGGCGGGAGCGTGTTGCGGGGCGCCTGCGGATTGCAGCGCGCTGACATGAAAAAAGCCCGGTTCGCACCGGGCTTTTTTATTAAAGGGTGGTTATGGCCATCCCTTATTTGGCGTCTTTCTGCCGTGCCTTGCGTCCGCGTGACAGTTCCGTCACCACGCCGTGCAGGGTGCGCAGTTCCTGTTCCGTCACTTCCCCGCGCAGGAAGAAGTGGCGCAGGTTGCGCACCATCCCCGCGCGCTTCTGTTCGTTGCGCAGGAACCCACATTCATCCAGATCACCGATCAGGTGGCGCATGAAGTTGTCGAGTTCGCCCCGTGTCGCGACATGCGTCTCGTTGGTCATGAGGGTGCGCTGGGGCGTGGCGTCTTCGGCCATCCACCATTCATAGGCCATGATCATCACCGCCTGCGCCAGATTGAGCGACATGAAGGCGGGGTTGAGCGGATACCGGATCAGTGCATCGGCGCGGGCCATGTCCTCGTTATCCAGTCCGGCGCGTTCCGGGCCGAACATAAGCCCGACCTTCAGGCCACGCCCGGTCATCTCACGCAGTTCTGCGGCACCGCCCCGGGCGGTCAGCACGGGTTTGACGATGTGGCGCGGGCGCGGGCAGGTGGCGAAGACATGATGCAGGTCGGCTACTGCGTCATCGACCGTTTCATGCACCGTGGCGGCTTCCAGAATGCGGTCCGCGCCCGATGCGCTGCGCCATGCGCGTTCCAGCGGCCAGCCGTCGCGCGGGGCGACAAGCCGCATGTGAAACAGGCCGCCATTGGCCATGGCGCGCGCGGTGGTGCCGATGTTTTCCGCCATCTGCGGGCGGACAAGGATAACGACCGGACTGTTGCCTATGGGGCCAATATCCGCCCCGCCGTCACGTCCGGTCATGCCTGTCTCCATGTCGTGCCCTGCGGGCCATCTTCCAGCACAATACCCTGTGCCGCCAGTTCATTGCGGATTGCGTCCGCGCGGGCGAAATCACGCGCCTTGCGCGCGGCCAGCCGTTCGGCGATCAGGGCTTCGATGGCGCTGGCATCCACATCTACCCCGCCACGGAACCACTGTTCGGGCGTATCATGCAGCAGCCCGATCAGGTTGCCCGCCGCCTTCAGGCGGGCAGCGGCAATGTTGCCGCCAGCCGCCGCGTCATGGGCCAGCGCGTCATCGGCCAGCGCGTGCATTTCCGCCAGCGCGCGGGGGGTGTTCAGGTCATCGCACAGCATCTGCACGAACCGTTGGGGCGGCGGGGCGGTGATGCCGGGATCAAGCTTTTCCAGCGCGCGGTAGAAGCGGTCGAGCATCTGGCGCGCTTCATCCAGACCGGCCTGCGTAAAGTTCAGCACCGAACGGTACTGCGCGCGCAGCAGCAGCAGGCGCAGGGCTTCGGGCGGGGTGTCCCGCAGCACGTCGCGCACGGTCAGGAAGTTGCTGAGCGATTTCGACATCTTCTCCCCGTTCACCAGCAGCATCGCATTATGCACCCAGTGATTGGCGAAGCGTCCGTGCGGATGGCAGCACATGCTCTGCGCGCGTTCGTTTTCGTGGTGGGGGAACAGAAGGTCCGACCCGCCGCCATGGATGTCGAAGCTTTCGCCCAGATAATGATGCGACATGGCCGAGCATTCAATATGCCAGCCCGGCCGCCCCCGGCCCCACGGGCTGTCCCAGCCCGGCGTCTGGTCATCCGATGGCTTCCACAGCACGAAGTCGCCCGGATCACGCTTGTAGGGGGCGACTTCCACCCGTGCGCCGGCGATCAGGTCATCCGGGCTGCGTCCCGACAGCGCGCCATAGGACGGATAGGTACTTACCGCGAACAGGACATGGCCCTGCGCTTCATAGGCATGGCCGCTTTCGATCAGGCGGCGGATCATGTCCTGCATCTCACCGATATGGTGGGTCGCGCGCGGTTCCGCATCCGGGGACAGGATGGAGACGGCCTGCAGGTCCTCATGAAAATCGCGGATGGTGCGTGCCGTCAGGTCCGCGATGGATTCGCCGTTGGCATGGGCGCGGGCGTTGATCTTGTCATCCACGTCCGTGATGTTGCGCACATAGGTCACGCGTGGATACAGGTGGCGCAGCAGGCGCACCAGCACATCCGCCGTAACCATGGCGCGCAGGTTGCCGATATGCGCCAGATCATAGACCGTGGGGCCGCAATAATAGACCCGCACGTTCTGCGGGTCGAGCGGGACGAAGGGAACGGTGCTGCGGGTCCTGCTGTCGTGCAGGTGCAGGCGGGGCTGTGTATCGGGCATGATGCGTCTAGATGCGACAGACAGCCGGTGGGACGCAAGACCTCATCTGCGCGTGCCTCCACGCGGCGGATGAATGCCCGGCCAACCCGTCCCGCCGGGCCATCCGGTCAGCCGATTTCCTGTCCGATCTGCTTGATGTCATGAAAGGCCAGATCGGGGTTTCCCTCCGCCGTGCGACGCATCATGAACGCGGAAGATGCAAGGAAGACCGGGTCGCCATCAATGTCATCCGCCATGGCCGTGCGGTTGGCCATGGAAAAGGTTTCCAGCTTTTCCCGTGGTCCCGTGACCCAGCGCGCAAGGTTGTAGGGCGTGGATTCAAAACCGATCGCCACGCCATATTCGCCCTTCAGCCGGGCCTGCAGCACGTCAAGCTGAAGCGTGCCCACCACGCCCACGATGGGGGGCGCGCCATCCTGCGGGCGGAAAAGCTGGACCACGCCTTCTTCCGCCAGTTCGGTCAGCGCCTGACGCAGCTTCTTCGCCTTCATCGCATCATCCAGCCGCACGCGGCGCAGGATTTCAGGCGCGAAGTAGGGCACGCCGGTAAAGCGCAGGTCCTCGCCTTCCGTCAGCGTATCGCCAATGCGCAGGGTGCCATGATTGGGAATGCCCACCACGTCGCCCGCGAATGCTTCTTCCGCCAACTGGCGGTCACGCGCGAAGAAGAACTGCGGTGTATGCAGGGCGAACTGCTTGCCGATGCGTACGTGCTTAAGCCGCATGCCGCGCTGCAGCCTGCCCGAACAGATTCGCGCAAATGCCATGCGGTCTCGGTGGTTGGGGTCCATGTTGGCCTGGATCTTGAACACCAGCGCGGTCAGGGCGGGTTCGTCGGCGCGGACGTTGCGGGTCTCCGTCGCCTGATCGCGCGGCGGCGGCCCGAAGGCGGCCAGCGCGTCCAGCAGGTCGGTCACGCCGATTTCCTTCATCGCGCTACCGAAAAATACCGGCGTCAGATGGCCCGCATTGAAACTTTCCCGGTCAAATTCGGGCAGTGCCGCTTCAACCAGTTCCAGATCCTCGCTCAACTGCACCATGCGCGGGTCGGACTGGTCCAGTTCCTCGTTTACATGCAGTTCGCGGCTGCGCAGGTCGTAGGTGCCCACGAATTTCGCGGCACGTCCCACCGGCCATGTGGCCGGAGCGGTATCGAGTGCCAGCGAAGATGAGATTTCATCAAGCAGGGCGAACGGGTCCTGCGACTCGCGGTCCATCTTGTTGATGAAGGTGACGATGGGGATATCGCGCAGGCGGCAGATTTCAAACAGCTTGCGGGTCCGGGCCTCGATTCCCTTGGCGGCGTCGATCACCATCACCGCCGCGTCTACCGCCGTAAGTGTGCGGTAGGTATCTTCCGAGAAGTCTTCATGACCCGGCGTGTCGAGCAGGTTGAAGATGCAGCCGCCATATTCAAACGTCATGACCGATGTCACGACGGAAATGCCACGGTCGCGCTCGATGCCCATCCAGTCCGAACGGGTACGCCGCCGCTCACCTTTGGCCCGCACGTTGCCCGCCATCTGGATCGCGCCACCCGCGCGCAGGATGCGTTCGGTCAGGGTGGTCTTACCCGCATCGGGATGGGAGATGATGGCGAAGGTGCGCCGCCGGACAATTTCGGCGGTAAGGGAGGTATCGGCAGCGTTGGCGGTCACGTGCTTGTCCATTCCTGCGGCTGGCCCGGCGGAAAGGATAGGGAACGGGGCAGGGGCCAGAAACGCGGACGCCGGACGCGGGGACAAAGCCCCACGCCCGGCGTCACGCCTGCCCGGTTCCGGGTATTGATCAGCGAGAGTAGAATTCGATGACCAGGTTCGGTTCCATCTGGACCGGATAGGGGACATCCGACAGCTTGGCGCTGCGCAGGAACGTGCCCTTCATCTGGCGATGGTCGACTTCCATGTATTCCGGCACGTCGCGTTCGCCGCTCTGTGCCGCATCCAGCACGATGGCGAGCTGCTTGGACTTTTCACGCACTTCGATCACGTCGCCATCACGCACCAGGAAGGAGGGGATGTTGACCTTGCGACCGTTGACCGTGATATGGCCGTGGCTGATGAACTGGCGTGCCGCGAACGGGGTGATCGCGAACTTCATGCGGTAGACAACCGCGTCCAGCCGGCGTTCCAGCAGGTCGATCAGGTTTTCGGAGGTATCGCCCTTGCGACGCACCGCCTCATCGTAATACTTGCGGAACTGCTTTTCGCCGATGTTGCCGTAGTAGCCCTTCAGCTTCTGCTTGGCCATAAGCTGCACGGAGAAGTCGGACGGCTTCTGCTTGCGGCGCTGGCCATGCTGGCCGGGGCCGTATTCGCGCTTGTTGACCGGGGACTTCGCACGGCCCCACAGGTTCACGCCAAGGCGGCGGTTGATTTTATACTTGCTCTCAAGGCGCTTGCTCATGTCGCGCTCTCACTTCATTCATCTGCATGCACCACGGCGGGCCGTGTTTCATGTCGTTGCACCGGTAGGTCCTGTTCCCCATGAACAGGACGGGCGCGCCACGTATTACCGGCACCGGGGAGCAATCACCCATGGGCACCAGCCGTATCGTCCACATTCCCGGCAGTCGGGCGCGTATAGGGGTACAGCCCGTTCGTGTCAATCATGGCGTGGGGCTGGACCCTGCGTCGGACATGACAAAACCTGTATCGCAGGGGGCTGGCGGCCTGTTATGAAACGGCATGCCGGAACATAGGGAAGGGCTTCGCATGGAAACGCCGCTTACGCAGCGCTGGGGACTGTTTGTCGGGCTTGGGGTGGTATCGCTCGGGCTGGGATTCGTGGCCTGGGCGGACGCGCTGGCGCTGTCGCTGGCCAGCACCATCCTGTTCGGGCTGGTGCTGTTCGTCGCGGGCGCGGTCCAGCTTGTCCATGCCTTTGCCGTACGGGACTGGGATGGCAGGCTGATGTCCATCCTTGGCGGTGGTCTTTATATACTGGCGGGCACGATGATGATGGAGGAACCGGCCACCGGCTCCCTGATCATCACCATTTTCATCGCCGCCTGTCTGGTGGTGTCGGGAATCGGGCGCATCATCATGGCGTTCCGGCAACGTGGGCTGCAGGGCTGGTGGATCATCCTGTTCGGCGGGCTGATCAGCCTTCTGGTCGGGCTGTGCCTGTACATCACGCTGCCATGGTCGGGCCTGTGGCTGATCGGGACATTCATCGCCATTGAACTGATCGCAGCCGGGATCGGCTGGGTCCAGTTCGGCCTTGCCCTGCGCCGGGCCGCCTACCTGCCGCCGGAAGCCTGAGCTGCGGCAAACCGGGCGGCAAGGCTGCGTTCAACGGCACTGTCGCCCGTAACCCCCAGCAGCCGGCGCAGGTCATCGGCGTCCATCTGGGCCTCGAATGCCGGGCCGCCGGGCTGAAACAGGCCTGCCGCTGACAGGCCACCCGCCATGACCGGGTCAAATCCCGCATCATGGATCAGCCAGCCCGCCATAGTGAGCGCCCGCGCCACATCGCCCGCCATGGGCAGCGCCATGCGTGGCGGTGGCCGGTTGCTCTGGGCCAGCAGGGTTGTCATATCCTCTGAATTGAAGGCCCGCACTACGGCGGCGGTGGGAAAGAGCGACTGCGTGACCATGCCCGCGCCCTCAAGCAGCGCCTGACGGCCAATCTTGCCATCGCGCCATGTATACGGATTCGTCGCGTCGATCAGTGGCCTTGCATTCAGGATCGGGCCAATCGTATGCCCGAGCTGCTGCAATGCCCCATAGGGTACCGCCAGCACTACCACATCGCCAAAGGCAGCGGCATCGTGCGATGTGCCCGCGCTGCCGAAATGCAGTTCCTCAACCCGTTCCTGCGCCTCCCTCAATGTCAGGGCGGACAGCATGACCTCGTGCCCCGCCCGGCTCCATAACTGCCCCAGCGTGCTGCCGACATGGCCGGACCCGATCATGCCAATGCGCAGGGGCGTGCGGGCCATGGCGCCATGGGGCGTAAGGACGGGCAGCAGTCCGGCCAGCAGGGTGGTCAGGCTCTGCCTGCGGGTCAGTTTCAGGGGCATGGCTTTCTCCTGCGCGGGCAGCGGGTGGTAGTATGTCGGGATGTCTGATCTGCCGTTTGGTTCTTTGCCGAACTGACAGGTATATGGCACAGAGTTGGGGAAAGCAGGAGTACAGCGTCAATGACCGACACACCCGATCAGGACAGGACTGTTGTAGCGGAATCCGCTGTTCCCGTGGGCGTGGATCATCCGGTCGAGGCACTGCACGACGCCACGCAGGAAGACGAGGCATCGGCTGCGGCGACCGACGTGCCCGATCCCGGCCCGGTGCCCGTGGCCCAGACACAGGTGGTGCCGCAGGCCGATGACGCTGTTGCGACATCCAGCAGCCATGCCGCCGCCATGGCTGGCGCGTCCGCTCCGTTCATGCCCTACAAGGAACTGTTCCAGTTGATGGGGGCAATCGTGTTCGTGCTGGTCGTGCTGGGTGTGGGGTGGAATGCGCTGCATGCTTCGGGCATCTGGCCGGAATAAGGTTGTCTGCCATGCCCTCCGGTCCTTCAGGTTCAGGGGGGCGATAGCCGGACCGAGACGGGGCAGTGATCGGACAGGCGCATGGCCCGCTCCTGTCCACTGCCGCGATAAAGCATGACGCGCAGGCTGTCGGGTTGCAGCCAGCCGCGTGCAGCACCCCCCAGTATGATGTGGTCGATAAAATAGCTGCCCTGCCCGCAGGGGCTGGCATGGCCCGCCGTGGCAAGGGTCAGCGGTCCGTTTTCGGCAAGGTTGCGCAGCGCCGGGTCATCGGGGGCGAGCAGGCGGTTGAAATCGCCCAGCACGGCAAAAGCCTCGCCTTCATCCTGCCGTTCCATGATCCAGTCCTGAATGACGGCAACCTGCCGTAAAAGCGTACGGCAGGCAGGCTTGCGGCTGGTGGGCGACGAATCCCTGCATCCCGCCTTGAGGTGAACGACAAGCAGCCGCAGCGTGTCCGGCCCGCTGCCAATGCTCAGATCCAGACCGGAACGCAGGTGACGCGGGGCGGTGGCGGGATAGACATCCAGCGCGGTAACATCCGCATGGCGCTCCACCTGCAGGTCGGCCCGGATGGCGAGTGCGACCTTCTGCACCACCTGATCGCCCGATATGATGATGTGGTAGGAAGGGGCAGGGAACAGCCGGGCGGCCAGTTCCGGCGTATCCACTTCCTCCAGCGCCGCAATGTCGGGTGCAAGGTGGCGGGCATACCGGGCCAGTGCATCCAGTTCGGCGGGCGTGCGGGGCGTTACATCCGGCGGCAGGGCGGCATCGCCCTGCGTGCGGGTGGTCAGCCAGTCAAGATTCCATGTGGACAGTTTAAGGCTGGCCGCCGCCTGCGCGGGGCTAGGCGGCATGGTGGTGAGGCACGCAAACAGCGCCAGCCACACCCCATGCCGGTGGGAGCCTTCAGGCGGTGGCGGGCGTACCCGACTGGGCGCGCAGCCGGGCGATGGCTTCATCCACATGGACGAACTGCCGCGACGTTTCATCCAGAACGACAACTTCCCCGCTTGCGATGTCATAGAACCATCCCTGCAACGTCAGGGTGCCACGGGCAAGCCCTGCGGCTACGGCGGGATGGGTGCGCAGATGGGCGATCTGAAGCTGGACATTCTGTTCTGCCAGACTGCGTACGGTCGCGGGGCCAGCATCGGATGCCTCCAGCACGGCGCGCGCGGCTTCGGCATTGCGCAGCCAGCTTGCGACGGTCGGCATCTTGTTCAGGTTGGTGGGATCGGGATCGAGCAGGGCCTTCATCGCGCCGCAGTTTGAATGACCGCATACGATGATATGGGACACCTTCAGCGCGCTGACCGCATATTCGATGGCAGACGAGACACCGCCAAGCATTTCCCCATAGGCAGGCACGATATTGCCGATATTGCGCAGCACGAACAGGTCACCAGGCTGGGTCTGGGTAATCATGCTGGGGTTAACCCGGCTGTCGGCGCAGGCGATGAACAGCGTATCAGGGGACTGGCTTTCAGCCAGACTGGCGAACAGCTCGCGGTTCTGGGGGAAAACTTCCGTATTGAAACGTTCCACGCCCTGCAGCAGCTCGATGAGGGTATCCCGGGCAGTATTGGTATCGGCCATTGTAAAATCCTGTCACCTGAATGTCCGGACATTGGGGGAAGCATGCCGTGCGGTACAGCCGCCGTGGCATCCGATGGTCCGGCCTGTCTCTCCTATCCCCTATACCATGGGAAACACCCGGCGGGCATAAATGTTTCTCAATGCAGTGCAGTGGAAATACTATGTAACCACAATATAATTAATAAATATTCACTTTCTGTACTGAATATATTTCATCCTGTGATTGCACAGTACAGCACAACGGCGCGACTGGGCGCGCCGTTGCATGGTATTGGACCGCAGCAAGAAGCGGGGACTAGCCCGCTGCCTGCTTCAGTGCCGCGCGCACCGCATCAAGTGCGGCATCCACCTTGGTGATGTCCGGGCCACCGGCCTGCGCCATGTCGCGTCGGCCACCGCCGCCCTTGCCATCCATGGCGGCACTGGCCACGCGCACCAGCGTCACGGCATCGACCCGTTCCGCCAGATCGGGCGTAGCCGCCACCACGATGCTGCCCTTGCCATCGGCGGTGGAGATCAGCACCACCACGCCGGAGCCGATTTCAGTGCGCAGGGAGTCCGCCAGCGGCTTGAGTTCCTTGGGCGGCAGTTCGCCCACGTTGCGGGCATCGAGTTTGATGCCGTTGATGTCCTCGATGCTGCTGGCGGCCTGACTGCCCGATGCAAGCTTGCGCTGCAGATCGGAAATCTGGCGTTCCATGACCTTGCGTTCTTCCAGCATCACGGCAAGGCGCTCGGGCGCTTCCGCGGGCGGCACGCGCAGCATGGCGGCAATCTGGTTCAGGCGTTCCTCGGTCGCGACGGTGGCGTTTTCTGCGGCACGTCCTGTCACCGCCTCGATCCGGCGCACGCCGGAGGAGACGCCGCTTTCGGACGTGATGCGGAACAGACCGATATCACCCGTGCGGCGCACATGCGTGCCACCGCACAGTTCGATGGACCAGCCTGCTCGCCCTTCTTCCGGGCCACCCATGGACACCACGCGCACTTCATCGCCGTATTTTTCGCCAAACAGGGCCATCGCACCCTGTTCGATGGCTTCTTCCGGCGTCATGTGGCGGGTAGTGACTTCCGTGTTTTCACGGATGCGGGCATTCACCTCCGCTTCGATCTCGGCCAGTTCTTCCGGCGTGATCGGGCGGGGCTGGCTTACGTCAAAGCGCAGGCGGTCGGGTGCGTTCAGGCTGCCCTTCTGCGTGACATGCGCGCCAAGGCGGCGGCGCAGGGCTTCATGCAGCAGGTGGGTTGCGGAATGATGCGCACGGATGGCGCTGCGACGGGTATGGTCAACCTGTGCGGTAACGGCCATGCCGGGTTTGACCGTGCCTTCGACAACCGTGCCGTAATGCACCAGCAGGTCGCCCAGCTTCTTCTGGGTATCCGTGATGGCGATGCGCAGGCCCGGCGCCGTGACCGTGCCGGTGTCGCCAACCTGACCGCCACTTTCCCCGTAAAAGGGTGTCTGGTTCAGCAGCAGTGCGATCTGCGTGCCGGGGCCGGCACTTTCCACCTGCGCATTGTCCACGATTATGGTCTGCACCTCGGCATCCGACGTTTCGGTGGTGTAGCCGAGGAATTCGGTCGCCCCGAAGGTGTCGCGGGCTTCGAACCATACGGTTTCGGTGGCGCTGTCGCCCGAACCGCTCCATGCCGCGCGGGCGCGCCTGCGCTGCACGTCCATGGCTTCATTGAAGCCCGCCACATCCACGCCATGGCTGCTGCCGCGCAGGGCATCCTGCGTCAGGTCAAGCGGGAAGCCGAATGTATCATACAGTTTGAACGCCACATCGCCGGGCAGCGGCGCGCCATCGCCAAGGCGTTCCGTCTCGTCCGCCAGCAGCGACAGGCCGCGGTCGAGCATGGCCTTGAAGCGCTCTTCCTCGCCCTTCATCGTTTCTTCGATCAGGGCGCGGGCATGCACCAGTTCGGGATAGGCTTCGCCCATCTGCCGGATCAGCGCGGGGACCAGACGGTAGAAGGTCGGTTCCGTGGTGCCCATCATGTGCAGGTGGCGCATGGCGCGGCGCATGATGCGGCGCAGCACGTATCCACGCCCGTCCTTGGAGGGCAGCACGCCATCGGCGATCAGGAAGGAAGAGGAGCGCAGATGGTCGGCCACAACGCGATGGCTGGCGTTGAACGGGCCATCGGGGTCCTGACCCGTGATCTCGGCGGAGGCGAGGATCAGCGCGCGGAACGTGTCGATATCGTAGTTGTCGCGCTTGCCCTGCAGGATTGCGGCAAAGCGTTCCAGCCCAAGCCCGGTGTCGATCGACGGACGGGGCAGGGGAGAACGGGTGCCGGGCGGGTTTTCGAAATACTGCATGAACACGAGGTTCCAGATTTCGGTAAACCGGTCGCCGTCTTCCTCGGGGGAGCCGGGCGGGCCGCCTGCCACTTCCGGGCCATGATCATAGAAGATTTCCGAACACGGGCCACAGGGACCGGTATCACCCATGCGCCAGAAATTGTCGGATGTGGGAATACGGATGATCCGGTCATCGGACAGGCCGGCAATCTTGCGCCACAGGGCGGCTGCTTCCTCGTCATCGGCATAGACGGTGGTCAGCAGCCTTTCCTTGGGCAGCCCGAACGTGCCGGTCACCAGCTTCCATGCCAGTTCGATGGCTTCGGCCTTGAAATAATCCCCGAACGAGAAATTGCCCATCATCTCGAAAAAAGTGTGATGGCGGGCGGTATAGCCCACATTGTCCAGATCGTTGTGCTTGCCGCCCGCGCGCACGACCTTCTGCGCCGTTGTCGCGCGGGAATAGGGACGTGTTTCCTGCCCGGTGAAAACGTTCTTGAACTGCACCATACCAGCATTGGTAAACAGCAGCGTGGGATCGTTATGCGGCACCAGTGACGAGGACGGCACGATCTGATGCCCATTCCCGGCAAAATAGTCGAGGAAGGTGGCACGAATGTCGTTTGTTGTGGGCATGGCGGGAAACAGACGATCCTGTATTGAAGATAGATGTAAAACCGGATTCATTCACCTAGCGCACGTAGCAGCGGACCGGAAGTGAGAACATGCGTGTTTTGCCCATATGGCCGATGCGTGATGTGCGTGCATACTCAGGCGAAAAGGAAACATGATGCACGACTGGCAGGCGGAACGGGACTGGCCACTGCTGACACGGGGACTGGCGGGACGACTGCGGCAGGACTGCATGCCCCGATGGCTGGATTTCGTACGTCATCCCTTTGTGCAGGGTATGGGCGCGGGGACGGTCAGCCCCGATGCGTTCAGGAATTTCCTGATTCAGGATTACCTGTACCTGATCCAGTATGTCCGTGCCTGCGCGCTGGCGGTTCATAAAGCGGATAGTGTTGCGGGCATGCGGCATGCCGCCCAGCTTCTGTCGGGCATACTGGATACCGAACTGTCGATGCATGTGGCGTATTGCCGGGGATGGGGGATCGAGGAAGCCGATCTTGAGGGGGCGGAAGAATCGCTCGAACTGCTGGCCTACAGCCGTTTCATCCTTGATCGCGCACAGACGGGCGACCTGCTCGATCTGCTGGTGACCATGGCTCCCTGCCTGATCGGCTATGCGGAGGTGGGCGCGCGACTGCATGCTGATCCCGCGACCCGGCGGGAGGGAAATCCCTACTGGTCATGGATCGCGCTTTATGGCGGGGATGAATATACCGCGCTGGTGGAAGATGGTATCAGCCGCCTTGAGCAGGTTGGCGCGGCCTATGGCGCGCAGATGCGTTATCCGGCCTTGCGGCGGGAATTCGAAACCTCGGTCCGTCTGGAAACGGCATTCTGGGCCACGGCGCGCTGCGGCTGAAAGGGCGTGATCTCGGCACTTTTCTGCTGACAGGCCGGGCGGCATGAATGGAAGACAAGCTTCCGGCTGATATGGAAGTTCGCCAGCATGCCCGCTACCGCGCCCGCGGCCAGCGCCAGCACGGGGTTGGCCTTGAAGACCGGGGAGAGGTGGAACATCATGAACACGCAGCCGCGGTTCAGGAAGAAGCCCAGCGAATTGCCCGCAAGAAAGCGCAGCCACTGGATAACGAAATGATGCTGGTTGCCCGCCTTGCGGAAGGTCCACAGCCGGTTGACGAGCCAGTTGATCGACGCCGCAATAAAATAGGCCGCAATTGTGGCGGTCGTCAGTCCGATGAGCGGACGCAGGCTGTAAACGGCTGTTGTGTCCCAGAATAGCCCAAACAGGCCGACAATTCCGAATTTCAGAAATTGTGTGACTTTCTCACGGGAAAGCTGGGGCAAGATGGTATCCTTCTGCCTGCATCGAGTGGAAGGGCCTTGCTATCGGACAGATGCGCGACAGACAGGCTTGTTACCGGCAGGCACCTCATAGGGGAATGAGGCCGGAAATAAAAGAAATGAAAAGTAATAAAGGGAGCAGATGACTGCTCCCTTTATTGACTGCCAGATCAGTGCAGGATGATTTCCACGCGACGGTTCTGGGGCTCACGGGTGTCGGGACCTGTGGGCACCAGCGGGTGTGCTTCGCCGTAGCCATGGATGTCGATGGCATTGGCGGGCACGCCGTCACGGATCAGTTCCGCCTTCACGCTATCAGCGCGACGCAGGGACAGACCCATGTTGTACTTCTCACCACGCGGGCCGGGGTGGGCCGCGGAGTTATCGGTGTAGCCGTTGACTTCGATGCGGGTGGTCTGGATGTGGGTGGAAGCCTGAGCGGCTTCTGCCACGATCTCACGCGCACGGCCGGTCAGGGCGGAGCCGTCCCAGTCGAAGAACACCAGATAGGTGCGGGCTGCTGCCGGCGCGGGCGGCACGACGGCGGGAGTCGGCGGCGGCGGCGGCGGCGCGTTGTTGAACGCGTAGCGGACGCCTACGATGAACTGGTGGTTGAAGCGGTGGTCGAAGCTTGCATGGCCGTCACCAGCGGTGAAGTTGCCCATGGTGAAGCTCTGCGGCTGACCGATCATGCGGTATTCGGTGGTCATCTGCAGGCCCGGCACGCCCGGGATGTCATAGGCTGCACCGACGATACCCTGGTAGGCGAAGCCACCCTTGGTGCCGCTCAGGCTGCGGGCGCCCGACGGGTTGTTCGCGCCGACGGTAACGTTGTGGGCGTTCTGCCACAGGTAACCGGCACCGACACCGACGAACGGCGTGACAGGCACGTCGATGTTGAACAGACGCTTCAGGTCGATGTCATACAGCACGTTGACGAAGCCGCCATAGGAGCGGTCGCTGCCCTTGTCGCCACGGGACTGGCTGTAGATTTCGGACCAGTTGTAGTCGCCTTCGACTTCCGCACGCAGGCCGTTGCCGAAGCCCCAGCCAACTGCACCGAAACCGGTCCAGCCATGACGGTGGCCAAGCTTTTCACGGCCCGGCTCGCCGGGGGTGCCTGCACCGGAGTTGGTGTCGGCAAAGTGCCCGTGCTGGGTCTGGGTCAGGTTGTAGCCACCGCCGATATCGACATACGGGCCGGTGATGGTCGTGGCCTTGGCTGCGAACGGTGTCGCTGCCAGCAGGCTGGTCGCCAGCAGAGCAGAGCGGAGACGCATATGATCATCCTTCCTCATGTTATTACTTCTTTGTAAACCACATCTTTCGCGTGATGCGAAGATTAATCGATTTCACCAGATCAAACACAGTGTGCTTCAGGTGGTTTCATTCTGTCTGTTATCCAGACGCGGCAGAAAGGTGACACCATAGCGACGCATGCATATGCAAGTGTTTTTTCTGTTTAATAACAACTAATTATATGGGCTGTATCAAAGCAGGCACAATCTTGTAATAAAAGATTTAGAGTATTTTGTGGCAAAATGGACACAAAGTTACGATAGCCTACTGAAGATAAAGAAACGTTTAGAAATAAAAAAAGGGGGCACCGAAGTGCCCCCTTTCCGGTAGTCGCCCTGCGCTGGATCAGTGCAGGATGATTTCCACGCGACGGTTCTGGGGCTCACGGGTGTCGGGACCTGTGGGCACCAGCGGGTGTGCTTCGCCGTAGCCATGGATGTCGATGGCATTGGCGGGCACGCCGTCACGGATCAGTTCCGCCTTCACGCTATCAGCGCGACGCAGGGACAGACCCATGTTGTACTTCTCACCACGCGGGCCGGGGTGGGCCGCGGAGTTGTCGGTGTAGCCGTTGACTTCGATGCGGGTGGTCTGGATGTGGGTGGAAGCCTGAGCGGCTTCTGCCACGATCTCACGCGCACGGCCGGTCAGGGCGGAGCCGTCCCAGTCGAAGAACACCAGATAGGTGCGGGCTGCTGTCGGCGCGGGCGGCACGACGGCGGGAGCCGGCGGCGGCGGCGGCGGCGCGTTGTTGAACGCGTAGCGGACGCCTACGATGAACTGGTGGTTGAAGCGGTGGTCGAAGCTTGCATGGCCGTCACCAGCGGTGAAGTTGCCCATGGTGAAGCTCTGCGGCTGACCGATCATGCGGTATTCGGTGGTCATCTGCAGGCCCGGCACGCCCGGGATGTCATAGGCTGCACCGACGATACCCTGGTAGGCGAAGCCACCCTTGGTGCCGCTCAGGCTGCGGGCGCCCGACGGGTTGTTCGCGCCGACGGTAACGTTGTGGGCGTTCTGCCACAGGTAACCGGCACCGACACCGACGAACGGCGTGACAGGCACGTCGATATTGAACAGACGCTTCAGGTCGATGTCATACAGCACGTTGACGAAGCCGCCATAGGAGCGGTCGCTGCCCTTGTCGCCACGGGACTGGCTGTAGATTTCGGACCAGTTGTAGTCGCCTTCGACTTCCGCACGCAGGCCGTTGCCGAAGCCCCAGCCAACTGCACCGAAACCGGTCCAGCCATGACGGTGGCCAAGCTTTTCACGGCCCGGCTCGCCGGGGGTGCCTGCACCGGAGTTGGTGTCGGCAAAGTGCCCGTGCTGGGTCTGGGTCAGGTTGTAGCCACCGCCGATATCGACATACGGGCCGGTGATGGTCGTGGCCTTGGCTGCGAACGGTGTCGCTGCCAGCAGGCTGGTTGCCAGTAACGCTGCGCGAAGACGCATGTTTAAGTCCTTAAAGTCTATTGTTGCAGGGCGGGCCCTGTTCTTGTGGTCCGGGCAATGGTTTTGCCCCGATACAGGGCAGCCTGAGATTACCCGCAAGCTATGATGCGGGGCTTAGCGTGTCTGAAGCGGCTTGAGAATGGGCTAAATGGTGCAAGCCGGACGGGTGTGACCAAAAAAACACATATGTCACGGGTATCTTTGGTGATGCCGATCAAAAGACGTGAGTTTATAAGGGTTTTTCCGATATTGCCGATAGATCTCCTTATTTTGCATAGGTCATTATTATAAACGGAAGACCTCTGCTTTCTTCCGTTTCAGGCCCGGACGATTCGACAGGAAAGGGGGAATGCCGGTGCATTCCCCCTCTGCCTGATCAGGAATATCGTTTGCAGGCCGTTTCGGTTCCGATCAGTGCAGGATGATCTCGACACGACGGTTCTGGGGCTCACGGGTATCTGGACCTGTGGGCACCAGCGGGTGTGCTTCGCCGTAGCCATGGATGTCGATGGCATTGGTGGGCACGCCGTCACGGATCAGTTCCGCCTTCACGCTGTCAGCGCGACGCAGGGACAGACCCATGTTGTACTTCTCACCACGCGGGCCGGGATGGGCCGCGGAGTTGTCGGTGTAGCCGTTGACTTCGATGCGGGTGGTCTGGATGTGGGTGGAAGCCTGGGCGGCTTCTGCCACGATCTCACGCGCGCGGCCGGTCAGGGCGGAGCCGTCCCAGTCGAAGAATACCAGATAGGTGCGGGCTGCTGTCGGCGCGGGCGGCACGACGGCGGGGGCCGGCGGGGGTGGTGGCGGCGCAGTGTTGAAGGCGTAGCGGACGCCCACGATGAACTGGTGGTTGAAGCGCTGGTCATAACGGAGTCGGGTGCTGTCATGACCCAGCGGGCCGGAATAGGACTGCTGTATGAAGCCGTTATCGAAGGATTCGACCTGCCCGATCATGCGGTATTCGGTGGTCATCTGCAGCCCGGCAACCCCGGGGATGTCATAGGCGGCGCCCACGATACCCTGATAGGCGAAGCTGCCATTGGTGCCATGCTGGCTGATGGCGGTCTGCAGTGCGGTGGTGCTGTTCACGTTTTCCCACAGATAACCGGCACCGACACCGACGAACGGCGTGACAGGCACGTCGATGTTGAACAGGCGCTTCAGGTCGATGTCATACAGCACGTTGACGAAGCCGCCATAGGACCGGTCGCTGCCATTGGTCCTGCCATGCATGGGGTGCCCTTTCGGGTCGCCCGTGGTGGCGCTGATGCTGCTCAGGTCCGACCAGTTATAGACCCCTTCCACCTCGGCCCGCAGGCCATTGCCGAAGCCCCAGCCGAAGGCGGCGAAACCGGTCCATCCGGCACCATGGCGCACCTGTTCGCGTTCATGCAGGCCGGGGTCGATCCCTTTGTCAAAATCGCGGACGATGGCGGGCGACGCCCCGTTAAGATAGGTGTTGTTTATGGCGTCACGCCGTTCCACATCGTAATTATGGACATGCTGGGTCTGGGTCAGGCTGTAGCCGCCCCCGATATCGACATAGGGACCCGTAATGGTCGTGGCCATGGCGGCAGCCGCCGGGGCCGCGATTATGGGAGTCGCCAGTAAAGCCGCGCGAAGACTCATGTTCCCATCCTTGAAGCTTGATCAGGCGGCTTCGTGTTGGTGGAAAATGGGGGCATGTTCCACATCGGCCTGATACAGGTTGACACAATCGGCCTTCGGGCCGTTATCGCTGTGCCGATGGGTCTGTGCGGGAAAGGGGAACTGGTCCTGTCCGCACAGGGGCCATGGCCCGATCGTTGTGCGGTGCAAGGATTGAAATAAGGTAAATGCCCCTTCCCGCTGTCAGGGGAAGGGGTAACGCGTTGTAAAAAAGTCACATGGCGGTGATGGGCGGATCAGGGCGTGCAGCCATCAGCGCGCAGGACCTCGATCACGGCGTCATCGGGCACGTCACGGCAGGTGAAGGCCCGGCCAATGCCGCGCACCAGAACAAAGGACAGGCGTCCGTCGCGCATTTTCTTGTCGCGCTGCATGTTGCGCACAAGTTGCGTGGCGGAGAAATTGCGCCCCGTATCGCTGATCCGCGCAGGCATGGACAGGCGTTCAAGGTGGGATGTCACGCGGTCCAGATCCGCCGCCGCGCAGTAGCCCAGCCGGACCGACAGCATGAAGGCCAGCCGCAGCCCGATGGATACGGCTTCCCCATGCAGCAGGCTGCCGTTGTAGCCCATTTCCGCTTCCAGCGCGTGGCCGAAGGTATGGCCAAGATTGAGCAGCGCGCGGCCATCGGCCGTGCGCTCCTCGCGTTCATCATCGCTTACCACCCGTGCCTTGAACGCGCAGGCCATGCCGATGGCTTCGGCCTGGGCTGCGGGATCACCCGACAGCACGCCCGCGCCATGGCGTTCGCACCAGTCGAACAGTCCCGCATCGCCCAGCAGCCCGGACTTGACGATTTCAGCATAGCCCGCGCGCAGTTCGCGCACCGGCAGGGTGGCAAGGGTGGAGGTATCGGCCAGCACCGCGATGGGCTGGTGGAAGGCCCCCAGCAGGTTCTTGCCAAACGGCGTGTTGATGCCGGTCTTGCCGCCAACCGACGAATCCACCTGCGAAAGCAGCGTGGTCGGGATCTGCACGAAAGGCAGGCCGCGCAGCGTGGTCGCGGCACAGAAACCCGCCAGATCGCCCACAACGCCGCCGCCCAGTGCGACGACCGTGGTGCCACGCTCCACATGCGCTTCCAGCAGGGCGTTGGTCACGCGCTCATACATGCTGATGGTTTTTGATCCCTCACCGGGCGGGATGGTGATGACCTCGGCGCGGATGCCGGTTTCCTCCAGCCCTTCCAGCAGACGGGGCAGGTGCAGGGGGGAAACGGTTTCGTCCGTCAGGATCATGACGCGCTTCTGCGGCAGAACCGGGGCCAGCAGCGCGCCTGCGCGGCGGATCACGTCCGGGCCGATCATGACATCGTAGCTGGCCCGTTCCAGCCGCACGGGCACGCGCAGGGGCTGCTGGTTGTGTTTCAGGGCCTGTATGACGCGCTCGGCGCTATGTTCCACGTTGTCGTCTCCACAATCCACGATGATGTCAGCCTCCGCATAGACGGGATGGCGTATGCGCATGAGATCCGCCAGCACCGCATGGGGCGGTGCGGCGTTGAGCAGCGGCCGGTGCGTACGTTCCGCCACGCGCTGCACCAGAACCGGTAGCGGGCAGCGCAGCCAGACGGAAACGGCATGCTCGCGTATACCCGCACGCGTCCGTGCGTCCATGAATGCCCCGCCCCCTGTCGCCAGCACCACCGGCGGTCCCGACAGCAGGCGGCGCAGGACAAGCCTTTCGCCCCGGCGGAATTCCGGTTCGCCATATCTGTGGAACAGGTCGGCAATGGTGCAGCCGGCGGCGCGTTCGATTTCCTCATCCGAATCGACAAAGGGCATGCCCAGCCGCGCGGACAGGATGCGCCCGATGGTCGTCTTGCCCGCCCCCATCAGCCCCACCAGCACGATGGTACGTCCGCTGCCTTCGCGCCACGGGGTGGTGGGACCAACGGCATTGAGGTCGAGGGGGATGGTGAGGGATGGGTCCTCCGGACTGGGCCGGTCGGGGGGAATCGGGCGTGACATGAACGGCAACCTAACATACAGCAGGACGGAACCGGTAGAGTCCGCGGTCAGGGGCGGCCCCGCATGGGGCGGGTGGGCGCTCCGCCAGCCCCGGCAGCGGAACACCGGCATCTGCAGGATATGGGAAGCGGTTGGATGGTCCGTATTTTTATTGCCGTAATAGGCGTCGTTGCGGTGTGCGGCGTGGGGGCATTTGTCTCGCTGGGTGCGTTTCCGCCCGCGCTGGTGGCGCATGACGTGCACAAGGATATCCCGATGGCGGCGGCCCCCGCGCCGGCTCCGATCGCCGCCCCGATGGGCGTGGCAAGCGCCCTGCCGGTCGCCCCGCTGGCCCCCGCGCACTAGGCTGCGGGCGATATGGGCATGGACGCCGTCGATGCCTTTCTGGAAATGCTGGCGGCTGAACGTGGCGCCGCGCTGAATACCATCCGCGCCTATGCCCGCGATCTGGCGGATATGGAGCGTGAACTGGCTGCGCGCGGGCTTACGCCGCTGGATGCGGGGGAAGGCGACCTGCGGGAATATCTGTCCGGTCTGGCCGGGCAGGGGCTGGCCCCGCGCACGCAGGCGCGCAGGCTGTCATGCCTGAAGCAGTATTTCCTGTTCCTTGCACGTGAGGGACTGCGACCGGACAACCCCGCCGCCCTGCTGGAAGCACCCAGGCTGGATGCGCCGCTGCCGCGCTTCCTGTCGGAAGGGGAAGTCACGGTCCTGCTTGCGGCGTGCGAACCGGATGCGGATGCAACGCCTGCGCGCAGGCGGCGGCTGCTTATGGCGCGTGCGGCGCTGGAAATGCTGTATGCGTCGGGCCTGCGCATATCCGAACTGCTGTCCCTGCCGCGCCGTGCGCTACAGGCCGCGCCGGGTATGATACTGGTGCGCGGCAAGGGGGGGCGGGAACGAATGGTGCCCCTGTCCGCGCGTGCGCGTGCGGCGGCGCATGCGCTCATGGACATCGATTCCGCGCGTGGAAGTCCCTTCCTGTTTCCCGGCAGGGGAAAAAGCCAGCCCATGACCCGGCAGGGATTCGACCGCATCCTGCATGACGTGGCCCTGCGCGCGGGACTGGACCCGCAGCGGCTTTCGCCCCATGTGCTGCGCCATTCCTTCGCCACCCACCTGCTGGCCCATGGCGCGGACCTGCGTGCGTTGCAGGTGCTGCTGGGGCATGCGGATATCGCGACGACCCAGATCTATACCCATGTCATGCTTGACCGGCTGCGCGATGCGGTGGCGGCGCATCACCCGCTGTCGGAAACCATGGCGGCGGATGCGGAATAGGTAAAAATGCACGGCAGGGAAAATTCCCTGCGTGAAAATGTTTGGCTGGCGTGCAGGCTGTGCTATCGGCAGCGCATGCGCCAGTTTCTAGATTTCGAAAAGTCGGTCGCCGAGCTTGAGAACAAGATCGACGAGCTTCGCAGGATGTCCGGTCCGGACGGGATCAACATTGCGGAAGAGATCACCCGGTTGAGCGAGAAAGCCGACCGGCAGTTGCGTGCCGCCTATGCCAAGCTGACCCCGGGCCAGAAGGTGCAGGTCGCACGGCATGCCCAGCGGCCGCATACGGTCGATTACATCAGCACGCTGATTACCGAATTTTCGCCGCTGGCCGGTGATCGCCTGTTCGGCGAGGACAAGGCCATCATCGGCGGTATCGGGCGTTTCCGTAACCAGCCGGTCGTGGTGATCGGGACCGAGCGCGGCGCGGAAATCGAAACGCGGCTAAAGCATAATTTCGGCATGGCCCGGCCGGAAGGCTACCGCAAGGCGCAGCGCCTGATGAAACTGGCGGGGCGATTCGGCCTGCCGGTCCTGACCTTTATCGACACGTCCGGCGCATGGCCGGGTATCGATGCCGAAGCACGCGGTCAGGCGGAAGCCATCGCCCGCTCCATCGAAACCTGCCTGACCGTGCCCGTGCCGGTCATCGCTACCGTCATTGGTGAGGGCGGATCTGGCGGCGCCGTGGCACTGGGTGCGGGCGATCGCGTGATGATGCTGGAACACGCGATCTATTCCGTCATCTCCCCCGAAGCGTGTGCATCCATTCTGTGGCGTGATCCCAAGCAGGCCGCCGCAGCCGCCGATGCGCTCCGGCTTACGGCGCAGGACCTGCTTCAGCTCCGTCTGATCGACCGGATCATTCCCGAACCCCTGGGTGGCGCGCAGCGTGAACCGCAGGTTGCGATTCGCGCCGTGGGTGACGCCATCGCAGCCGAGCTGCCTGCGCTGCTGGCAAAAGATCCCGCGCTGCTCAAGGCGCAGCGACGGGAAAAATTCCTCGCCATGGGGCGTGAGGCCGTAGCCTGATTGTCGGCTCCGTGCCAGCAGCCTGCCTTGGGGCAGGTTACTGGCACGGTCCTGATTTCAGCTTTTGGCCGGTTCGCCTTCATACGGCTCGAAGCCAAGTCGTGCGATCATGTCGCGCACGGCGGTGGCGGCGGCCGATACGGCCTGCGCATCCGTTCCCTTGCACAGCAGGCACACCCCGCGCTGGGTTTCATCCAGACGGTAGGGATAAGACCCGATATCAATGGTGGGGTAGTGATTCTGGATCGCTTCAAGCGGGGCGGCCAGCGCGCCTTCATACAGTCCCGTCGCATGCCATGCCCGTGACGTGACCGGCGTGCCGTGGGGCAGGGTGGGCAGCACTTCTTCAAACATGGCGCGCATGATGCGGGGCACACCCGCCATGACATGCACGTTTCCCATGCTGAAGCCCGGAGCGACCGATACGGAATTGCGGATTGGTACCGCCCCCTGCGGCATCGTGGCCATGCGCTGACGGGCGGCGTTGAATTCACCGGGTGCGAAATGGGCTTCCAGCAGGCGGAAGGTTTCCGCGTGGTGAACCCATGGCACGCCGAACGATTCCGCGACGCAGGCGGAGGTGATATCGTCATGCGTTGGCCCGATGCCGCCGGTGGTGAACACATTATCGTAAGCGGCACGGGCTTCGGTCACGGTGCGCACGATGACCGCGCGGATGTCCGGTATGATGCGGACTTCGCTCAGGGTAATCCCGGTTTCGGACAGGCGGCGTGCAATATACTGCACGTTCACGTCCTGTGTCCGGCCGGACAGGATCTCGTTGCCTATGACCAGCAGGCAGGCGGTGGGGTTCATGAAGCACATTCCACTATATTGCGGGCAGGAGCATTTTCTCCCCATCCTATAACGACAGGCCGCCAACCGGAAGGAGAAGCCATGGACACGGCAGCAATGCCACAACCACGTTGCGTATGGGACATTCAGGCGCAACTGGGGGAAGGGCCGGTATGGTCCGCGCGTGAACAGGCGCTGTATTTTGTCGATATCGTGGGCCACGCCATCCATCGTTTTCATCCCGCCACAGGGGCGCGGTCATCATGGCCCACGCCGAAACGGCCCGGTTTCGTGGTGCCGGTCAGTGACGGGACGCTGATGTGCGGGCTGAAAGATGGCCTGTACCGTTTCGACCCGGCATCCGGCGATTTTCGGTGCGAGGTCGCGGTGGAACCGGGCGTGCCGGGCAACCGGATCAATGATGGCTGTGTGGATTCCATGGGGCGGCTGTGGTTCGGCACCATGGATGATGGCGAAAGCACGCCCACGGGTGCGTTGTATTCCGTAACCCGCAAGCCCGATGGACTGTGTGTCCAGCGACATGACGAGGGGTATATCGTCACCAACGGGCCTGCCATCTCCCCCGATGGCACGAAGCTGTATCACAATCATTCCCCTGCCGGGATCATCTATGTCTTTGATCTGGCGGCAGACGGGGAACTGACCAACCGGCGCGTCTTTGCCCGTCTGGCGGATGGCTATCCCGATGGCGTGGTGGTCGACAGCGCGGGTGTCCTGTGGGTCGGGGTATGGAACGGGGGGCGGATCGAACGTTTCCAGCCGGACGGCACGCGGCTCGAACCCATCACCGTTCCGGCGCAGAACGTAACGAAAGTGGCTTTTGGCGGGCCTGACCTGCGGACCGTGTACATCACCACCGCGCGCAAGAACACGCCAGACGGGCGTCTGGCAACCCTGCCGCAGGCGGGTGGCCTGTTCAGCATGGCGGTGGAGGTGGCGGGTCAGGCGCCCACCATGTTCCCGGCCACCGAAATGGCCGAGATGGCAGCGCTGCCAGATATTACGAAGGGCTAGAAGCTACAGCAGGTCCTGCAGCAGCGGGACCAGCGGGCGGTCGGCATCGGGCATGGGGTAATCACGCAGCCCGGTGGCGGGCACCCATTCCAGTTTCTGCCCTTCGCGGGGGGTGGGTGTATTTTTCCAGCGGTGGCAGACATAGACGGGCATGAGAAGATGGAAATGCCCGTAATCGTGGGAAATGAACGTGAACGGGGCAAGGCAGGAGCGGGCGACATCCAGCCCCAGTTCCTCATCCAGTTCCCGTATCAGCGCCTCTTCCGGTGTTTCGCCCGCCTCGACCTTTCCACCGGGGAATTCCCACAGGCCGGCCATGGATTTGCCTTCCGGCCTGCGGGCCAGCAGGACACGCGCATCCGAATCGACCAGTGCGACAGCCGCCACCAGCACGATCTTGCGGCCACCATCCGGTGCGGTTTCCGCCGCCCCGTTTTCGCCTTCACCGGCAAAGTCGGCATGACGCGCTTCAAACAGGCGGACGGGATATTCCCCCCCGCGTGAGACGAATTCCTGTGATCCCGTCCCGTTTTCACGAAAGCCGATGCGGCGCAGGACCGCGACCGAGGCATGGTTGTCATGGGCGACCGATGCCGTAAGGCGGTCCACCGGCAGATTGGCCAGCGCCCAGCGGGCAAGCCGTCCCGCCGCCGTGCTGGCAACCTTGCGGTTCCAGTGCGCGCGCCCGACCCAGTAGCCCAGCGTGCAGGACCGGTCGGCTGGATTGATGCGCAGCCCGATGCAGCCGATCAGCGCATCAGGCTGGTCCGACTGCGGGCAGGTGATGGCGAAGTGATAGGCTTCGCCACGCCGGGCCTGCTCGATGGTGGCGGCGATCCATTCCTCGGTCATGGAAAGGGCGTAGGGGAACGGAACGCGGCTGAGCATCCGCACCACGCTCCAGTCATTGATCAGCCTGTGCATGGTCCCGGCATCGGACATGCGGACTTCACGCAGCCTGTATTCACCGGCCTCCAGCACGGGGCCGGTTCCCTGTCCATTGCGTTCAGGCATGCGGCTGGGGCGCACCTGTGGCGATCGGCGCAGGCGTATCCTGATCCGCGGGCAGCCCGCATTCCGCCAGAAGCGAACGCAGGTTGCAGATGACGGGGAAGATTTCCTGATTCCGGTCGCCGCCCTGTTCGTTCCACGCGGCCTGTTCCAGTTCCACGATTTCCCGGTCCTCGCGGAAGATCCGTTCGGTGAACGCGGTCAGGAACGGCCATGCCAGATCCAGAACGCCCGGAATGCCCGGCCGCTTGATGGACAGCAGCCCGAACACCCGGTTGGTCAGTTCGGCTTCATCCTGCGGCACATAGGCGATCCACAGATCCATGACCGGGGCATTGTCGCCGGTCTGGATATGAAGGGTCTGGTAGGGATAGACCGTGCGGATGGTCATGACATCGCGGAAGGCGAATTTCTCGCTGTTGTCGCGCTTCTGGCCAAAGATCAGCGCTTCCCCCAGCGGCTGCTTGCCGCCGGTGCGCGCGAAGCTGTAGCGGGCTTCCACCAGTCCCGGTCCGCGTTCCTGCCCCAGGAAGCGCGGCTTCATCTGGCCCATCTGCTTCATGTGCATGAACTGATGGTTCATATCCATCAGGTTTTCATGCATGAAGCTATAGTGGCAGTTCACAAGCTGGCCGAACCGGCGGGTCTTGTAGGCCGGGTTCGCAACTTCCGCCAGCCGGGGCAGGGGTGTTGTATCCGCCTTGGCCACATCGCCCGGAAAGACGAAGATCAGCCCGTCCATTTCCCGCACGGGATAGGTACGCACCCCGTTGGGCAGCTTGCCCTTGCCAAGGTAGGGCACGTCGATGCAGCGGCCCGAACGGCCATAGGCCCATCCGTGGTAGCAGCACTGTACGGAGTCACCCTTGACCTGTCCCTTGCTCAGCGGGACCTGCCGGTGGGCGCACCGGTCTTCCAGCGCGAAAACACTGCCCCCTTCGCGGGGACGTACGAGGGCTATGGGCTGCCCCGCATAGCGGGTGCCGATGGTCTTGCCCGGTTTCAGTTCCCGTGACCAGGCAACGGGATACCAGAAATCGGGGTTGGCACGGATTCGGCGCAGGTCCCGCCCGTTGACCGGGGCGGTGGACTGCATGCTGTCAGGCGGTGACGACTGATCCATTGTCTCTCTTGACTGTTAACGGGGCATGGCAGCCGGATGTGCCATGGGGCGGGATGCCGATTGCAAGGGGGCACTTGTTCCCAACCGTATCCTGCCACCACGGCGATATTAAGGATGTTTTTTACGGGCAGGGCAAATGGTTCAGTCTTTTAATTATTTTGTAATCTATCGCCGTGGTTTCCCCCGCCTGCCCGATGCTGTCGCAACGGGGGCGGGGTGGATGGTGTAATTACGGGCCGGGGGCGAGTTCGGCGCTCAGATCCTCGATGAACTGGAATGCGACGCGGCCCGACCGCCCGCCCCGCGCCAGCGACCACGCATTGGCCCGCCGGGTCAGTTCTTCATCGCCGATCGGCAGCTTCCGTTCCCTGGCGTAGCCCCGGACCATGTCCATGAACGTATCCTGCGCACAGTTATGGAAACCGATCCACAGGCCAAAGCGGTCTGACAGCGATACTTTTTCCTCCGTTGCTTCGGAGGTGTTGATCGCCGTCGAGCTTTCGTTCTCGATCATCTCGCGCGGCATGAGGTGACGGCGGTTGGATGTGGCATAGAACAGCACATTTTCCGGCCGCCCCGCGATGCCGCCATCCAGAACGGATTTCAGGGCCTTGTAGTCCGCGTCTTCGCGTTCGAACGACAGGTCGTCGCAGAATACGATGAACCGGCGCGGACTGGACCGCAGCAGGGCCAGCAGTTCGGGCAGGGTGGCCAGATCCTCGCGCTGGATTTCCACCAGCACCAGCCGCCCCCTGCCGGGGCTTGCGGGTCTGCCGTCCACCATGTTGGCCTGCGCGTGCGCAGCCTTGACCAGCGAGGATTTACCCATCCCCCGCGCCCCCCACAGCATGGCGTTATTGGCCGGAAGCCCGCGTGCGAAGTGCAGCGTGTTGTCCAGTATCATCTGGCGCTGCCGTGCGATGCCCTGCAGCAGTTCCATCTCGACATGCGCGACATGGGGCACGGGGGTCAGCCGTCCCAGCGAGGGATGCCAGATGAAGGCATCCGCCCCGTCCAGCCCGGCAAGGGAGGGGGCAGGCGGCGAAAGCCGTTCAAGGGCCGCGGCAATACGTTCAAGCAGGGGCAGGGTGTTGCTGTCCATCGTCGATCCTGATTCAGCATGGCGAATACGGTGGGCATGCCACCGGGTGATCCGGAGCGCGTTGGCCAGTTGCGGCAGGCGAACGCCTTGACGGGAAACAGGCGAAAACTATGGTCCGCATGACAAACCTGCAACCCGTTCAGTTTCCCCTTGTGCCGGAAAGATAGCAATGCCTTCCATTTTCAACGATTTCCTGACCACGCCTGCCCATGCCCAGTCCGCCGGTGGCGGTTTCCTGAGTGCTGATGGCCTTATGGCGATGCTGCCCTACGTGGCCATGTTCGCCATTTTCTATTTTCTGCTGATCCGCCCGCAGCAGCTCAAGCAGAAGCAGTTGCGCAACAGCCTCGCCGCCATGCGTCGTGGCGACCGCGTGCTGACCGGGGGCGGCATCATTGGCGTGGTGCAGAAGGTGCAGGCGGAGTCGAACGAGGTCGAGATCGAAATCGCGGCGGGCGTGCGTGTGATGGTGCTGCGTGATACCATAAGTTCGGTCATCACAAGCTCCGCCACCCCGGCCAATGACAGCGCGCCGGAAAAGACCGCAAAAGACGCCTGATCCCACCTTTTCGCCCCTTCCTGACCGGTTGGGGGCGAACTTCCACTGCGTTGTGCCGTTCTTTACTGAAAGCAGATGGAGGCATAATGCACAGGCAGTCCGGCATCGCGCAGACTGGCCCCGCCGTCCGGACCGGGTCAGCGATACGTGGGCGGGCGGGACTGGCCGCCGGGCTTGCAGCCCTGTCCGGCATCCTGTTCGGGCTGGATACGGGGGTCATGTCCGGCGCACTGGATCTGGTGGCGCAGGAATTCATCCTGTCGGATTTCCAGCGCGAATCGGTCGTCGCCATCATGCTGCTGGGCGCTGCGTTTGGCGTGATCGGCGCTGCGTGGCTGTCCTACGTATGGGGTCGCAAGCGCACGCTGGTCCTGACCGCCGGGCTGTTCATATTCGGCCCGCTGTTATGCGCTGAAGCCGAGACCTTCCGCGCACTGCTGATCGCCCGGCTGCTGCTGGGCATGGCTACCGGGGCGACCACCTTCGTCACCCCCCTCTACATCGCTGAAATCGCAGATTCAGGCCGCCGGGGTGCGATGATACTGGGCTACCAGCTCATGATCTCGCTCGGGCTGCTGTCCGCTTTCGTGTCCGACGGGCTGTTTTCCTATTTCGGGGGATGGCGGTGGATGCTGGGCATCGTGGGCTTTCCGGGCCTTGTGTTCATGATGGGCGTGCTGTTCCTGCCGCCCAGCCCGCGCTGGCTTTTGGCGCAGGGACGCGAACGGGATGCGCGCCGTGTGCTGATCGAACTGCGGGGCCTGCCCCGGCTGGTCACGGCGGAACGCAATGCGATCATGGCGCGGCTGGGAACGCGCGGGGATGGTATTACCAGTTTCATCAACAACCCCAACTGCCGGCGCGGGCTGTGGCTCGCCGTGGCGTTACAGGTGGCGCAGCAGTTCTCCGGCATCAACGCGGTCCTGTATTATGCCCCCCATATCATCGGGCTGGCGGGGTATGGGCACGATGTGCAGGTGTGGGGGCCGGTCGGGGTTGGGATCATCAATTTCCTGTCCACCTCCATCGCCATGACATGTGTGGACCGGGTGGGACGCAGGCCCATGCTGATCTGCGGCTTCGCGCTCATGGCGGTGGCCATGGCGGGACAGGCGATCATGTTCGCGGGCGGCGAACCCCCGACGGAGGGCATGCGGCTGCTGATGGGGGCGTTCATGCTTCTGTTCGTGGCGGCGTTCGCTTTTTCCGCCGGTCCGCTGGCATGGCTGCTCTGTGCCGAAATCCTGCCGCTGCGGGGGCGGGAGTTCGGCATGGCGTGTTCCACCTGCGCCAACTGGATCGCCAACCTGCTGGTCAGCGCCACGTTCCTCAGCGGTCTGGAAATCTTCGGCACGAACCGGGTGCTGTGGGGTTATGCAACGCTTAACGCGCTGTTCATGGTGATGGTCATCCGTCATGTGCCCGAAACACGGGGCATGACGCTGGAACAGATCGAGACCGAACTCATGCGCGGCACGCCGCTGCGCACGCTGGGGCGGGACACGCGATAAGACGGCAGGGAATGAAGATTTCAGGACGCGGATACAGAAAACCCGGCGCAAGGCCGGGTTTTCCACATCGTGCCTGATGGATGGGGATCAGGCGGACTGGAGCTGCGCTTCGGCGAACTCGTAGTTGGCCAGCTTGTCCAGGTAGTTGACGATGTAGTCGGGGCGACGGTTGCGGAAGTCGAGGTAGTAGGAGTGTTCCCACACATCCAGACCCAGCAGCACCTTGCCCTGGCCTTCGGCCAGCGGGTTGGAGCCATTGGCGGTCTTCGTCACCTTCAGCTTGCCGTCGGAAGCCAGCACCAGCCATGCCCAGCCCGAGCCGAACTGCGATGCGGCGGCTGCCTTGAAGTCAGCCTTGAACTTTTCGATGCTGCCGAAATCCTCGACCAGCTTCCTGGACAGGGAATCGGGAATCGCCCCACCCGCCGGTGACAGGTTGTGCCAGAACAGGATGTGGTTCCAATGCTGTCCCGCATTGTTGAACACCGGCGCCAGGTCAGGCTTGCCCTTGACCGTCAGGATGATTTCCTCGAGCGACTTGCCCTGAAGTTCCGGCTTGGATTCGACAAAGCCGTTCAGGGCCGTCACATAGGCCTGATGATGCTTGTCATGATGCAGTTCCAGCGTTTCCTGGCACATGCCACGGTTGGCCAGCGCATTGTAGGCGAAGGGAAGGGACGGCAATTCAAAAGCCATGAACATTCTCCTGGAAAGTGCAAGGGGCGGCCTGCGACCGCCATACCAAGATTGCTATGGGGGCGGAGCGGGTGCGTCAAGTGACGGTCCTATGACCATGCCCCTCCGTTCCCTCGTGGGGCAAACGCCATGACCGGCCAGATGGATGCACCCCAATCCGGGGAAGTGGCCTTTTCCACCATGCAGGCCGCGCGTCAGGTCGACCCGGACCGTTTCTTCTGTTCGCTGTTCCTGCCCCCTGCCGCCCGTATCGCAGCCCTGACGCTGATTACCTTCAACCATGAATGTATCCGGGCGGTGGGTACATCGGCTTCATGGTCGGTCGCCGGTCCCATGGCGGGGCTGATCCGCCTGCAATGGTGGCGCGACGTGCTGGAAAGCGGCAACGCGCAGCGCCATGACACGGCACGCGCCGTCCTTGACCTGCTGGCGCGTGGGGCAGTGCGGCGTGAAACGCTGGATGGCATCATTACGGCACGGGAATGTGAACTCGATGGCCTGCCGGACAGGCCGACATGGCAGGCCAGCATGCTGGACGGCGCGGGCGGCGTGCAGGTCGCCATGGCCGAAGCCGCTGGCGTGACCGATGCGGAACAACTGGCGCGCATCCGGCTGATGGGCGGGATTTATGGGGTGGGCGCGCTGGTGCGCTACCTGCCTGTCGTGCTGCACGGCGGGCGCTGCCCCCTGCCGGATGATATGCTGGCCGAAACCGGCCTGACCCGTGATGGCCTGCGCACCGGGCAGGCGACAGCCACCCAGATCGCCACCCTGCGCGATGGACTGCGCCAGCAGGGACGGGACTGGCTGGCTATGGTGCGCGGCGAGGGCGCGCGCCTGCCGCGTGCCGCCATGTCGGCTGGACTGCCTGCCATACTGGGCCTGCGCGACATGCGTCCCCACGCCATTCGGGGCGAGGGCACGCAGCCGCGCGGTCTGGGTGACAGGCTGGCCGTCATGCGCGCCCTGCTGCGCCGCCGGATATAGGAACCCACGCCTGAGCATTTTCCCGGCAGGCATGGGGCAGGCGGTCAGGGCGTGTTGGTCACCAGACTTTCCATGACAGCGAACAGGGCGGAATAATCCTCGTTCGGGTGGCGACGGCGAGTGAGTGACAGGCTCTGCGTCGCGGCGGCCATCGCTGGCAGCGGGGCGGTCTGCCGGGCCGCATCGGTCATGAGCAGGCGCATGTCCTTCTGCATGAGGCGCGTGGGGAACTGCGGGCTGAAATCACCCTCCTTCGCAGCTTTCAGCTTGCGCTTGTGGTGGGGGGAGATGACCGGCACCGCATCCAGCGCATCGAACAGCATGCTCCGGTCAAGTCCTGCGGCCAGACCATAGGTCACCCCCTCCGCCACGACGGCGAGTGTCGCGCCCATGATGCCGTTGATGACCAGTTTCAGCTTCGACCCGCTGCCCGCCGGGCCGGCATGGATGGTCAGGCGGCCTATGGCATCGAAAACCGGCTGCGCGCGCGCGATTTCGTCCGCCGTGCCACCTGCGAGGATGACGAGATTGCCCGATTCCGCTTCCGGCGTGCTGCCCGCCACCGGGGCATCGATGACGGCGATGTTGCGCGTCGCACATTCCTGCGCCAGCGCGACGGAGGTTTCCGGTGCGACCGTGCTGGTATTGATCAGCAGGCCACCGGCCTTCAGCCCGGCCAGTGCGGCATCGGGGCCGTGCAGGGCGCTGGCAAGTGCTTCATCATCAGGCACGCAGGCGATCAGGATATCGGCTTCCTGCGCCAGTGCGCGCGGCGTGGGCACAAAGCGCGTGCTGCCGTCTCCGCCCTTGCCCGACGGGGTATAGGCGGCGATCCGGTATCCTGCCTTCACCAGATTTGCGCCCATGCGGGAGGCCATGGCGCCGAATCCGACAAAACCGATCAGGGGAGCGGTGGACATGCGTGTTCTCCTTGGTTTGAATGCACACGGTCCGGTTGTGGGGGACCTGCGCCAAAGTGACGCCCAGCATGCATGAGGTCACGCAGGGATGTCACGCGGGGCAGGGGCCTCGCATAAAGATGATGGCAGGGAAGGCCGGGGGGCTGTGGCATCAGGACCAACGGCCAGTCCGTAACCGGAAAAAGAATAGAGATGATGCGGTCCCTGCGTTTTTTTGACGATCTTGCCCAGACCATAGCCAGCCATCCCCCCATGCAACTGGGCGTGGTCTATCCATGCAGCGTGCCGGCGTTGCAGGCCGCGGCTGGCATCGCGGCGCGTGGTCTGGCCGTGCCGACGCTGATCGGTCCGGCGGCGTTGATCCGCCAGATGGCTGCAGCCTCCGGGATCGACCTGACCGCGTGCCATATTGCCGATGTCGCAACGCCTGAGGACGCAGCCCGCCATGGCGTGCAGATGGCCCATGGGGGCAAGGTGGCGGCCCTGATGAAAGGCTCGCTCCACTCCCGCATCTTCCTGCATGAACTCGGCCATCACGAAGGGGGGCTGCGCACCACCCGCCGCATGAGCCATGTGTATGTAATCGACGCCCCGCAGGCCCCGCGCGTGCTGCTGGTTACGGATGGGGCGGTGAACATCGCCCCCGAAATCGATATGCGGCGCGATATCGTCCAGAACAGCATCGACCTTGCCCGCATGCTGGGGCTGGACCAGCCGAAGGTCGCGCTGCTCTCGGCAGTGGAAATGGTCAACCCTGCGCTGCCTTCTACGCTGGACGCGGCGATCCTGTGCAAGATGGCCGAACGCGGGCAGATCACCGGCGGCATCCTTGACGGGCCGCTGGCCTTCGATAACGCCATCAGTCCCGAAGCCGCCGCATGCAAGGGCGTGGTGTCCCCCGTGGCCGGGCTTGCTGATATTCTGGTCGCCCCTGATCTGGAGGCGGGCAATATTCTGGCCAAGCAGATGACATTCATCGGGCAGGCACAGGCCGCAGGCATCGTGATGGGCATGCGTGTGCCCGTCATCCTGACCAGCCGGGCCGACCCGGTACCCGTACGCATGCTGTCGTGTCTGGTGGCCGCCGTCATGATCCGCCACGGCTATGGCGGGAATCCGGTGGCCAGCATGGATCAATGCGGATGACGCTGCGATGTGATGTGTGTAAGGAGGGGCGGCCCGCTCGCGCGATAGTGTCCATGGGGCCGGGGCCTGCCTTCAGGGCGGCAGGCGCGGTTGCGCGTCCCTGCGTCCGCCGTGGGGCGATGCGATGGACCGGGTTCCTCGCGCAGAGATGATGCCCCGCCTCGTCCCACATGGTGGCAAGGAAAGGGCTGACAGAAATGACGACGGCGACACTCCGGCGGGTATGGGCACCCCATGCGCGCCACCGCCGCCGTCAGACATGAACGTATGAAACAGGCCGGGTTCCCCGCGCCGCCGGGTGGCTGCCCGGTCCAGCCGATGAACAGCCACGCAGCGGGTTTCCGATGCCGATCCGGAGAAAGCCATGACCTCGAATCCCTCATCCTCCGCTTCCACCTATGATGTGGTCCTGATTGGCGGCGGGATCATGAGTGCAACACTGGGCGCGCTGCTGCGGCAGCTTGAGCCCAACCTGTCCATTGCCCTGTTCGGACGGCTCGATGATGTGGCGCTGGAAAGTTCCAATGCGTGGAACAACGCGGGCACGGGTCATTCCGCCCTGTGCGAACTGAACTACACGCCGCTCCGCCCGGACGGGAATGTGGATATTTCCAAGGCGGTCGCGGTCAACGAAGCCTTCCAGATCTCGCGTCAGTTCTGGTCCTATCTTGTGGAAACGGGACAGATCGCTTCCCCGCGCGATTTCCTCAACCCCATCGCGCATATGAGCTTCGTCTGGGGACCGGAAAACGTGGATTTCCTGCGCAGGCGGCATGCGGCGTTGCAGGATCATCCGTTATTCGAAGGCATGTCCTTCTCGACCGATGAGGCGCAGCTTGCCCAGTGGATGCCGCTGGTCATGCAGGACCGCGCGCCGGGCCAGCCGCTTGCCGCCACGTGGCACCCGGCGGGAACGGACGTGAATTTCGGTGCGCTGACACGCCGCCTGATCCAGCTTCTGCAGGGCAAGCCTGACTTTGAACTCAACCTCGCCCATGAAGTCGAGGACCTGAAGCCCGCAGGCAACAATGAATGGGATGTATCGGTCCGCGCCATGCATGGCGGGGCGGAGCGCAAGGTGCGCGCGAAGTTCGTGTTCATTGGTGCGGGCGGTGGCGCGCTGCCGCTTCTGCAGAAAAGTGGCATACCCGAAGCGCACGGCATTGGCGGTTTCCCGGTCAGCGGCCAGTTCCTGCGCTGCACCAATCCCGATGTCGTCGCCCGCCATCATGCCAAGGTGTATGGCAAGGCGTCGGTCGGTGCGCCCCCGATGTCGGTGCCGCATCTCGATACCCGCGTGATCGATGGACAGCGCGGGCTGCTGTTCGGGCCGTATGCCGGGTTCTCGACCAAGTTCCTGAAGTCGGGATCGTGGCTGGATCTGCCGCGCTCGATTCGCATGGACAATATCGGGGCCATGATGGCGGTCGCCCGCGACAATATGGCGCTGACAAAATACCTGATCCAGCAGGTGCTCCAGTCCAATGAGGACCGGATGAAGGCGCTGCGTGATTTCGTCCCCACCGCCCGCAAGGAAGATTGGGAACTGATTACCGCGGGCCAGCGCGTGCAGGTCATCAAGAAAGATGCGACACGCGGCGGCGTGCTTCAGTTCGGGACGGAGGTCGTGACCGGTGCCGGCGGGTCCGTGGCGGCCCTGCTGGGGGCATCCCCCGGCGCATCCACGGCGGCCCCCATCATGCTGACGGTGCTGCAGCGCTGCTTCGCCAGCCGCATGCCGCAGTGGGATGCCCGCCTGCGTGAGATCGTGCCGTCCTTCGGCACGCGACTGGGGCAGGATGCGCAGATGTGCGCGCAGGTGCGTGAGCGCACCCGTAAGGTATTGCAGTTACAGGGCTGAAGGCAGGTTCCCCGCCCGGCTGTCCGGGCGGGGATGGCCGTTATTCGTCGTCGTTTTCGCTCATCTGGTCCGCCGGGTGGCGAACGGGCGGCGCAGGCGCGCGCTGGGGCCGGTTTTCAATCTGGCGACGCATGAAATGGGTGGCGATATCCGCCAGTTCGATGAACTGGTCGGCCTGACGGCGCAGTTCGTCGCCAATCAGCGGTGGCGTGGTCTTGATCGATCCGACCACGGTGGCCCGCACGCCCTGACGCTGCACGGCTTCCAGCACGCGGCGGAAATCGGAATCCCCGCTGAACAGCACCGCATGGTCGATATGCGGGGCCATTTCCATCATGTCCACCGTCAGTTCGACATCCATGTTGCCGCGCACCCGGCGGCGGCCGTTATGGTCGATGAATTCCCGCGCGTTCTTGGTCACCAGCGTATAGCCGTTATAGACCAGCCAGTCCGTCAGGGGCTTCAGCGGAGAATATTCTTCGGTGTCCAGTACGGCGGAATAGTAATAGGCGCGCAGGACGTTTGATTTCGAGCGGAAAAACTGCAGCAGCTTGCGATAGTCGACTTCAAATCCAAGGTTGCGGGATGCGGAATACAGGCTGGTGCCATCTATGAAGAGGCAGAGCCGATCCTGTGGTTGAAAAAACATTTACGGTCAGTCCCTGAAACAAGAAAGTGGAGATGTCGCGGTCACGTTAAATTTCGTTATGGGTATGTATTCGGGCATCGAAGTGAAAGTTGTCGGACATAATGATTCATGGTGTATGAAGCCGGTTGCCTTCCAGAAGTTTCCTGTGGGGGGAATTACTAACCGACCGTGAACGCCCGGAATACAGTTTTCATATGACAATGCTGCAACCTCCTGCTTCCCTTACGGATATCGTGATTGCGGTGGGCGCGAACCTGCCGCGCGAAAGTGGTGAAACTGCGGCTGCCACCTGCCTGTGGGCGGTGGACGAACTGGGGCGCATTCCCGGCCTGTCGGTCGTGGCGGTGTCGCGCTGGTATGAAAGCGCGCCCGTGCCACCATCGGGCCAGCCACCTTATGTTAATGGCATCGTGCGGCTGTCGGGCCGGATCGATCCGGCTGGCCTGCTGGCCCGGCTGCATGAAATCGAGGCCCGCGCCGGGCGCAGGCGCACGGTGGTCAACGCCGCCCGGCCGCTTGATCTTGATATCATTTCCATGGGCGATCTGGTGCGCGCCAGTCCTGACCCCATTATACCACACCCGCGCGCGACGCAGCGGGCCTTTGTCGTGCTGCCGCTGCGCGATGTCATGCCCGACTGGCGCGACCCGGTTACGGGGCAGGGGCTTGACGCCTTCCTGCCCGGCGTGGCGGATCAGGACATCGTCGTGATGAAGGCCACGCCCGCCGACTGAATGCTTGCATCAGGACAGGGGTGGGGCTAGTAAGGTAAATTCTGATCCACGTAACCAATTAATAACCGGAGTTCAGGCCTGATGGCACGCGTCACTGTCGAGGACTGCGTTGAGCGGGTTCCCAATCGTTTTGAACTGGTGCTGCTGGCTGCCCAGCGTGCGCGCGCCCTGTCCCGGGGCGAGGAAATGACGGTTGACCGCGACAACGACAAGAACCCCGTCGTCGCCCTGCGCGAAATTGCTGACCAGACCGTCGGTCTGGACCAGATCCGCAGCGACCTCGTCCGCTCCCTGGCCCGCGCGCCCGAGCCTGAGCCCGCTGATGAGGAAGTGGTCGACCTGATCCCGACCGAACAGAACATCTTCGGCCTGCAGGATGTCTCGGCCGAGGAAGAGGCCCGCAATTCCGGCGGCATGACGGCTGAAGAACTTGAAGCCTCTGTCGAGGCGGCCCTGAGCGGACGGGGCCGGTAACATCTGGCGAAAGGGTGGAAGGTGACTGACCCGGTCAGATCGGAAACGACATCTTCTTCCATGCCTGTGCCTGCCACAGGTGGAGTGACCGAGGGTGCGGTGGCCCTGCCTGCCGTGCAGGGCGAAGGGGAGCGGGTCATCTCGTGCGAGGGGCTGATCCGCCGCATCCACGCTTATGACCCGTCGGCCGATGCGGACCTGATCCGCCGGGCCTTCGCGGTGGCGCAGGCCGCCCATGCCGGGCAGGCGCGCGACAACGGTGATCCCTACATCACCCACCCGCTGGCCGTCGCCAACATACTGGCGGGCTTCCACCTCGATACCGCATCCATCATTACAGCCCTGCTGCATGACACCATCGAGGATACGGGTGTCACCCAGCAGGAACTGCGCGACAAATTCGGCAATACGGTTGCCGAACTGGTTGATGGCGTCACCAAGCTGACGCGGCTGGAGCTTCAGTCCGACCGGACCAAGCAGGCCGAAAATTTCCGCAAGCTCGTGCTTGCGATGTCGCGCGATATCCGCGTGCTGCTGGTCAAGCTGGCGGACCGCCTGCACAACATGCGCACGCTGCATTACGTGCAGCGTCTGGACCGCAGGCAGCGCATCGCGCGCGAAACCATGGAAATCTACGCCCCCCTTGCCGGTCGTATCGGCATGGACAAGGTGAAGGGCGAACTCCAGAACCTGTCTTTCGCGGCACTTGAGCCGGAAGCGATGGCGACCATCCGCGCCCGCCTCAATTACCTGCGCGGGCAGGGTGCTGACGTTATCGAGGAAATCCGCCGCGAACTTCTGGCCCTGTGCGCCGATGCCGGGGTGGAAGGCGTGGATGTGACCGGGCGCGAAAAGACGCCTTATTCCATCTGGGAAAAGATGCAGCGGCGCAATGTCGCGTTCGAGCAGCTTTCCGACATCATGGCGTTCCGCATCATCGTTCCATCGCGGGAAGCCTGCTATATCGCGCTTGGGGCGGTGCATGGCGCCTATCCGGTTATTGCCGGGCGCTTCAAGGACTATATTTCCACCCCCAAGGCCAATGGTTACCAGAGCCTGCATACCGGGGTGACGCTGCGCCATCCGCGCAACCAGAAGATCGAGGTGCAGATCCGCACGGCGGAAATGCACGACGTGGCCGAAAACGGCGTGGCCTCGCACTGGCTGTATAAACAGTTGCCCGATGCGGGCGCCAATGGCGCGGCCAGGGGTGTCGTGTCCGGGCTGCGCTGGGTTCAGGACCTGCTGGACATTCTGGAAGATTCGGCAGCCCCTGACGAGTTCCTCGAGAACACGAAGCTCGAACTCTATCAGGATCAGGTTTTCTGCTTTACCCCCAAGGGGCAGCTCATTCCCCTGCCGCGTGGGGCGACGCCGGTCGATTTCGCCTATGCCGTGCATAGTCAGGTTGGCGATGCGTGTGTGGGTGCGCGCATAAACGGGCGGCTCATGCCGCTGCGCCATGAACTGCAGAACGGCGATCAGGTCGAGATCATGACCGCGCGCGGCGGCACGCCTTCGCCGTCGTGGGAACGCTTTGTCGTCACCGGCAAGGCGCGGGCGCGTATCCGCCGTCATGTCGCCCTGCAGCAGCGTGAAGCCCATCTGGAAAGTGGCCGTGTGGCGCTGGCCAAGGCGTTCCGGCAGGAAGGGGTGGACGGATCGGAAAAGGTGCTGGACAGCCTGCTCAAGGACCTGCGCCTGCAGACCGTGGCCGACCTGTATGTGGCCGTGGGCAATGGCAACCAGTCCGCGCGGGAAGTGGTGCAGCTTGCCTATCCCGAACTGCGTCGCGCGCCGCGTGCCCCGCGTATGGTGCCGGGCCTGTCCATGCGTTCCTCCGCCGGGGCGTCCGGCGGTGCCGCAGGGCGGCGCAGACCGGCAGCGGGCATGGCGCTGGCGGGCGTGGGTGCGGGCATGGCGGTGCATTTCGCCGGATGCTGCCATCCGCTGCCCGGTGACCGGATCGTGGGGATCGTCTCGACCGGCAAGGGGATCACGGTGCATACGCTGGGGTGCCAGACGCTGGAAACCTTTGCCGCAACGCCTGAACGCTTCATGGACCTCGACTGGGATTACGACCTGATCGCCCGCAATGCGACCGGGCACCATACCGGGCGGCTGAGCGTGGTGACGGCCAATGAACCGGCCATGCTGGCGACGCTGACCAATATCGCCACCAAGCATGAAGGCATCATGGCCAACCTGCGTATCGTCAACCGTCAGCTTGAATTCATGGAAATCCTTGCTGATATCGAAGTGCGCGACCTGCGGCACCTGACCGCCATCATGGTGGGGCTGCGTTCCGCCAAGGGCGTGGTTCAGGTTGAACGGGCAAGGGGTTAGGTCATGCTGATCGGCATAGGCTCCGACCTGTGCGATGTCAGGCGGATCGAGACGGTACTGGCGCGTCATGATGGCAGGTTCCTGAAACGGGTCTTCACGGACCGGGAACAGGCAGCAGCGGAGCGCAGGCAGGGAACCGCCCGACTGGGTACCTACGCCAAGCGCTGGGCGGCGAAGGAAGCCTGTGCGAAGGCGCTGGGTACGGGGTTCGCGCAGGGCGTGTTCCATCACGACATGGGGGTTGAAAACCTGCCCGGTGGCCAGCCTGTCATGCGGCTGACCGGCGGTGCGCTGGCGCGGCTGGAAACGCTGCTGCCTGCCGGACATGCCGCGCGGATTTTCCTGACGATGACGGACGAGCATCCCTATGCCTTCGCGCAGGTCATGATCATGGCGGAAAAGGCCGCCGCGGACTGATCCCATTCCCTTCCGCAAGGGCAATGCTTGACACGGCGGGGGTGCGTGGGCTTGATCCGCACGTTATTCGTCCGGCGGTCCGTGCCCGGTCGATACCAGATCCGGATTAAAGAGCGCTTATGCCAATGGACGATAACAAGACATTTTCTTCCTCTCCCAAGGCCGGGACATCGCGCCGCGAGGGCGGTCTGCTTGAACTGCTGCGCACCATCGTCATTGCCGGGGTGCTGGCCATCAGTGTGCGTACCGTACTGTTTGAGCCGTTCAATATCCCCTCCGCCTCCATGATCCCGACGCTACAGGTGGGCGATTATGTGTGGGTGGCAAAATACAGCTACGGCTATTCCCGCTTTTCTCTGCCCGGTTCGCCAAACCTGTTCGAAGGCCGGATATTCAACAGCCTGCCCCATCGTGGCGACGTGGCCGTGTTCCGGTTCACCAAGGATACGTCCATTGATTACATCAAGCGCATTGTCGGCCTGCCCGGCGATGTGATCCAGATGCGTATGGGCAGGCTTTACCTCAACGGTCAGGAAGTCCCGCGTGAGCCGGAAGGCGAATATGTGGCGATCGATGAACACCGCACCCACATGGAAGGGGATCGCTACCGCGAGATCCTGCCCGGTAGTGGCGGTCATGGGCCGGTTGCGCATGATATCCTGAAACTGACGGATGAGGGCGGCAAGAACGACACGCCGGAATATGTCGTGCCGCCGGGCTATTTCTTCGCCATGGGCGACAACCGCGATGATAGCGCCGACAGCCGCTTCATGGGGGACGAGCCGCAGGATCTGGGCTTCGTGCCCATGGAAAATCTGGTCGGGCAGGCGAAATGGATCTTCATGTCCGTTGATGGCGCGCATCCGTTCTGGCAGTTCTGGTACTGGCCTGCTGAAATCCGGTGGAACAGACTGTTCATGGGGGTTCGCTGATATGCAGGCGGCAGGTGTGCCCGCAGCCGAAATCAAACGGCTGGAAGGGTGTCTTGGCTACCATTTCACCCGGCCCGAACTGTTGCTGCGCGCCCTGACGCACCGCTCCGCCGCGCATGAGCGCAATGGCGGCAGGCGCGCGCGTCAGGGCACGGCGCAGCGTGGGGCCGGGTCCAACGAACGGCTGGAATTCATAGGCGACCGCGTGCTGGGCCTGCTTATGGCGGAATGGCTGCTCGAACGCTTCCCCGATGAGCAGGAAGGCGCGCTTGGCCCCCGGCACGCGCATCTGGTTTCGCGCACGGTGCTGGCCCGGATTGCGCAGGATATGGGGCTTCATTCCGCGCTGGACGTAGCCGAGCACGAGGCGCGTGCCGGGGTGCGCCAGACCGCCAATGTGCTGGCGGATGCGGTGGAAGCCATCCTTGGCGCCATTTATCTGGATGGCGGGCTGGACCCCGCGCGTGGCTTCGTGCGGCGGGTATGGAATGAATCCATCGTGGCGCAGGCCAGGCCGCCCAAGGACCCCAAGACCGCATTGCAGGAATGGGTGCTGGCGCGCGCGCTGCCTTTGCCGCAGTACCGCGTTGTATCATCGGATGGCCCATCGCATGCGCCGCGTTTCGTCATTGCGGTGGACGCACAGGGAAAAACCGGGCAGGGCGTAGCCGGAAGCAAGCGCGCGGCCGAAAGCGACGCCGCATCCGACCTGCTGCGCCAGCTTGGCGCGGACAGGCAGGCCAACGCCTCCACGCACCGTAAAGGGCACGAATAATGACTGGGCTGGATCAGGACAACACGACACGCTGCGGGTTCGTGGCCATTGTGGGGGCGCCCAACGCGGGCAAGTCCACATTGCTCAACCGCATGGCGGGGACCAAGCTGTCCATCGTCAGCCCCAAGGCGCAGACGACGCGCTTTCGGGTGCTGGGCATCCTCATGCGCCAGCAGACGCAGATGCTGCTGGTTGACACGCCGGGCATCTTCCAGCCGAAGCGCAAGCTCGACCGTGCCATGGTCGCTGCCGCGTGGACGGGTTCGGAAGATGCGGACATCACCATGCTGATCGTCGATGCGCGCGCGGGCATGACCGATGCGCTGCGTGCCATCGCCACCCGCCTTGCGGAACAGAAGCGCAGGCTGTGGCTGGTGCTGAACAAGACCGATCTGGTGCGGCGCGACGCGCTGCTGCCGCTGACGGCGGAACTGTCCACCATCCTGCCGGTGGAGCATGTGTTCATGGTCAGCGCCCGCTCAGGCGAAGGGGTGGACGACCTTATGGACCGTCTGGCGACCGAACTGCCCCTCGGGCCCTATCTCTACCCCGAAGATGACCTGACCGACCTGCCTGACCGCCTGCTCGCGGCCGAACTGGTGCGTGAGCAGATATTCCTGCAGACGCATGAGGAAGTGCCGTATTCCGCCACTGCCGAGACCGAAGGGTTTGAAGAACGGCCCGATGGCTCGGTCCGCATCGATGTCACCATCTACGTGGCGCGGGCGTCGCACAAGGCGATCCTGATTGGCGAACGCGGCAGCCGGATTCGCGCCATAGGCGAAAAGGCGCGGCGCGAACTGGGCCGCCTGCTGGGGCGCACATGCCATCTTTTCCTGAATGTGAAGGAACGCGCCGGATGGGATGAGGAGCGCGCCCGCCTGCGCGCCATCGGCTTGGATGACGCATCCTGAATCCTTAAAAGAGGGGCATCATCGGCTTGTGGGGGGGGGCTTCCCTCTATATGACAGGGCATGGCCGGGTGGCCTGCCCGTTCCTTGCCCTGTTTGCCTGATCTGTTCCGAGGACCAATGACCCAGCCCGTCAAACCCCACGTTCCCCCCTACAAGCGCGTCCTTCTGAAGGTATCGGGGGAGGCCCTGATGGGCAGCGGGTCGTACGGGGTCGATCCGGCGACGGTCGATGGCATCGCGGCAGATGTCGCAGCGGTCGCCAGCACGGGTATCGAGGTCTGTCTGGTCATTGGCGGCGGGAACATCTTCCGTGGCATGGCCGCAGCAGCCCGTGGCATGGACCGCGCCCAGGGCGATTACGCCGGGATGCTGGCCACCGTCATCAATGCGCTGCTCATGCAGAATTCGCTCGAACGCCACGGCGTGCCCACGCGCGTCATGACCGCCATCCACATGTCCTCCATTGCCGAACCCTATATCCGCCGCCGCGCGGTCAGACACATGGAAAAGGGCCGCGTGGTCATTTTCGCCGCCGGCACCGGCAACCCGTTCTTCACGACCGATACGGGGGCTGCGCTGCGTGCGGCGGAAATGGAATGTGACGCCCTGTTCAAGGGTACGCAGGTTGACGGCGTCTATTCAGACGATCCGCGCAAGAACCCTGACGCGCAGCGTTATGATACCCTGACCTACCGTGACGTGCTGGCCAATGACCTCAATGTCATGGATGCGGCGGCCATCAGCCTTGCGCGTGAAAACCGGCTGCCTATCGTGGTATTCAACATTCACGAACCTGATGCCTTTTCCCGCGTCATGCGGGGCGAGGGACGTTTCACCACCATCGTGACGGCGGACTGAAGCAGGACCATCCCTGTTTGCGCATGGGCTGTCATGCCCGGTGGATAGAGAATTAGAAGGAGGGCCACAGTGTCTGTCGATCAGAAAACTTTGCTGGCGGATCTGACCCGCCGTATGGACGGCGCGATTGAAAGCCTGCGTCGTGATTTCGCCGGCCTGCGTTCTGGCCGTGCCAGCCCGGCGCTGCTGGAACCGGTGCGCGTTGAAGCCTATGGCGGCGAAGTGCCGCTGACGCAGGTCGGCTCCATCGCCGTGCCGGAAGCGCGCATGCTGACGGTGCAGGTATGGGATCGCACGCTGGTTGGCGCGGTTGAACGCGCCATCCGCGATGCCGGTCTGGGCCTGAACCCGGCGGCTGATGGCCAGACGGTGCGCGTGCCCATTCCCCAGCTTACGGAAGAACGCCGTAACGAACTGGCCCGCGCCGCCGGCAAATATGCTGAAAATGGCAAGATCGCCGTACGTGGCGTCCGTCGTGACGGCATGGACCAGAGCAAGAAGCTGGAAAAGAGCGGCGACATCAGCGAAGACGACGTGAAGGTCTGGTCGGATGCGATCCAGAAGCTGACCGATCAGTACGTCAAGCGTGTTGACGAACTGCTGAGTGAAAAAGAACGCGAGATCAAGCAGGTCTGATCGATTCGTGCGCGCAGCATCCGCCCCGTTTTTCCCCGTGCGTGACTGAGGAGGACGACCAGCTCTTGTCCGGGTCAGATCATCGTGCTGCAGCCCCTGTGTGCCTGCCGGAGCATGTTGCCATCATCATGGATGGCAACGGGCGCTGGGCGAACATGCGGGGCCTGCCACTGCTTGCGGGCCACCGCGCGGGCGGGGAAGCCGTGCAGCGTACGGTGCGCGCCGCCATCAGGCGGGGTGTGAAATGGGTCACGCTTTACGCCTTTTCATCGGAAAACTGGCGGCGCACGCCCGGTGAGGTCGCGGACCTGACGGGTCTGCTGCGCTATTACCTGCGGCACAAGGTGGCCGAACTGTCGCGCGAAGGCGTGCGGCTGCGAGTCATCGGCGATCTGTCGCGCTTTCCCGACGATGTCCAGAACGAAGCCCGGCTGGCTGAAAAGGTCACGGCGGGCAACGACACGCTGGTGCTGGTGCTGGCCCTGTCCTATGGCGGGCGGGCCGACATCGTGCAGGCTGCCGCCCGGATGGCGCAGGCGGTCGCGCGCGGGGAGCTTGAAGCCAGTGCGATAGACGAGACGGTTTTCGCAACCGCCCTGCAGACAGCAGGCATGCCGGACCCGGATATGGTTGTACGGACCAGCGGGGAATGTCGCCTGTCCAACTTCCTGCTGTGGCAGTCGGCCTATGCCGAACTGGTTTTTCTCGAAACGCCCTGGCCGGATTTTGACGAAACGCATTTCGATACCGTGCTGGATATCTACTCACGGCGTGAAAGGCGATTCGGTGCCCGGCCAGTCTGCAAATAATGGTGCGTCCCCGACCGGGACTGCGCCGAAGAAATCCACCAACTGGAAAGACCTCCGCGCCCGCGTGATCTCGGCTGCCGTGCTGGTGCCGTTCGCGGGGCTGTGCGTGTGGGCGGGCGGACTGGTCTATGGCGGTCTGATCGTGCTGGCCATGGCGGGCATGGCGGTCGAATGGGCGCGGATGTTCGGCTATGGTCTGGACACGCGGCGCGGTCAGCTCAGTCTGGCATGGGCGGTGTGTATCGGAATTGCCGCGATCGCGGGGCACTGGGGCGGTGCGCTGCTGGTCATGCTGTCGGCCCTTGTGCTGGGTCCGGCGCTGGGGGCGGGGCAGGTTGCCATTGGCTGTGCGGGGCTGTCCCTTCTGTGGCTACGTTACATGAGCGAACCGGGGGCGGGTGTTGTCCTGTTCCTTGTCGCCTGCGTGGCGCTGAGCGACACGGGTGCGTACATGGCCGGGCGTATTTTTGGTGGCCCCAAGCTGGCCCCGCGCATCTCGCCCGCCAAGACATGGTCGGGGTCGGCTGGTGGCCTGCTCAGCGCCGTGCTGGGGGGCATGCTGATCGCGGGCCTCATGCCCGGTGCGCTGCCGGGTGCGGTATGGCGCGGTGCGGTATTCGGCGCGCTTGTCGCCATCGCGGCCCAGACCGGCGACCTTGCGGAAAGTGCGCTCAAGCGTGCGCGTGGCGTGAAGGATTCGGGCACGATCCTGCCGGGTCATGGCGGGCTGCTGGATCGTTTTGATGGCCTGCTGGTTGCGGCCCCCATGGCGGCCCTGCTGTCTTTGGGGGCAGTCGGTCGGGCGGCTTTCTGGTATGTGGGGCAGCGCTGAAGGCGCGGCCATGCCTGCGGGGCGGGCCATGAAAAGTTTTAGGGAATGACGCGATAATGAAGACAGTTTCCGTTCTGGGCAGTACGGGCAGCATCGGCTGTTCCACCGTTGACCTGCTGCTTCAGGCGCCGGGGCAGTTCCGTACCGGCGCGCTGGTGGGGGGGCGGAATGTCGCCCGTCTGGCCGAGCAGGCGCGGGCATTGGGCGCGCAGCGCGCGGTCATCGCGGACGAGAAGCTGCTGCCTGAACTGGAAACCCTGCTTGCGGGCAGTGGCGTGGAAACAGCCGGTGGCCGTGAAGCGGTAATCGAAGCGGCAGCCCTGCCGGTGGACTGGACCATGGCGGCCATTACCGGGGCGACCGGGCTGGAACCGACCCTTGCGGCGGTGCGCAACGGCCGGTCCGTGGCGCTGGCGAACAAGGAAGCGCTGGTCTGCGCGGGTGATGTCATGCTCCGCGCCGTAGCGGACGCGGGTGCGACCCTGCTGCCCGTCGATTCCGAACATAACGCCGTATTCCAGTCCATGGCTGACAAGCAGGCGGATGAGGTCGAACAGATCATCCTGACCGCATCGGGCGGTCCCTTCCGCCGTGCCAGTCTGGAAGAAATGGAAAAGGCCCCGCTTGAAGCCGCACTCAAGCATCCCACATGGACGATGGGCGCCAAGATCACCATTGATTCTGCCACCATGTTCAACAAGGGGCTGGAACTGATTGAGGCCGCGCGTCTGTTCAACGTGACGGAAGACAGGCTGGGCGTGGTCGTGCATCCGCAGTCCGTGGTGCATGGCATGGTGCAGTATACCGATGGTTCCATCGTGGCGCAGCTTGGCTCGGCGGACATGCGTATCCCCATCGCCCACACGCTGGCATGGCCGCAACGCATGCCGACCAATTCGCCGCGTCTGGATCTGGCGACGCTGGCCCACCTTGATTTCGAAGCCCCGGATGAAGTCCGTTTCCCCGCATTGCGCCTTGCGCGCGAATCCCTGCGGACCGGGGGGGCAATGCCCGCCATCCTGTCCGGGGCCAATGAAATTGCGGTTGAAGCCTTCCTGAAGCGCGAAATCGGTTTTCTGGATATTGCACGCATTGTCGAGGATGTGATGCAATCAATCGGCGCACAGCGGGCCGATACGCTGGAAGAAGTACTGCACTGGGATAGCGAAGCCCGTCGTGTAGCGCGCCTTCGCACGGTTGCCCGCGCCGCCTGATGTGATTCTGGATGGTCTTTCGGGCCGTCGGGAGATAGCGTAGCGATCATGCATGATCTGATCCGGACTGTTCTGGCCTTCTCCCTCGTCCTGGGGGTTCTGGTTTTCATTCACGAACTTGGTCACTACCTCGCCGCCCGCTGGCGGGGTGTGCATGTCGAGGTCTTCTCGATCGGGTTTGGCCGTCCGCTCCTGCGCTGGCATGACAGCGTGGGCACGGAATGGCGGCTGTGTCCCGTGCCTCTGGGCGGCTACGTCCGCCCCCATGGATTCGAGGGGCCTGAAGACGCGACCGAGGAGCAGAAAGCCGCATGGCAGCCGGGTCGCACGTTTCATGACAAGCCGGTCCTGTCGCGTGCCATCGTGATCGTGGCGGGGCCTGTCTTCAATTTCATCCTCGCCATCGTCCTGTTTACCGGGCTGTTCGCCATGTCCGGTCAGCCGCATATCCTCAATCAGGTCGCGCAGGTGCTGCCGGGCAGTCCGGCCGCGACCGCGGGGGTGGAAAAGGGCGATGTCATCGTGCGTGTCGGCACCCATGCCGTGCGTGACGTGACCGACCTGCAATCCTTCGTCGGTGGCCAGCCCGATGTCGATACGACGCTTACGGTCCATCGGGGGGATGCAGACCAGACGCTGCCGGTTCATATCGGCAGCGTGGGGGATAAGGGGGAAGCCCGTCACGGTCAGATCGGCGTGTCCTTCGCAGCCGAGATCGGCAAACCGCAGTCCCTGCCCATGGCCTTCGTCTCCGCCGTGAAGGAGACATGGCATGTCTCCGTCCAGACGCTGGACGGCCTGTGGCAGATGATTACGGGCCAGCACAGCACCAAGGATCTGGGTGGTCCGCTGCGTATCGCCCAGATGTCGGGGCAGGTCGCGCAGTACGGATTTTCCAGCCTTGTCTCGTTCATGGCGCTGCTGTCGATCAACCTCGGGCTGATCAACCTGTTTCCCGTGCCGATTCTCGATGGGGGACGGCTGGTATTTTATATCTGCGAGGCCATACTGGGGCGGCCGGTTTCACGCCGTGTGCAGGAAATCAGTTTTCAGGCCGGTTTCGCACTTATTGCCGGGCTGTTCCTGTTCTCAACATTTAACGATCTGTCACATTTCGGGCTGTTTCAGTGGCTCGCCTCACGTGCCGGACAGGGCTAAGGTACGCTGAGTGATACAAGTGCTTGCACATTGTGACGGATATCGGATAGGTCCGCCACGAAAGCTGATACATGACAGGAAGGGAGCCGGCCCTCCATCCGGTCTTAATGCATGGCTGATCCGCATGCCGAGTGGTGAGGAATAGCGATTTTGTCGAGTAAACGTTCAGCGCTGCTTGCGTCTGTCTGCGTTGTGCCGCTGTTCGGGACGGCCAGTGCATACGCACAGGAAGAAGCGGCACAGAACACACCATTCGGTGGGGAAATGGCGCCGGGCGATGCGGAGCAGCAGGGGCCACAGGTCGAAGCGATCAAGCCGCCGCCGCTGGAAGACCCGATCGAGGCGGTGGACATCAAGGGCAACAGCCGGATCGAGACCAGCACCATCCTGTCCTACATGGTTGTCCAGCCCGGCGACCGTTTCAATCAGGATCTGCTCGACCGTTCGCTCAAGACCCTGTACGCCACCGGCCTGTTCCATGATGTAACCCTCAAGCGCGTTGGTAACGTGCTTGAGGTGCATGTGGTCGAGAACCCGATCGTCAACCGTATCGTGTTCGAGGGAAACCACGCGGCCAAGGACGATGACCTGACCAAGGTCATCTCGCTGCGTCCGCGCGCGGTCTATTCGCCCCAGGGCATTTCGGCCGACCGGAAGAAGATCCTGGGCGTCTATGCGGAAAAGGCGCGTTACGCCGCGACGGTTACGCCGCAGATCATCCGCCTTGCGCATAACCGCGTGGACGTGATCTTCCATATCAATGAAGCGCAGAAGACGCTGATCAAGAAGGTCACCTTCGTCGGCAACCACGCTTTCAGCAGCGCGGCGCTGGCTGGTGTCGTCTCCTCCAAGGAGACGGCGTGGTACCGCTTCTTTGCCTCAAGCGATCAGTACAGCCCCGAGCGTATCAAATACGATGCGGAACTGCTGCACCGCTTCTACCTGAAGAACGGCTTCGTCGATTTCCAGATCAAGAACGCCACGGGCGAACTGTCGCCGGACCGCAAGTCCTTCTACATCACCTATACGATGGAAGAAGGCCCGCGTTACCGCCTGAACAAGATGGATGTCCGTTCATCCCTGCGGCACGTAACCGCGGAGTCCATGCGCAAATACATCTCGCTGTTCCATAATCAGTGGTACGATGGCAGCGCGATCCAGCATAACGCGACCGACATGCAGGAAATGCTGCAGGGCAAGGGCTATCCCTTCGCCATGGTCCACCCGGAAATCGCCCGTAACCCGGAAAAGCATACGGTCAACCTGCTGTTTGACATCAGCGAAGGCCCCCGGATGTATGTCGAGCGCATCGACATCAACGGCAACACGATCACCGAGGACAAGGTGATCCGCCGCCAGTTGCCGATGGCCGAAGGCGACCCGTACACCCCGCTTGACCGCAAATACTCCAAGATGATCCTTGAGGATCTCGGCTTCTTCAAGACCGTCTCGATCGACCAGACCCCCGGTTCTGCGCCAGACAAGGTCAACATCTCGGCCGATGTGGTGGAGAAGCCAACGGGTGAGTTCTCGCTCGGTGGCGGGTATTCGACCGATGCGGGCGTGCTGGGTAACCTTGGCCTCAAGCAGCACAACCTGCTGGGCACGGGTATCGATGCGGGCTTCACCGGCACGGCGGCGTATTACGAGGAACAGGCCGACATCTCGCTGACGGACCCGTATTTCCTGAACCGCAACCTTGTGGCGGGTATCGACCTGTTCGGTATCCAGAACCGCTACATGACCTACCAGAGCTATTCCGAAGCGCGTATCGGCATGACCCTGCGTATGGGTTATTCCTATAACAACCACCTGTCGCAGTCGTGGAGCTATACGCTTACCGATCGTGATATCGGTGATACGTGGTCGGATTCGTCATATTACGTGCAGGACCAGAACGGCTGGTCGCTGCTGTCGCAGCTCAGCACCACGCTGACCTACGATACACGTGACCGCAGGCAGCAGCCGCATAAGGGCTTCGTGATCCGCGTGGGCGGTGACTTCGCCGGTATCGGCGGCAATGAACGCTACCTGCGTGGCAAGGTGGATGCCGCCTACTATATTCCGCTGGACAGCATCATGGGCAATCATGAATGGACGGTCAGTTTCCGTGGTGGCGCGGGCGACATCATGAACTGGGGCGGCGGTCGCAGCGATATCATCGATAACTTCTATCTGGGCGGTAACTCACTGCGTGGGTTCATGGATGGTGGTGTCGGGCCGCGAAGCTACGCCATCCCGGCGCGTGACGGTAACCCCATGCATTCGCAGCAGGACTTCCTTGGTGGCCGGTTCATGTATACCGCATCCGCCCAGGTAGACTTTCCCATTCCCTTTGCATCGGCCATGGGGATAAAAGGACGTTATTTCGTGGATATGGGTGGACTGGACGGATTGCGCGTCCGCCGCCGCTATACATCCATGAAGGACTGGCCCAAATATACGCCGGTCTATGACGATACGCTTACGCCCGTGGTATCCACCGGTGTAGGTGTGGCGTGGAAAAGTCCGTTCGGTCTTGTGAACATCGATCTGGGTGTGCCGCTGCATAAGGGCACGAACGACAGGACCCAGTTGCTCCGCTTTGGTTTCGGCCAACAATTCTGAGGTGATAATGTTGCGTAAATCCGGCATCCGTCTGCTTGCCGCAACCGCTCTGCTCGGGTGGGGATATCAGGCCATTTCGGGCGCGCATGCCCAGGCCGCCAACGGGAATGCGGGCTGGTTCGTGCCCAAGACGGCCCAGCCCGCAGCCCATGCCCCCCAGCATGAAGCGGCGCCGTCCCCGGTTCAGTTGCCAGCCTCCGCCGCCGATAGCGAGGAAGCGCAGTCGCAGAATCCACCCATCCTGCCGCAGCCGCCCGTGCCCAAGGCGCCGGATGTCGCCAAGAGCGCCCCGCCGCCAGCACCCATTATCGGCGTGATCAGCGTGCCCGAAGTCATGCGTCTGTCCTCTGCCGCGCAGCAGGCGGAGCGCGTTCTGGGGGCACGGCGTGATGACCTTGCCCGCGATGCGCAGAAGGAACAGGCTGGCTGGCGTGACGAGCAGCAGAAGCTACAGGGGCAGGCGCGGACCATGTCGTCCACCCAGATCCAGGCAAGCGAGCGCCAGTTGCAGGAACGCGTGCTGGCGGCGCAGAAGGATTTCCGCAATCGCAACCGCGTGATTCAGGAAGCGGCACAGGTTTCACTGGGTCAGATCGAGCGTGAACTGATCCAGATCATCCGGCAGGTCGCGGCCAGCCATGGCATGAACCTTGTGCTGCACCGTGAACAGGTGGCCCTGAGTCAGGAAAGCCTTGATATCACGCAGCAGGTTGCAAGCCAGCTCAATGGCGTGCTGCCCACCGTGTTCATCCCGGCTGCCGATGTCGATCCCGAAGTGCTGGCGAAGTCCGGCACCATGCCCACCACGGCGGATGCCGACAAGCCGGCTTCAGTCCCGACTCCCGCTGCCCCGGCAAAGCATTAAGGTCTGTTGCATGACCGTAATGCCGGATAACGTGCCGGGCGATCCGCGTTTTTTCATAACGCAGGGTCCCTTCGGGCTGGATGAACTGGCGCAGTGCAGCGGGGCTGAACTGCGCATGGCGGCGGATGGGGCCGGCGCCAGTCGTTTCACTGGTATCGCCCCCCTTCAGTCCGCCACGCGCGATCAGGTCAGCTTTCTCGATAACAGGCGCTATCTGCCCCTGCTGGAAGGCACACAGGCCGGGGCGGTGATCGTTGCTCCCGCCTTTGCCGACAAGGTGCCTGCCCATGCCGCCGTTCTGGTATCAAGGGCACCGTACCAGGCATGGGCCCGTGTCGCGTCCCGGTTCTACCCGCTTCCCCCGGTAAAGCCCGGTGTCCATCCGACAGCCGTAATCGGTGCAGGGTGCGAAATTGATCCGACAGCGGCCATCGGGCCGTTTACGGTGCTGGGTGAGCGGGTTCGTATTGGCGCGGGCGCGGATATCGGGTCGCATGTCAGCATCGGGGCGGGTGTGGAAATCGGTGCGCGCTGCCGTATTGGCGCGCATGTCGCCATTTCGCATGCGCTGCTGGGTGAACGCGTGACGCTGCTGCCCGGCGCACGGATTGGGCAGGACGGGTTCGGCTTCGCCGTAACGGCGGAAGGCTTCGAAACCGTGCCCCAGCTTGGTCGCGTCATACTGGAGGACGGGGTGGAGATCGGCGCCAATTCCACGGTCGATCGCGGCTCCATCCGCGATACCGTGATCGGCGCTGGCTCACGCCTCGACAATCTGGTGCAGATTGGCCATAATGCGCGGCTGGGACGGTGCTGTATCGTGGTGTCCCAGGCCGGTATTTCCGGTTCGACCGAACTGGGTGATTTCGTGACGGTTGCGGCGCAGGCCGGGCTGATCGGACATATCAAGATCGGTACCAAGGCCCGGATCGGCGCCCAGTGTGGCGTCATGTCCGATGTGGAGGCCGGAGCCGACGTGATCGGCAGTCCGGCCATGCCTTTTCGGGAGTTTTTCCGGAACGTGGCCTTTCTGCGCAGGATGGCCAGAAAAACGACGCAGGATGGAGGCGGCGAAAAGGCCACAAAGGCCTGATTGCCTGCCGCTGTCAGATATTCAACCGGCAGGAAGCCACTGTTTTCCCTCTGGTGGCAGGGTTCCTTCCTGACCGAACAAGTGGTTGGACGACGTGGATAAAGAAGTAGAGGCACAGCCCGCGGACGCAACACCTGCGACGCTGGAATCGATCGACATCATGCGGATAATGGAGGCGATCCCCCATCGCTATCCGTTCCTGCTGATCGACCGCATGGTTGATATCGTGATGGGGCAGTCGGCTGTCGGCATCAAGAATGTCACGGTTAACGAGCCGCATTTCCAGGGGCATTTCCCGGCGCGTCCCGTGATGCCCGGTGTCCTGATCATCGAGGCCATGGCCCAGACCGCCGCGACCCTCGTGGTGCTGACGCTGGGTGCCGCGTTTGAAGGCAAGCTGGTTTACTTCATGACGATCGATGGCGCGAAATTCCGCCGCCCCGTCGGCCCGGGCGACCAGCTTCGCATTCACGTCGAGAAAGAACGCAGCCGCGCCAATGTGTGGAAGTTCAAGGGTGTGGCGCGCGTCGATGGCGTATCCGTTGCAGAGGCGACGTTCAGCGCCATGATCATGGGGTAATTCCGCAGGAAACGGACGTACTGGCTTCCCCCCGCGCGGGCGGGCCGGACGTCGCCCTGTGGGTTGTGCCCACAGGGACTTGCGGGAAGGGAGGCTATTCTGGCTGAAAGTTCACCTAACGGTGCCCAAATGGATGACCGACGTGGCAAGGCGCCTGAGATTCATCCGTCCTCTATTGTTTCCAGCCGTGCCCGGATTGGCACTGGCGTACGTATCGGCCCGTGGTGTTCGGTCGGTCCCGATGTCGTAATCGGGGATAACGTCGAACTTGTCTCCCATGTGGTGATCGATGGCCATACCACGCTGGGCGAGGGGGTTGTCTGCTACCCGTTCACGACCGTAGGCATGGCCCCGCAGGACCTGAAATATCGGGGTGAGCCAACGTCGTGCATCATCGGCGCGCGTACCACAATTCGTGAAAATGTAACGATCCATCGCGGCACGGCGACCGGCACGGGCATTACCCGCGTGGGGGCCGACTGTCTCATCATGGCCAATTCCCATGTGGCCCATGACTGTACGCTGGGGCGTGGCGTGATCATCGTGAACAACGTGGTCATGGGTGGCCATGTGACCATTGGCGACGATGCCCGGATCATGGGGGCCGCTGCCCTGCATCAGTTCGTGCGTATCGGCCATGCCGCCCTTGTCGGGGGTGTATGTGGTGTCGAGGCCGATGTGATCCCGTATGGCAGCGTGCTGGGCAATCGCGCCCGACTGGTGGGTCTGCACTGGATCTGGCTGCGCCGTAACGGCGTCCAGCCCGAGGAAGTGCGGCGCATGCGTCAGGCCTTCCGTGCCCTGTATCCCAAGGCCGCCCATGCCACCGGCGCGGTTTTTCAGGACCGGCTGGAGCATGTCAGGCAGAGCTACGCCGATGATGCGCGCGTGGTCGAGATTCTTGATTTCATCGCAGCCCCCAGCCATCGCGGCCTGGTACGTGTTCAGAGCGGGGACATGATCGAGAGCGATGGCGCCTGATATTGCCGCGTATCGGCGGGAGACGGCCTGCGTCGGCATTCTGGCCGGTGGTGGTCCCCTGCCGGGGCAGGTCGCCCAGGCGGTTGAGCAGGCGGGCGGTCGCGTCTTTATCGTCGGCTTTCAGGGCTTTGCAGACCCGGATGTGATCGGCCGATGGCCACACCGCATGATCCGGCTTGCGGCCGCGGGGGAAATCCTGTCCGCGCTGCATGAACATGGCTGCCGTAACCTTGTGCTGATCGGGCCGGTGCGTCGGCCTTCCCTTATCAACCTGAGGCCGGATGCGACGGGCGCGCGTATTCTGGCGCGTATCGGCAAGGCCCTGTTTGCAGGCGATGACGGACTGCTGGGTGCCATCGTGCGCGTGCTGGGTGAGGAAGGCTTCACCATCCGGGGGGCGCATGAATATCTGTCCGGCTCCGTCGCGCGTCGTGGGGCGATGGGTGCAGTGACACCCGATGAAGCTGCCCGCGCCGATATCATGCTGGCCCGGAAAGTGATCCGGCGGCTGGGTGAACTGGATATCGGTCAGGGCTGCGTGGTGCAGGGCGGTCTCGTGCTGGCGGTGGAGGCACTGGAAGGCACGGATGGCATGCTCGAACGCGTGGCAGGTCTGCGGCAACCGGACCGCCCCGGTGGCGTTCTGGTCAAAATGGCCAAGCCGGGACAGGAACGCCGCGCTGATCTGCCCACAATAGGTCCGCGTACCCTTGCCGGTGTCATCGCGGCCGGATTGCGCGGTATCGCCATCGAGGCCGGGGCCACGCTGATTACCGATCCCGCCGCCTGCATCACCATGGCGAATGAAGCGGGACTTTTCCTGACCGGTATCGGTGGCGGGGATGAAAAAATAACCTGAAGGGAGAACGTAAAATGGGAAGCTACCTGCATACGATGGTGCGCGTCCGCAACCTTGATGCAAGCCTTGCCTTTTACCGGCTGCTGGGCATGCACGAACTGCGGCGCAAGGACGTGCCGGAAGGGAAGTATACCCTCGTTTTCATTGGTTATGGCGATAACGCTGCCGGACAGGCTGAAATCGAACTGACCTATAACTGGGGTCAGGATGACGGTTACGATGTGGGCACCGGATTCGGTCATTTTGCCGTGGGCGTGCCTGATGTCGCGGCCCTTGTGGAAAAGGTGCGTGCCGGGGGTGGCAAGGTCACGCGTGAAGCCGGGCCGGTCAAGTTTGGCACGACCGTCATCGCGTTTGTGGAAGACCCGGACGGCTACAAGATCGAACTGATCGAAAAGAAATAGCCGTCTCCATCCTGCATTCCCCGTTACGGCTGGCGCGATCCCAGCAGGCGGCGCATGGCGGCGAGTTCCGCCGTCGTGGCGTCGAGCGCGTCCAGAATGGCCTGTGCCGCCTTTCGTGTCCGTTCATCAGTACTCAGCGCCAGCGAATCCGCCTGCAGCATGGCCGGGGAAAGATGGCCCCGGATATCATGCAGGTGCTTGCGCAGCATTTCATTCAGGGCGGGTGCAGAGTCGCAGGCTGGGCTGGTCATGGAAAACATCCGGTTACGGGGGGAAGGGGCGGTCAGCATTGACGTTGCCTGAAAGCGGCAGTATAAGGCGCCGCTCGGGCCTTCCGTATGATATGGGGCCTGCTGGAATTTATTCCGTAACCTGTCTGTCATTGTCAATCTGGGAGTGCCGTTGTGAAGCGCACGTATCAACCCTCGAAGCTGGTCCGCAAGCGTCGCCACGGCTTCCGTTCGCGTATGGAAACCGTTGGTGGCCGCAAGGTTGTTGCAAACCGTCGCAGCAAGGGCCGCAAGCGTCTTTCTGCCTGAGGCAGGTGACGTCTGCACGTTCCGGGCGCCTGTGCGTCCGGAACGCGAAATGTCTCTACAAAGGGGCGGCTGAAAGTGGCCGATAAGTCCACGCGTCTTAAAAAACGCGCCGAGTTCCTGCGGGTGGCGGCCAAAGGTCGCAAGGCACCCGTTCCGGGGCTGGTGCTGCAGGCGCTTGAACGCGGCGACACGGAAGCTGCCCGGTACGGTTTTACCGTTACCAAGAAAGTGGGTAATTCCGTTGTGCGCAACCGGGTCCGGCGACGCCTGCGGGAAGTCGTCCGGCTGCTGGATCGCGAACGTACGCTGCAAGGTGTCGATATCGTGGTTATCGGCCGGTCTGGCACGCGGGATCGGCGGTTTGATGCCCTTGTGGGCGATTACCGCAAGGCCCTGCGCAAGGCGGGGGTGAAGGAAGAATCGTGACTACGTCTTCCCTAAGCCCGCCTGCCCACATCCTGCGCGCGATCATTCGCGCATACCAACTGGTGATCCGGCCCATATGGGGCGCGCATTGCCGGTTTACCCCTTCATGCAGTCATTACGCACGTGACGCGATTGCCCGGCATGGGGCAGCGCGCGGTACGGTGCTGGCCGTGTGGCGCATCCTGCGCTGCAACCCGTGGAACGCGGGCGGTCATGATCCGGTTCCCCATGGGGCCTGCGGATGTGGCATGCATGACTCCATGAAAAACAGTAAAAGTCTGGCGGGTCGCTGATGGATATCAAGCGTTTTATGGTGGCAACAGCACTGTCTGCCGTGGTGCTGGTCGGTTTCGAGTATTTCCTGCCACAGCAGAACCATAAGACGGTCGAGCAGCAGGCCCCCAATGCCACACCGGGCCTGCCGCCCGTCGCGGCTGGCGGCAATACGTCCGCCGCACCGCCGGTGGCTGACGCCAGCCAGCCCGATCCGCGCGTGGCGATCGACGCGGACCGCGTGCATGGTTCGCTCGACCTGCGTGGCGCACGTCTCGATGACCTCGTGCTCAAGAATTATCATGAGACCGTGAAAGCAGGCAGCCCGCTGGTCCGTGTGCTGGAGCCGCGCGATCAGGCGGAACCCAATCTGGTCGAGGTCGGCTGGGCCAATGTAAGTGGTGGCCATGTCAGCGTGCCTGATGCCAACACCGTCTGGACTGCCGACCACGATACGCTGACACAGGCCCAGCCAGTGACCCTGTCATGGGATAACGGTCAGGGACAGGTATTCCAGATCAATATCGCCATTGACCGGAATTACATGTTCGCGGTCACGCAGAAGGTGATCAACCATGGGGGGGAAGCCGTTTCCCTCTATCCCTTCTCGCGCGTGGAACGTGGCTACACCCCGGTCGAGACGGGTGGTTACCTTGTGCATGAAGGGCCGATTTCGGTCATTGATCACAAGCTGGACGAAAGCTCGTACAAGTCCCTGCGCAAGGGGGCCGTGCCGCCGGGTAACATCGCATGGACCAAGGCGGGGCAGGGCGGCTGGGCCGGCATTACCGACAAATACTGGCTGTCCGCCGTTATTCCGCAGCAGGATAGCGACGTGGCGGGCACCTATTCCTATCAGCCCACCGGCGGGGACAAGGGTGTCTATGACGTAGGCTTTACCGCGCGCACGCCACTGGTTGTGGCGGGTGGCGGGGAGGCGGTTTCCGCCAGCCATGTCTTTGCCGGTGCCAAGGAAGTGCCGCTGCTGGAAAAATATGAATCCAGCCTGCATATCCCCGATTTCTGGAAAGCGGTCGATTTTGGCTGGTTTGCGTTTCTGACGCGTCCGATCTTTACGGTGCTGGACTGGCTGAACACCATGCTGGGCAATTTCGGCCTTGCCCTTATGGCGTTCACCCTGCTGGTCAAGGCGCTGTTCTTCCCGCTGGCGACCAAGCAGTTCCAGTCCATGGGCAAGATGCGTCAGCTTCAGCCCAAGATCAAAGCCCTGCGTGAGCGCTACAAGGACGACCAGATGGCGCTCAACCAGCAGATGATCGCCCTGTACAAGCAGGAAGGCGTGAACCCGGCCAGCGGCTGCCTGCCCATGCTGCTGCAGATCCCGGTTTTCTGGTGCCTGTATAAAGATCTGTACGTTACCATCGAAATGCGTCATGCGCCGTTCTTTGGCTGGATTCATGACCTGTCGGCATTTGACCCGACAAACCTGTTCACCCTGTTCGGCCTGATCCCGTGGGACCCCACCGTCATTTCGCCCATGCTCCAGCTTGGCCTGTGGCCGATTGCGTTCGGGCTGACGATGTTCATCCAGCAGCGGATCAATCCCGCCCCGGCGGCGGACCCCGCGCAGCAGAAGATGTTCCAGCTCATGCCGGTCATTTTCACCTTCTTCATGGCGCGTCAGCCTTCGGGGCTGGTGATCTACTACTGCTGGAACAACCTGCTGACGATGGCGCAGCAGACGCTGATCCAGCGCCGCGTGAAGAACCGTTCTGACAGCAAGCCCAAACTCCCCGCCGGGAAGAAATAACCACAGGGATCGAGATGGTGGATTTTTCCTCCCCCCCGCTGACACCTGAAGAACTGGAACGCGACCGTGAAATCGGGCGCGTTCTGTTCGCCGGTGAGTTCAATTTTGTATTTGGCGCACAGAAGCTCGGCCAGCTGCCTGATCCGCTGCTGCCGGAAATCGCGTTTGCGGGCCGCTCCAACGTGGGCAAGTCCAGTCTGATCAACGCCCTGACCGGGCGTCGGGCGCTGGCGCGCGCCTCGTCCGAGCCGGGACGTACCAAGCAGCTCAATTTCTTTGAACTGGCCGACCGGCTTACGCTGGTCGACATGCCCGGTTACGGTTTTGCCAAGGCGGCGAAAGCGGTGAAGGAAGACTGGCAGGGCATGATGTTTTCCTACCTGCGCGGCAGGCCGACGCTGCGCCGTGTCGTGCTGCTGCTGGACAGCCGGGTGGAGGTCAAGGCCAGTGATCAGGAAATCATGAAGATGCTGGATCGCGCCGCCGTAACCTTTCAGGTGGTGCTGACCAAATGCGACGTGCCCAAACCCAATGCGCTGGCGGCCAAGCTGCGCGAAGTGGGTGAAATCGTAAGGGCGCATGCCGCGGCTTTCCCCGATGTGCTGGCCACCAGCAGCGAAAGCGGGGAAGGGATCGAGATGCTGCGCGCGGAACTGGCCCGACTGGCCAATCCGGTGCAGGCCGCCAGATAGGGTCCATCCGCCCATGTTAACGGGCGGGGGCAGGGATATTCAGCAGTCAGGAGCGAAGGGACCGTTCGGATGACAGGAACAGAACCGGGCGACCGGGAAGCACAGGTACGGGCCGAGGTTCTGGCCAGGGCGCTGCCCTATCTGCGCCGCTATGCCGGTGACACGATCGTGGTGAAATATGGTGGCAGCGCGATGGTCGATACCTCGCTGTCCAGCGCGTTTGGCCATGACATCGCGCTGCTCAAGCAGGTCGGCATCAATCCCGTCGTGGTGCATGGCGGTGGTCCGCAGATCAGCGCCATGCTCAAGCGGCTGCAGATTGAATCGACCTTCATCGATGGACTGCGCGTAACCGATGCGGCCATGATCGACGTGATCGAAATGGTGCTAGGCGGCAAGGTGAACAAGCAGGTCGCCGGTCTCATCAACCGCGCGGGCGCGCTGGCCGTAGGTATTTCCGGGCTGGATGGCGGTCTGATTTCGGCCCGCAGGCTCCAGCGCCGCGCGCGCGTGGGCGGGGTGGAAACCGACCGCCTGCTTGATCTGGGTTTCGTGGGGGAACCTACCCGCATCGACCCGCGCGTGATCTATGCACTGTCCGGCTCGGGGCTGATCCCCGTTATCGCCCCCATCGGTGGCGGCGAGAATGGCGAGACGTATAACATCAATGCCGACACGGCTGCCGGTGCGATTGCAGGCGCGATCAATGCCAGCCGCCTGATCATGCTGACGGACGTGCCCGGCGTGCTTGATGGCGAAGGCAGGCTTATCCCGGAACTGACGGCGGAAGACGCGCGTAAGGGCATTGCCAGCGGCATGATTTCGGGTGGCATGATCCCCAAGGTGGAGACCTGCCTTGAAGCCGTGCGCGCGGGTGCGAAGGCGGCGGTCATTCTCGATGGCCGCGTGCAGCATTCCTGCCTGCTCGAACTGTTCACCGAAGCTGGCCCCGGAACCCTGATCCGCGGCGCATGACCGGGCGAGCGGGGTAATCCGGGGCGGTGCGTTGACATTGCCCCCGATCCTCCGCATGGTCCGCAGGCAAATTAACACAGGCCCCCGGCATGTCCCGCCGGGGAAACCAGCCCCAGACAGGATTTTGCAAATATGACCGATACATCCCTTCAGAGCCAGATCGAGGCCCTGTGGGAGCGTCGCGAGACGCTGTCCACCGCCACAACCGGGGCCGACCGCGATGCGGTGGAGGCCGCCCTGCTGGCGCTGGATTCCGGCAAGCTGCGCGTCGCCACGCCGGGCGCGGATGGCTGGACTGTCAATGAATGGCTGAAGAAGGCCGTGCTCCTGTCCTTCCGCCTGAATGACAACCGTCTGGTCGAAGGTGGCGGTGCGGGTGCGCCCAGCTATGACAAGGTGCCGCTGAAATTCGCAGGCTGGGATCAGGCGGCTTTCGCCGCGGCCGGTTTCCGTGCCGTGCCGGGTTCGATCGTGCGTCGTTCCGCCTTCATTGCCCCCGGCGTCGTGCTTATGCCCAGCTTCGTCAACGCCGGTGCGTATGTCGATAGCGGGACGATGGTCGATACCTGGGTTACGATCGGAAGCTGCGCGCAGATCGGCAAGAACTGCCACATCAGCGGCGGCGTCGGTATTGGTGGCGTGCTTGAACCGCTGCAGGCCGCCCCGGTCATCATCGAGGACGGCTGCTTCATCGGTGCGCGTTCGGAAGTGGCCGAAGGCGTGGTGGTCGAACGCGGCAGCGTGCTGTCCATGGGCGTGTTTCTTGGCGCATCCACCAAGATCGTCGACCGCACCACGGGCGAAGTGTTCATGGGCCGCGTTCCGGCTTACTCGGTCGTCGTGCCCGGCACGCTGCCGCCGCGTCAGGCCACATCGGCTGATGGCAAGCCGCTGCCGTCGCTGGACTGCGCCGTGATCGTCAAGCGCGTGGACGAACGCACACGCTCCAAGACCTCGATCAACGACCTGCTGCGCGGCTGATCGCGATGGCGGATGACGGAATGGCCGGTATGGAACACGACCCCGGTGGTGTTGTCACCCTTGCGCGGGATCTGATCCGCTGTCCTTCCGTCACCCCTGATGATGGGTGTTGCATCAACACGCTGGCCGGTGTGCTGGAGCAGATCGGTTTCAGCGTGACCCTCCTCCCGTTCGGGGAGGGAGAGGCCCGCACGCCCAACCTGTTTGCCCGTCTGGGCACGGGCCATCCCCATCTGTGTTTTGCCGGGCATACCGATGTGGTGCCGGTAGGCAGCGCCCGGTGGCAGCATGATCCCTTCGGCGGGGAAATTCATGACGGCATCCTGTTCGGTCGGGGTGCATGCGACATGAAGGGGGGCATCGCCGCCTTTGTCGCAGCCGTACGGCTGTATCTGGACCAGACCCCGGATCAGCGTGGTTCCATCAGCCTGCTGATTACCGGAGACGAGGAAGGCCCCGCCACCAACGGCACCGTGCGCGTGCTGGAATGGATGGAAAAGCAGGGGCAGATACCGGATTTCTGTCTTGTGGGCGAACCGACCAATCCCGCCGGGATGGGAGAGGTCATCAAGATCGGTCGCCGTGGCAGCCTGAACGCCCGCATTACCGTCAACGGCACGCAGGGCCATGTGGCCTACCCGCACCGCGCGGATAATCCCGTGCACCGCCTTCTGGCGCTGCTGGGGGAACTGACTGCGGCACCGCTGGATACGGGTAGCGAGTGGTTTGAACCCTCCAGCCTGCAGGTGACCAGCGTGGATGTGGGCAATACGGCCACAAATGTCATTCCGGCGCAGGCGCATGCCCGGCTGAACATCCGCTTTAACGACCTGCATACGGGTGCGGACCTGTCCGGCTGGCTGCGTACGGTTACGGCCCGGCATGCTCCCGGCGCCGAAGTCAGTATTTCCATCAGTGGGGAATCGTTCCTGACGCAGCCCGATGCGCCGGTCGAGGCCCTGCGTGCCGCAATCCGCGCCGAGACCGGTCAGGTACCCCGCCTTGATACGGGTGGTGGCACATCCGATGCGCGCTTTATCAGCCGTTACTGCCCCGTTGCGGAATTCGGGCTGGTGGGGGCGAGCATGCACAAGGTGGACGAGCATGTCAGTCTGGCTGACCTGAAGCAGTTGACGGCGATCTATGCCGGGTTTCTTGAAAAGGTAATGCACTAATGGCCGATCGCGGTTCCTCTCCCGACCCGACCGCATCCGGGTTAGGCGGTATCCTTAAGGGTATGCTGCTGCTGGGGCGTGGCCGTGCGGAAGGCATTGCCTATTTTGGCAATACGCGCGATTCCGTGCTGTCAGCCCTTGCCCCCCGTCTGGCGCTGTGGCTGGTGGGTGGTGGCCTGACCGTTGCCTACGCCCCGCAGCCGCTTAGTGGGGTCAAGGTGCTGTTCGCCCTGTGCCTGATCCTGATGCCCGCCGTGGTGACACATGCGCTGGCGCGGCACTGGAAACGCGAAGGGCTGTGGCTGCGCTACATCACGGCTGCATGGTGGACGGACTGGGTCACGCTGTTCGTGGGGCTTGTTGTCGCCCTGATCATGGCGCTGGCCTCGCCCAGACTGCTGGAAACCCAGACCGGTGAACTGGTCCTGAACGGGACGGAGTTCGTCTACAGCCTGTGGCTGACATGGTATGTTGCCCGCGTGGGCCTGCTGCTGCGGCGCGGGCAGGCGGTCCTGATGGTTCTGGCCATTCTGGGCAGCCTTGTCGCGCTGGGTGGCGTGACGGCGCTGTTTTCACCCGACCAGCGGGCGTGGCATGAATTCCTCTATCCCCTGCTCATGCAACAGGGCGGCGCGCACTGAACATGTGCCGCGATGGGGTGGTCCCGCGCGAAGTCCGAGGTCTCGTGTCGCTGCGTAAATCATGCCCGTTGAGGCACGTTCGGTCGGGCAGATAGACCGGAGAGATTGTTTGAAAAGAAATTCCTGATAAAAAACAGGAACAGTTTTCTGGTGTCGCCTTTTTACAAGAAGCTTCACCTGAAGCTTTCTTATGATCTCTGGACAGGCTGTTTCAAACGGCTTCTATGATGCGTCGGAAAGCGTGCTGAATATCTCCACGCGCAACATGTCCTGGGTGCAGGGCGGAAACGAGCAGCCTTTTATGGTTCTGCTTCAGCCGGATATGGTGCACGCAGTTGCCGGTAATCCGCCGTCCTTTGGTCGAATGATGACAGACCTTATCCCGTCAGAAACAGATCAGGACGATGCGTGTCGAATGCTTTCGGGCGTTGGATGAAACACGAAACTCCGCACAGGCACCCGCTCAGAAGGCCACCAGTCAAGGCATGCTTCTGTCTGCTGTGTAACGGCGGGGAAGGTCTGCCGGGCTAGCGGATGAAGGGATTGTCTTCATAGCCCACCCCGGTCAGGCACAGGCCATCGGGTGGGGCCGTGGGGCCGGCGGCGCGGCGGTCACGGGCGGCGAGGGCCTGTTCAACACGTTCCACGTCCCACCGGCCTTCACCCACCAGCTTCAGTGTCCCGGCCATGTTCCGTACCTGATGATGCAGGAAGGAGCGCGCATGGGTTTCGATTATGACGGCCTCTCCCTCGCGCCGGACCTCAAGCTGATCCAGCGTGCGGATGGGGCTTCTGGCCTGGCAGGCGGTGGCGCGGAAGGATGTGAAATCATGGCGGCCCACCAGTACCCGGGCTGCCTGCTGCATGGCTTCAACATCCAGCGGTGACTTGACGTGCCAGACCCGTCCTTCATCCAGTGCCGGTCGGGCCGCGCGGTTGAGGATACGGTAGCGGTACGAGCGCATCCGCGCCGAAAAGCGGGCGTTCCACTGTGGCAGCACGGGGCGGGCCATCAGGACCACCACCGGATGGGGCTTCATGTAAAAATTCAGCCCGTCGCGCACCGTGGCGCTGGATAATGTCACATCGGCGGGGAAATCCAGATGCGCGACCTGACCGCTGGCATGCACGCCAGCATCGGTGCGGCCTGCGGTAATGCTGGGCACGGTACGGCCTGCGGTCAGCCTGTTGGCGGCCCCTTCCAGCAATCCCTGTATGGACAGCAGGGTTTCCGATGGCTGTCGCTGCCATCCCACGAAGCCCCGCCCATCATATTCGATCAATACCGCCCACCGGCAGACCGAAGGGGGGGCTGCATCATCCGGGCGGGAAACAGGCGTATCAGGCATCGGACGGTTCCATGCCAAAGCGGGTCCCGCGGCTGATGGCCTGCCCACGCAGGAAGTCCGCGGCTTCCATCATGCCGCGTCCGGGGCGCTGCAGGCGGGTGATGCGCAGCGTCGTGCCCGAACCGCAGGCGACAAGCAGGCTATCGTCAATGACCGTGCCGGGGACGGCCTGCGTCGTATCGGTTGTGATCGCCGTGGCCCCGATCTTGAATATCTGACCGTCCAGCGTGGTGAAGGTGCCGGGCCATGGGGTCAGGGCGCGGACCTGACGGTCGATATGGGACGCGGGGGCGGTCCAGTCTATGCGTCCGTCTTCCCGGCTCAGACGCTGCACATAGGTAACGCCCGTATCGGGCTGCGGCGTACCTGCCTGGGGCATCTGGCGCAGGATTTCGACAATCAGGCGCCCCCCCATTGCGGCCAGATCGTCATGCAGGCTGGTTGCGGTGGTGTGCGGGGTCAGGGCCACGCGATCGCGCAGCAGCATGGCCCCGGTATCCAGTCCGGCATCCATCTGCATGATGGTCACGCCACTTTCGCTGTCACCCGCCAGGATCGCGGCCTGAATGGGGGCAGCCCCCCGCCAGCGTGGCAGCAGGCTGGCATGGATGTTCAGGCAGCCATACCGGGGGGCGTCCAGCATGTCCTGAGGCAGGATCAGCCCGTATGCGGCGACAATCGCGGCATCCAGATGCAGGTTACGGAAATGGGCCAGTTCGTCCGTATTATTGCGCAGGCGCAGCGGCGTGCGTACCGCAATGCCCAGTTCTTCCGCCGCGCACTGCACGGGTGAGGGGCGCAGTTTCTTCCCCCGTCCCGCCGGGCGCGGGGGCTGGCTGTATACGGCTACGATTTCATGTCCGGCCTGATGCAGGGCGCGGAGCGCCGGCACCGCGAAGTCGGGCGTGCCCATGAAGGCCAGTCGCATGTCGTTTGGGTCCGTTCAGGCTGGCCGGAACCATGGGCGGCAGGCCGTGGTTCCGGCGGTGGTCCGCAGGGGCGTTCAGCGGGGCTGATCAGTTCTTCTGGCGCTGTTCCTTGGCCAGCCGACGCATGATCATGTTGCGCTTGAGCGTGGACAGATGATCAACGAACAGGATGCCTTCGAGATGGTCGATTTCATGCTGCAGGCAGGTCGCCAGCAGGCCGTCGGCCTCCAGTTCCTGCTGCCTGCCGTCCATGTCCTGATAACGCACGCGCACGGCTTCGGGGCGGACAACCTCGGCATACTGGTTGGGCAGCGACAGGCATCCTTCTTCCCGTGCGGCCATGCCGTCCGTTTCGGCAATGACTTCGGGGTTTATCAGCACGATCGGGTTGCGCTTCTCGTCCTTGTCCGCCACGTCCACGATGGCGAAGCGCATGCCCAGCCCCACCTGCGGGGCCGCAAGCCCGATACCGGGGGCCTGGTACATGGCGGAGAACATGCGGGGAATGGTGGTGCGCAGTTCGCTCATGTCCTCGGGCCGGACAAGGCGGGTTTTCTGGCGCAGGACCGCCTGGGGTGCGACCAGGATCGGCATGGGGGTCGCCTGAGCGATGACATCATGATCAATCATAGTTCGCCATTTAGCGTTTCCACACACGGGATGCCAGTGGGTGATGCAGCCAAAATGCCCGTAAACGGGGCATATGTACGGTTATGGGAGCGTACCCTTGCGTATGGCTATTATTCTACCATATCGTGAAGGGATGGAAGGCGGGCGCCGTTCCGGGTCCGTTTTTTCCGTTTCCTGTCTCGCTCAAGCAGAGGAGGCCGATTTGTCGGGAAGAGTTTTCGGGTCGCCCATGTTTCTGGGGTTTGACCATCTGGAGCAGATGCTCGAACGCGCATCCAAGAATGCGTCGGACGGGTATCCGCCCTATAATATAGAGCAGGTCAGCCCAACGACCCTGCGCATCACACTGGCTGTCGCCGGGTTCGTGATGGAAGACCTGCACATAACACAGGAAGACAACCAGCTTGTCATTCGCGGGCGGCAGAGTGATGACGGTCAGGGCCGCATCTTCCTGCACCGTGGCATCGCGGCACGCCAGTTCCAGAAGGCTTTCGTACTGGCCGAAGGAATCGAGGTCGGCGGCGCGTGGATGGATAATGGCCTGCTGCATATCGAACTGACCCGTCCCCAGCCCGAAGCCCGGATACGCAAGATCGAGATCTCGCGTGCGCCGGTGGCGCCGTCGCATGAACGTGTTCCGCCCGTGGTGGATGTGCCGCCCGCGCGCAAACAACGTGTCGTGAGGGTGATTGACGAGGAATGACAGCCTGCGCCGTAATGGAACGGCCCATGTTGCGATGCGCGGAAGAAGGGTGACATCCCTTCATGATGCAGGAGAGAACGTGATGAGAGTCACAACACAGAATGGCCGGGTCCTGCTGCATAACGAGGCGGAGACGCCGGTATGCGATCCCCACACGATCAGCACGGGTGAGCTGCGTGGACTGGGCGTGGAATCGGTTGCCTATATCCGGGCAATTCAGGTGGATGGGGAAGATGCCTTTGCCATCCATGCCGCTGATGGCACGCCGATGGCGGTGACGGATGACCGGGAAACGGCGGTCAACGCCATCCTCCAGCACGAGATGATGCCGGTCCCGCTGCACTGATGGACTGACGGTAACCGTCAGCAGCCTTACATTTTTATGGCCCTGTCCCGCATGTCGGGACAGGGCCGGTTTGTATGGAAGGGTCACGATGCTGCCCGCCCGCACTGGCGGGCGGCGCGGGCAGGGCGGGTCAGCCGTCCTGCGGGCTGGCCGAAGGATCAAGCCAGCCGATGTTCCCGTCCGGCCGGCGGTAGAGCACATTGACCGTATCGGTCGCGCTGTTGCGGAAAAGCTGGATCTGGCTGTCGGCAAGATCGAAGCGCATGACGGCTTCGCTGACGCTCAGCGTCACGATCTCGGCCGGGTGTTCGGCAATGATGGTGGCGTAGGGGCCGGTCGCGGGCAGGGACGCGTCCTCCTCCTCGACGGGGGTTTCCTCATCCGTGGCGGCTGCTTCGGTCATGCCGGGGCGCAGGACATAGTCACGACCGATTTCCGGCATCTGCTGGCGGGTCTTGAGGTGACTGTGGTTGGTGGCCTTGCGGTGATAGCGGCGCAGGCGGCGCGCAATGTGTTCCGCCGCGTCATCGAAGGCGGAATTGGCATCGGCGGCTTCGCCTTCACCGCGCAGGGTCAGGCCGCGCGTGGCATGAAGATTGATGTCACAGGTAAAAAACGAACGCGCACGGCTGAAGGTCACGCGTGCTTCCATGGCCTGTCCGAAATACTTTTCCGAAATACGGTCCAGATGGGCGCTTACCCGGTATTTCAGGGCATCGGACAGGTCGATCTGTTTTCCGGCAACACTGATGTGCATAAGGGGCAACTCCTTATAAAATCACAGCGCAGTCGCATGCGGGAGACGGAATACGTTCAGTCAGCTATTGTTTCAGTCAGGGTGACGATCCTGCTCCCGTAGGCGTGCATGATAGGGGTGGTTGCGTTGTACCTGTCGGGCACATGATCCCGAACGGGTACATTTGGGCACGGTTCCCCGCCTGCTGTCCATGCTTTCCCTGCATGAAAGACTACAGTTTTTTACAGTCCGCCCCCTTGCACGGGGGCGCAGAAATACAGGGTGGGGACCGCAGGCTTACAGCGTGAATTTTTCACCCAGATAGACACGGCGCACATCTTCGTTCGCCACGATCTCCTCTGGCCGCCCTTCGGTCAGGACCTGCCCGCTATGCATGATATAGGCCCGGTCGATCACTTCCAGCGTCTCACGCACGTTATGGTCGGTAATCAGCACGCCGATGCCACGGTCCTTCAGGTGGGCCACCAGATCACGGATTTCCCCCACCGCGATGGGGTCGATACCGGCCAGCGGTTCGTCAAGCAGGATATAATGCGGCTGGCTGGCCAGCGCGCGGGCGATTTCCAGCCGTCGCCGCTCACCCCCCGACAGGGCGAGGGAGGGGGAATGACGCAGCCGTGTGATGCCGAACTCCCCCAGCAGGCCATCAAGCATCGTCTGGCGCCGGTCGGGGTCGGGTTCGACGATCTCAAGGGCGGCCATGATGTTCTGTTCGACATTAAGGCCACGGAAAATGCTCGATTCCTGCGGCAGGTAGCCAATGCCCATCCGCGCGCGGCGATACATGGGCAACTGCGTGATGTCCGCGCCATCCAGCGTGATGGTGCCCATGTCGGGACGCACCAGCCCCACGATCATGTAGAAGCTGGTGGTCTTGCCCGCGCCGTTCGGGCCAAGCAGGGCCACGGCCTCCCCACGCTGGACCTGTAGCGACACATCACGCACGACCTGCCGTTTCTTGTAGCTTTTGCCGATGCCGCTGGCGATCAGCCCGGCGGAGGGGGCGGGCGGTTCGGCGGTCTGGGGACCATCGGATGGCTGTGTCATGTTCATCTTGCTGATCCCTTGTCACCTTTTCCGGCCTGATTGGGTATGATCAGGCCACTGACGCGTGAGCCGGGGCTGTCGGTCAGGGTGGCGATATCGGTGTGCATGTTCACGATGGCCGCCGTACCACTGACCTGATTTTCCCCACGGGTGATATGCACGTCACCCACCAGCCGGGCAATGCCCGTATCGGGCACGTATACGCCCCGGTCGCCTGTCACGGTTTCCATGCGGGTCCGGATCACGATATGACCGAAAGCGTTCATATGGTCCATCGTGCCTGCGCCGGGGGCCGGTCTGTCATTGGCGGTGGCGGCTGTTCCGGCGGGCTGGGACGCATCGGGCGCGCCATTTGCATTCCCCGGCTGGCTACCGGTGTGATCACGGCCCGGATGGGTGCGCTGGTCCTTTGGCTTGTCATAGCCCACCAGTACGTCGGCGCGCATCTGGCGGCCATCATTCGTGGTCATGGTCGCGTTGCCGCGGGCGACGGACATATGTTCGCGCGAATGGTATTCCAGCACGTCCCGCGCCGTCAGGATATCCTGCGGAGAGGTCATTTTCAGGTGCGCGCCGGTCATGACCAGAACGGCCTGGTCCATGTCATAGACCGCATGGTCGCCCCATGCCTGGTCATTGGTGTTGAAGGCATGGACATGACCGATGGCTTCCAGGCGATAGACCTCGCTCGCGCCGCCGCCATCGCCGCCATCGGACGGTGGGCCGCCTGCGCTTGCAGCACCTTTGTCGCCACCGGGCGCACCGGCGGGCGCAGGTCCATCGGGTGTGGGCAGATCCTGCGGCAGCACGTCGGTCGCGGTCGCAAGGCTGGTATCCACATCCCCTGCGCCCCCGGCTGTTGCGGCTGCCGGGGCGGCCGGTTGCGTTCCTGCTGCCGTGGGGGCTGGGGAAGCCTGCGTATTCGCGGGCTGGGTCGGGTCATCGACAATATGCGGGCGACGGGTTTCGACCGGGGGGGCAATGCCCAGATGGGCGGATAGGGGGGCGTCCGCTCCCGGTGGGCCGGGCCGGGGCGTGGCGGCCTGTCCTGTCGCCACAGTGGCGGTCGTGGGCGTTTTCTTGCGGTAATAGGCGATCAGCCGGTCCGCCCGCACGGTCACATCCCCACGGATGGCCTGCGCCTGATCATAGGCGGTGACGGTCTGCGCGTTCTGGTCCCAGTCGAAGCCACCCAGCGCGGTGACGTTGACCTGCTGCCCATGGGACATGTCCAGCCCCTGCGCCATGGCGGGGCCTGCCACGACCAGCCCGAGCAGAACCCCGCCAAACGACAGGTGGGAGGATACGCGCACCATCAGTTCGATCTTTCCGCTGCGTTGAGGATCATGCGACCGGGGCCACGAAACAGCATGATGCCGCCCCGCGTGTCCAGCATGCTGCCGCCTGCGTCGATGGTCCCGATCGGGCCTTCACCATGAATCCAGCTATCGGATACGATGATGTTGTGGCGCATGTCGATATCCGCGCTGGGGGTAAGCATGATGGTCCCGTCATTGCGATAGAGGGTGACGTCGTGCGTAAGGTTCAGCAACTGGCTGTGCTGGATATACACGCCATCGCGCGCGGTGACATACAGCCAGTTCCGGTCATCCAGCAATATGTCGGCGGCTGCATTCGTAAGGTCGATCCGCTCGTTCGATATCTGGCGGGCTTCATCGGCGGTGACCATGTAGGGGTGGTCGTGATCGTCCAGACCGCGATAGGTCGGGTTGAGCATGCTGCCGCTTTTCACGCGCACCCGGCTCATCTGCGCCATGGTGCCGGTATGCATGATCACCGCGCGTTCAACCGCGGGCCACGCAGCGATGGAGCCAAGCAGGACAAGGGCAAGCAGCGGCAGAACCCATTTGGCCGAACGCAGGATCGTCTGGCGGCGCGCAAGGGATTCCGCATTGGGCAGCAGACGCGTGCGGGTGGACTGGTCGAATATGCTGCGCTGGCGTTCGATGTCGGCGGCGCTGCGGGCGTAATCCTCGCGCTGGATGCCGCCGGGATCGGTGCCGGTATCCCTGTCGTCGGTCGGCTCGGTCATGCAACGCCGGCACGCAGCAGGTCATGAAGATGCACGATGCCAACCGGGTGCCCGCCTTCATCCAGCGCGAAGATGCTGGAGATCGGGCGCGGGCGGTCGTTCATGATGCGCAGGGCCTCCGCCGCCAGCACATCGGGGCCGATGGTCTGGGGATGGGCGTTCATGATGTCGGCGGCGCAGGTGTGGTCCAGGTCCTGTTCCAGCGCAAGGCGCAGGTCGCGGTCGGTAATCAGGCCGATCAGCCGGTTGCCCTCATCCACAACGCCCATGCAGCCGAAGGTCTTGCGGGTCATTTCCATAATGACCTGCCGCAGCGGCATGGTGGGATGGCCCAGCGGCATGCGGTCGCCGCCGTGCATCAGTTCCTGCACGCGGCGCAACTGCGTCCCCAGCCGGCCACCGGGATGGAAAATGCCGAAATCATTGGCGCTGAACCCCCGGCGCTGCAGCAGCACGATGGCCAGCGCATCGCCCAGCGCAAGCTGCATGGTGGAACTGGTGGTGGGGGCCAGGCCGATGGGGCAGGCTTCGGGCGCGTAGGGAAGCAGCAGCCCGATATCCGCCGTGCGGGCCAGCGTGGAATGCGCGCGCGATGTCATGGCGATCAGTAGCAGGCCGAACCGGCGGGTGTGGGAAATGATGTCCGCCATTTCCGCCGTTTCACCCGAATTGGAAATGGCAAGGACCGCATCACCCTTCTGCAGCATGCCCAGATCCCCATGCGAGGCTTCCGCCGGATGCACGAAAATCGCGGGCGTGCCGGTGGAAGCCAGCGTCGCCTGTATCTTGCGCCCGATATGCCCCGACTTGCCAATGCCGGTCACGACCACACGCATATTACCCGACAGGATGCGCTCGACCACCTCGATGAAGGCGGCGCCAAGTCCCTCCTGATCGGGCGTGGACGGGGCTTCCAGTGCGCTGATCATGGCGTGCAGGCCCGCGGATTCCGTGCGCAGCACGTTGCATGCCTCCGCCAGCATATGGAGATGCTGCGGCGTGGCGCTTTCGCCGATATTGGCGGTAAGGGAAGGTGAAAGGCTGCTGTTCATGCCCGACCTGCTATCATCATGGAATGGCTCCGGTCAGACCGGGGGCGCTCTATCAGGCGGCCCGGTGTGCGAAAATATCCGGTTCCCCATAGCCCAGAATATCCAGCCGGGCGCGGGTGGGCATGAAATCGTAGCATGCCTGCGCCAGTTCGCGCCGCCCCTCGCGGAGCAGCAGGGCTTCGAGTTTTTCCCACAATGCATGCAGGTACAGCACGTCGGAGGCGGCATAGGCAAGCTGTTCGGGCGTAAGCTGCGGCGCGCCCCAGTCCGAGGACTGCTGCTGCTTGCTCAGATCCACCCCGAGCATGTCCCGGCACAGATTGGCCAGCCCGTGGCGGTCGGTATAGGTGCGCACCAGCTTGGATGCGATCTTGGTGCAGATGCACGGCGCTACCGTGATGTCGAGCGTGTGCTGGAGGATCGCCACGTCAAAGCGGGCGAAATGCATGATCTTGGGCCGGTCCGGGTCGGTCAGCACGCGTACGAGGTTGGGGCAGTCCGCCGCCGTGACGCCAGCGGGCATCTGCACCAGATGGGCATGTCCGTCACCACCTGAAAGCTGCACGAGACAGAGCCGGTCACGATGCGGGTTCAGCCCCATCGTTTCCGTATCGACGGCAACGGCGGCGGGAAACGTAACGTCCGCCGGCAGGTCGCCGCGATGGAAATGGATGCTCTCGGGTGCTGGGCTTACAGCCATGTGGAAATTGCTCCGTCACGATGGTCAGTTCACGGTGGCAGGTCTGGAACGCAACCGCAAGGAAGGCAATCCGTTCTCTGTTCGCCGGGTCCCGGATGCGGGGCGCGGACGGTGGGCCTGTACGTAAATTGTGTGTTCGTGGGCGGTTTACACCAATTTGAACGGGCGAACAGGCAAAAAGATAACGGGACAGTCCTCGAGAGGCTGTCCTGACCGCCCCCGGAGGGGTTTATTATCTTTTTAGGAGAGATGGTGCCCAGAAGAAGACTCGAACTTCCACGACCTTGCGGCCACAGGTACCTGAAACCTGCGCGTCTACCAATTCCGCCATCTGGGCTCAGAGGCTCCCCAGCGGAGGCCGCCGGGGTGGTGTGAGCGCTGTTTAGTCCGGCACGCCGGGGCGGTCAACAGGGTAAATGCATTTTTTTGAAAACAGGCGCATTTTTTCTTTCGGGCCTGTCCGTGCGGTGGAAGGAGGGGTGGAAAAAGCGAATGCCTTCATCCGTCCTCAAAGGCGCAGGATACGCCCACGATTACCAACCCCGGAACGGGAGCAGGGAATGACACGCAGGGTGGCGACGGTTTTTGGTGGTAGCGGCTTTGTGGGCCGCCACGTTGTGCAGCGGCTGGCGCAGGCTGGATATGTGGTGCGCGTGGCCGCGCGCGCCGCCACCAGCGCAGCGGGCCTGCGCATGCTGGGTGACGTGGGGCAGATCGTGCCGATTGTCGCCTCCATTACGGAGGAGGCAGCCTGTGTCGCCGCTATCGAGGGGAGTGAACTGGTCATAAACCTGGTGGGCATTCTCTCGCCCCACGGGGCTGCGACGTTCGATGCCATCCATGTGCAGGGTGCGGGACGCGTGGCCCGGCTGTGCGCCGCAGCGGGGGTGGGGCGGCTTGTCCATGTTTCCGCGCTGGGGGCGACGATGGACAGCCCATCGGCTTACGCGCGCAGCAAGGCGGCGGGAGAAGCGGCGGTCAGCCAGTGCATGCCCGAAGCGGTGATCGTGCGGCCATCGCTCATATTCGGTCAGGAAGGGTCGTTTCCCAACATGTTTGCCCGCATGGCCCGGATGCTGCCTGTCATGCCGGTCTATGCGGGGGCGACGCGTTTCCAGCCGGTATGGGTCGGGGACGTGGCGGAGGGGATTGTCCGTATCGCAGCCGGAGGGGAGGACATGGCGGGCGCGATTTTCGAATTCGGTGGTCCCCGTATCCTGACCATGCGCCAGATCGTGGCATGGGCGGCGCGGTGGGCCGGACATCCACGCCCGCTTGTGGCCGTGCCGCGCTGGCTGGCGCTGCTGCAGGGCGGCATACTCGAACACCTGCCGGGCCGGGTGCTGACGCGCGATCAGGTAAGGCTGCTATATGTCGATAATGTCGTGGCCCCCGGCGCGCGCACGATTGCCATGCTGGGCATTGCCCCATCCCCGATGGATCTGATCCTGACCGGGGTGCCGTAAGACAGAAAACTTCGGTTTTTCGGTATTTTTCAGCATATTTCGGTATTAAGGTCAGTACTACTGTCTTTTATTGGCGCGGGGTGTTGCGTAAGACCTGTGCCACGTCGCGGGCACGCCTGTCGTGCCTGCCGCGTTCCTTACCTTCACGCACACCGGGGGCAGACCGATGGCCGAGCGCATGCTGAAATTCGTCTCTGTGGCGCAGGAGCAGCCGGACAAACGGCCTGCCGAGGCGCGCCGCAAGGATTTTAACGAGATTTACGCCGAATTCGTGCCCGCGAAGGCCGAAACGCAGGCCTCGCGCTGTTCGCAGTGCGGCGTGCCCTTCTGTTCGGTGCATTGTCCGCTGGGCAACAACATTCCCGACTGGCTGATGATGACGGCGGCAGGCCGGATGCAGGAGGCGTATGAACTCTCCTCCGCAACCAACACCTTCCCCGAGATATGTGGCCGCATCTGCCCGCAGGACCGCCTGTGCGAAGGGAACTGCGTGATCGAGGAAGGGTTCGAAAGCGTCACCATCGGCGCGGTGGAACGCTACATCACGGATACCGCCTTCGATAACGGCTGGGTCAGGCCGGTCGTGCCGGTGGCCGAACGCAATGAAAGCGTGGCCATCATCGGGGCTGGTCCCGGTGGTCTGGCGGCTGCCGTGCAGTTGCGCGAACAGGGCTATCAGGTCCACGTCTACGACCGTTACGACCGCATTGGCGGCCTGCTGATGTATGGCATCCCCGGCTTCAAGCTGGAGAAGGACATTGTCACGCGCCGCCACAGGCTGCTGGTGGAATCGGGCATTACCTTCCATCTCGGCAAGGGGGTTGGTGATACCGACGGGGCGGACAGCATCGCGTTCTCCACCCTGCGTGCGCGCCATGACAGCGTGCTGATCGCGACGGGCGTGTACAAGTCGCGCGATATCGGCGGTCCCGGCGCGGGGCTGGGCGGCATCGTGCGCGCGCTGGATTACCTGACCGCGTCCAACCGTGTCTCGCTTGGGGATACGGTCGCGGAATATGACAGTGGCGAACTGAATGCGGCAGGCAAGTCGGTTGTGGTGATCGGCGGTGGCGATACGGCCATGGACTGCGTGCGCACGGCCATCCGGCAGGGCGCGAAATCGGTCAAATGCCTGTACCGCCGCGACCGCGCCAACATGCCCGGTTCGGTGCGTGAAGTGAAAAACGCCGAGGAAGAAGGTGTCGAGTTCGTATGGCTCGCAGCCCCGCAGGCGTTTGAAGGCGACAGCAGCGTAACGGGCGTGCGCGCCAGCCGCATGAAGCTGGGCCTGCCCGACGCGAGCGGTCGCCAGTCGGTCGAACCGGTCGAAAACAGTGCGTTTACGCTGGAAGCGGACCTTGTGGTCAAGGCGCTGGGCTTCGATCCCGAACCGCTGCCCACCCTGTGGGGGCAGCCGGAACTGGAGGTTTCACGCTGGGGCACGCTCATGGTCGATCGCAAGACATTCATGACCAGCCTGCCCGGCGTGTTTGCGGCAGGCGATATCGTGCGCGGGGCCAGTCTGGTTGTGTGGGCCATCCGCGACGGTCGTGACGCGGCAGCCCGGATGCACGAATGGCTTGAGGAAATGACGGCGGCGCAGGCCGAGGTGGCGGAGTAAGCATGATGGACCAGTTTGAACAGCAGCCGACCGATTTCGTGCAGGAATGGGAAGCGAACGCCAAAGCCATCTCCGGCCTGTACAGCCCGGCGGATGAGCATGATGCCTGCGGCGTGGGCATGGTTGCGGCACTGGATGGCAAGCCGCGCCGCGACGTGGTGGAAGCCGGTATCGCGGCGCTGAAGGCCGTGTGGCACCGTGGCGCGGTCGATGCAGACGGCAAGACCGGCGATGGCGCAGGCATCCATGTCGAGATCCCGCAGGATTTCTTTGCCGATGCGATCCACGCAGGCGGCGCCGAAGGCGGCGTGGACAGCCAGATCGCCGTTGGCATGGTCTTTCTGCCCAAGACCGATATCGCGGCGCAGGAACGCTGCCGCCAGATCATCGAAAGCGAGATCCTTGCTTTCGGCTACAGCATCTATGGCTGGCGGCAGGTGCCGATCAACACCGACTGTATCGGTGAAAAGGCCAACGCCACCCGCCCGGAAATCGAGCAGATCCTGATCCGCAACCTGCCCGGCAGCGCGGAAGACGAGTTCGAGCGCGACCTGTACATCATCCGCCGCCGGATTGAAAAAAGCGCGATCGCCAATCAGGTGGACCTGTATGTGTGTTCGCTGTCGTGCCGGTCGCTGATCTACAAGGGCATGTTCCTGGCCGAACATCTGACGGTGTTCTATCCCGACCTGCTCGACCCGCGTTTCGTCAGCCGTTTCGCGATCTATCACCAGCGTTATTCGACCAACACCTTCCCCACATGGAAGCTGGCCCAGCCTTTCCGTCGCCTTGCCCATAATGGTGAAATCAACACCATTTCGGGCAATGTGAACTGGATGAAAAGCCACGAGACGCGGCTGGCCGATCCCGTGCTGGACCCGTATATGGAAGACCTCAAGCCCGTCGTGCAGGCGCAGGGGTCCGATACGGCGTGTTTCGACAATGTGTTCGAACTGCTGACCTTCGCCGGACGCGACGCCCCCATGGCGCGCTGCCTCATGATCCCGGCCAGCATCGGCGGCAATTCCGCCATGCCGAAGCGGCACAAGGACATGTATTCCTACTGCAATGCCGTGATGGAGCCGTGGGACGGCCCTGCCGCGCTGTGCGCCACGGATGGCCGCTGGCTGGTGGCGGGTCTGGACCGTAGCGGCCTGCGTCCGCTGCGTTATACCGTGACCAGTGACGGGCTGCTGATCGTCGGTTCCGAAACCGGCATGGTCAAGGTGCCCGAAGCCAAGATCGTAAGCCGCGGGCGGCTCGGGCCGGGGCAGTCGCTGGCCCTCGACCTGAAAACGGCGAAACTGTACAGCAATGACGAACTGCTGGACGAACTGGCCGGCCGTCAGGATTTCGGTAGCTGGGTCCAGCGCACGCATGAAATCTCCAGCATCGTGCGCCCCGATGGCAGCGAGCCGGTGCTGTATGACGCCGAAACCCTGCGCCGCCGCCAGCTTGCCGTAGGCATGACGCTGGAAGACCTCGAAACCATTCTCCAGCCGATGGTGGAAAGTGCTTCCGAAGCCATCGGGTCGATGGGCGACGACACGCCGCTTGCGGTGCTGTCCACCCGTTATCGCGGGCTTGCGCATTACTTCCGTCAGGCTTTCAGTCAGGTCACCAACCCGCCCATCGACAGCCTGCGTGAAACGCGGGTGATGAGCCTGGTGACGCGACTGGGCAACCTTGGCAACATCCTTGAGGAAAGCGAGACGCAGTGCGACCTGCTCCAGCTTCCTTCCCCGGTGCTGACCACGGGTGAATTCCAGGCGCTGGTCGAATTCTGTGGCAAGGATGCCTGCATCATCGACTGCACCTTCCCCGCGGCGGAGGGCGAGGCCGGACTGCGCAGCGCCATTGCACGCATCCGCGCGGAAGCCGAGGACCGCGTGCGTCAGGGCTGCACCCATGTCTTCCTGACCGATGAACACCAGTCCGGGGACCGGGCCTATATCCCGATGATCCTCGCCACGGCTGCGGTGCATACGCATCTGGTGCGGCAGTCGCTGCGGACCTTCACCTCGCTGAACGTGCGTTCCGCCGGTGCGCTTGATGTGCATGCCATTGCGGTGACGATCGGCGTGGGTGCCACCACGGTCAATCCGTATCTGGCGCAGGAAAGCATCGCGGACCGGCACCGGCGCGGGCTGTTCGGCAACCTGTCACTGTCGGATTCGGTCGAGCGGTATCGCAAGGCGGTCAACAAGGGCCTGCTCAAGATCATGTCCAAGATGGGCATTTCCATCGTGGCATCCTATCGCGGCGGCTATAATTTCGAGGCCATCGGCCTGTCACGCGCGCTGACGGCGGAATTCTTCCCCGGCATGCCCTCGCGCATTTCAGGCATCGGCCTGACCGGCATCGCGCGCAATGTGCTGAGCTTCCATCACAAGGCATGGAACAGGCAGGTTGAGACGTTGTCCGTCGGTGGGCGTTACAAGCTGCGCCGCAGCGGTGAAGTCCATGCCTTTGACGGCAACCTGATCCACATGCTCCAGACCGCCGTGGCGACGGGCAGCTTCTCGGTCTACCAGCGTTACGCGGATGCGGTGCGCCGCCAGCCGCCGGTGGCGCTGCGCGACCTGCTGGACTTCCGTGGCGGGCGCACGCCCATCCCCGTGGAATCGGTTGAAAGCATCACGGAACTGCGCAAGCGCCTGATCGCGCCGGGCATCTCGCTGGGTGCGCTCAGCCCCGAAGCGCATGAGACGCTGTCGATCGCCATGAACCGCATCGGTGCGAAGTCCGATTCGGGTGAGGGCGGCGAAGATCCGGCCCGCGCGAAGCCGCGCGCCAATGGCGATAACGCATCGTCGGCCATCAAGCAGATCGCATCGGGCCGTTTTGGCGTGACCGCGCAGTACCTCAATGACTGCCGCGAGATCGAGATCAAGATGGCGCAGGGTGCGAAGCCGGGCGAAGGTGGACAGCTTCCCGGCTTCAAGGTGACGGGCCTGATCGCCCGGCTGCGTCATGCGACCGAAGGCGTGACCCTGATCTCGCCCCCGCCGCACCACGACATCTATTCGATCGAGGATCTGGCCCAGCTCATCTACGACCTCAAGCAGATCAATCCTGAAGCCACGGTTACGGTGAAGCTGGTCGCGCGTTCGGGCATCGGCACGATTGCAGCCGGTGTCGCGAAGGCGAAGGCGGATGCGATCCTGATCTCGGGCCATTCCGGCGGCACGGGTGCAAGCCCGCAGTCCTCGGTCAAATATGCGGGCATGCCGTGGGAACTGGGGCTGGCGGAAGCGCATCAGGTACTGATGCTCAACCGCCTGCGCCACCGGGTGAAGCTGCGTACCGATGGCGGGCTGAAAACCGGGCGTGACGTGGTGATCGCCGCCATGCTGGGCGCGGAGGAATTCGGCATCGGCACCGCCAGCCTCGTCGCCATGGGCTGTATCATGGTGCGTCAGTGCCACTCCAACACCTGCCCGGTGGGCGTGTGTACGCAGGATGATGAACTGCGCCGCAAGTTCGAGGGCACGCCGGAGAAGGTGATCAACCTGTTCTCCTTCATTGCCGAGGACGTGCGCAACATCCTTGCCTCGCTGGGCTTCACCTCGCTCAACGAGATCATTGGCCGCACCGACCTGCTGCATCAGGTGCTGCGTGGGGCTGATTATCTGGACGATCTGGACCTCAACTCGCTTCTGGCGCAGGCGGACCCCGGCCCCTATGGCCGCTACTGCACCCGCGAAGGTCGTAACGAGGTGCCAGAGACGCTGGATGCACAGATGATCGCGGATGCGCGCCCGCTGTTCGACCATGGCGAGAAGATGCAGCTGCAGTACAACGTGCAGAACACGCATCGCGCGATCGGCACGCGCATTTCCTCGCTGATCGTGCGGCAGTTCGGCATGACCAAGCTGGCGCCGGGGCACCTTACGGTGCGTCTGCGTGGGTCGGCGGGGCAGTCGCTGGGCGCGTTTGCGGTGCAGGGCCTCAAGCTTGAGGTGCTGGGCGATGCGAACGACTATGTGGGCAAGGGGCTTTCGGGTGCGACCATCGTGGTCCGTGCCTCCCCGTCCTCCAGCCTTGTGTCGAACGAGAACGCGATTGTCGGCAATACCGTCCTGTATGGCGCGACAGCGGGTGCGCTGTATGCGGCGGGGCAGGCGGGTGAACGCTTTGCTGTGCGTAACTCGGGCGCTACGGCGGTGATCGAAGGGTGTGGATCGAACGGTTGCGAATACATGACCGGCGGCACCGTGGTCATCCTTGGCGAGATTGGCGACAATTTTGGCGCGGGCTTCACCGGCGGCATGGCGTTTGTGTATGACGCAAGTGGCACGTTTGCCGAGCGTGTAAACGCCGATACCGTCATGTGGTGCCGCGTGCAGGACCCGAAATGGGAAGCCGTGCTGCGTGAGCAGGTCGAGATCCATGCACGCGAAACCGGCAGCCGGTATGCCGAACTGCTGCTGCATAACTGGGACAAGACGCTGCCGCGCTTCTGGCAGGTCGTGCCCACGGAATATGCGCGCGTGATCGGTTTCGAAGCACCCGCACTGGCACGTGGTGCGTGAAATCAGGGCTGACCTGATGACGGGATAAGGCGGCGGGGCCGGGCAGCAATGTCCGGCCCTGTCTGTTTTTAAGGCGGAATATCGGCCTGCGGGGTCGCACATGCGGCCATGACGCACTAGATTCAGGATAAAGGGAATCGCGGGGCTGGTGCGCACGCGCTGGCTTCGCCCGATCTGATGGGTGTGCCTGATCTATGTCCAAAGCGTATTTTTCCGCCCCCGTGGCCGGTGCCACCACCACATCCCGCGTGCGGCACGACGTTGCCGGGGAATCCGGTGGCGCACCGGCGCTTGCGGGGCTGCCGCGATGGGATCTGTCGGATCTGTATGACGGGCCGGAAAGCCCGAAGCTCGCCACCGACCTCGATCAGGCCGATGAGGACGCGCAGGCTTTCGCCCGTGTGTGGCAGGGCCGTCTGGATAGCCTGCCCGGCAGCGAACTGGCACAGGCTCTAGCCGAATACCAGCGCATTGATGAGGTGCTGGGCCGTGCCGGTTCCTATGCCCAGCTTCTGTTCGCGGCCAATACATCGGATTCGGGCGTGGGCCGTTTCGCGCAGTCGATCAATGAACGGCTGACCGGCATTTCAACGCATCTCCTGTTCTTCACGCTGGAAATCAACCGTATCCCTGATGATGTGCTGGCCACGCAGCTTGCGGACCCGGCGCTGGCGCACTGGGGTCCGTTCCTGCGCGACCTGCGGGTTTTCCGGCCCTACCAGCTTTCGGACGAAGTCGAAGCTGTCCTGCATGAAAAATCGGTCACGGGTGCCGCCGCCTGGAACCGCCTGTTCGATGAGACGATGGCCGGCCTGCGCGTGCGTCTGGGCGGGGAGGAAGTCACGCTGGGCAGCGCGCTCGACACCATGTCCAGCCCCGACCGCGCCACGCGTGAACGTGCGGCCCGCGCCATTGGCGATGTGCTGGGGGGGAATGTTAAACTGTTCTCGCTGGTGACGAACACGCTGGCGAAGGACAAGGCCATCATGGACGGGCTGCGCCATTACCCGCGTCCGACTTCCGCGCGCAACTGCGCCAACATGGTCGAGGACGAAGTGGTGGACGCGCTGGTTCAGGCCGTGACCGAAGCCTATCCCCGCCTGTCGCATCGCTATTACGCGCTCAAGGCCAAATGGCTGGGGCTGGAAAAGCTGGAATACTGGGACCGTAACGCCCCGCTTACCACGCAGGACGAACCGCTGATCACATGGCCCGACGCCACCCGGCAGGTCATGGCGGCGTATGAAGGCTTTGACCCGCGCATGGGTAAGGTCGCCCGGCAGTTTTTCGATAACGCATGGATCGACGCCCCGCCTGTTCCGGGCAAGGCGTCCGGTGCCTTCGCCCATCCGACCGTGCCGTCCGCCCATCCCTATCTTCTGCTCAATTACCGTGGGCGCACGCGCGATGTGATGACGCTGGCGCATGAACTGGGGCATGGCGTGCATCAGGTTCTGGCGGGTGAGCAGGGCTATCTCATGTCCAACACGCCGCTGACACTGGCCGAAACCGCCAGCGTGTTTGGCGAGATGCTGACCTTCCGTGCCCTGCTGGATGCGCAGACCGATCCCGCCCGGCGCAGGCTGATGCTGGCCGCCAAGGTGGAGGACATGCTCAATACCGTGGTGCGCCAGATCGCCTTTTACCGATTCGAGACACTGGTGCATGACGAACGCCGCAAGGGCGAACTGCTGCCCGCGCGCATTGGGGAGATCTGGCGGCAGACGCAGGTTGAAAGCCTTGGCCCGGCCTTCAGCTTTACCCCGGATTACGATGCGTACTGGACCTACATCCCGCATTTCATCCATTCGCCGTTCTATGTGTATGCCTACGCCTTTGGTGATTGTCTGGTAAACGCGCTATACGGGGTTTTCCGGTCCGGTCATCCGGGTTTCCAGGACAAGTATATCGACATGCTGCGCGCAGGCGGCACCAGGCGGCATAAGGAACTGCTGGCCCCGTTCGGACTGGATGCGGCAGACCCCGGATTCTGGCAGAAGGGGCTGGATGTGATCGCCGGATTTATTGATGAACTGGAGCGTGTCTGACGTGGCGGATGAACGGAATCTCGATAATACTGGCCTGTTTGGCGAATTCCGCCGCATGGTGCGTACGTCGGGCACGGTAGGCGGCATCGCGGCGCGTATCGCCGGGCACAAGATGGGGTTCAGGTCCAACCAGACCATCCATGCCGAGGACCTGAAAAGCGTGCTGGGCGGCCTGAAGGGGCCGCTTATGAAGGGCGCGCAGCTTCTGTCCACGATCCCCGGCGCCCTGCCGGAGGAATATGCCAAGGAACTGGCCCAGCTTCAGGCCAATGCGCCCGCCATGGGCTGGAATTTCGTCCGCCGTCGCATGGCCACCGAACTGGGGCCGAACTGGGAGCGTAATTTCCGCTCCTTCAACCGGGAAGCGTCTGCCGCGGCCAGTCTGGGGCAGGTCCATCGCGCGGTGCTGCCCGACGGGCGGCCTGTCGCGTGCAAGCTGCAATATCCCGACATGCGCTCGACCGTGGAATCCGACCTCAAGCAGTTTCGCATGGCGGTGGGGTTGTTTTACCGTCTGGACAGCACGATCTGTCAGGATGACGTGCTGGAAGAACTGCAGGACCGGCTGTACGAGGAACTGGATTACCAGCGTGAAGCGGCGAACATGCGGCTGTATCGCCTCATGCTGGCGCAGTGGTCGGACGTGACCATCCCGGCCCCCATCGACAACCTGTGTACCCAGCGCCTGCTGACCATGGACTGGGTCAATGGCCGTGGCATCCAGAAGGTGCTGGATACCAATCCCACGCAGGAAGAGCGTAACAGCATGGCCCGTGCCCTGTTCCGGGCATGGTATGCGCCGCTGTACCGCTATGGCGTGATCCATGGCGACCCGCACATGGGCAATTTTACCGTGCGCGATGATTACGGCATCAACCTGCTCGATTTCGGGGCCATCCGCATTTTCCCCGCGCGCTTCGTGCAGGGAATCATCGACCTGCACAGGGCGATCGAGACGGATGACGAGGATCTGGCCTATCATGCCTATCAGGCATGGGGCTTTACCAACATGTCGCGCGATACGATGCGGGTGCTCAATGAATGGGCGCGCTTCATCTACGGTCCGTTGATGGAGGACCGTGAACGCTTCATTCAGGAAGATAACGACCCGCAATATGGCCGCGCGGTGGCTGAACGGGTCTATGCCGGTCTCAAGCGCACGGGGGGCGTGCAGCCGCCGCGTGAATTCGTGCTGGTTGACCGTTCCGCCGTGGGGCTGGGCAGCGTGTTCCTGCGCCTCAGGGCAAAGGTCAACTGGTATCAACTGTTTCAGGAAATGGCCGCCGACTTCGATGAGGCCGCGCTGGCGCGCCGTCAGGCCGAAGCCATGCGCGAAGCCCGCGTGCCGCCGCCGCTTGGCACGCATGGCTGAACGGCGGGAGTGGGGATGGAGCCGCATACAGCCCTTGTGCTGCGGCGGTTTTATCCCCACTTTCCTTAACCATGGCGACAGCATCCCGTAGGAAAAAGAAGACTACCGATATCGATCCGGCTGACAGGCCCGTCCTGTTCCAGCCGGAACGTCAGCCCGCGAAACCACGCACTCATACCTTTCGCGTCAGTTCCCCCTATGAACCGGCAGGCGACCAGCCCACCGCCATTGCCGAACTGGTCAGCGGCGTGGAAAAGGGCGAACGCGATCAGGTTCTGCTGGGTGTGACCGGTTCGGGCAAGACCTTCACGATGGCCAAGATCATCGAGGCCACGCAGAAGCCCGCCCTGATCCTTGCGCCCAACAAGACGCTGGCCGCCCAGCTCTATGCCGAGATGAAACAGTTCTTCCCCGACAACGCGGTGGAATATTTCGTCAGCTATTACGATTACTACCAGCCGGAAGCCTATGTGCCCCGGTCGGACACGTATATCGAAAAAGACAGCCAGATAAACGAACAGATCGACCGTATGCGTCATGCTGCCACGCAGGCGCTGCTGGAGCGCAACGATGTGATCATCGTGGCCTCGGTTTCGTGCATTTACGGTATCGGCTCGGTCGAGACCTATTCGCGCATGGTGGTCAAGCTGGAGGTCGGTGGCGAGATCGACCGCGACCGCCTGATAAAGGGGTTGGTCGAACTTCAGTACCGCCGTAACGATGCCGCCTTCCAGCGCGGCACCTTTCGCGTGCGTGGCGAGACGATTGATGTCTTTCCCGTCCAGAACGAGGATCGGGCATGGCGCGTCAGCCTGTTTGGCGACGAGATTGACGAGATTATCGAATTCGATCCGCTGACCGGTGAAAAGACCGGTGATCTGGAAGCCATCAGCATCTACGCCAACAGCCATTACGTGACGCCGCGCCCCACGCTTACGCAGGCGATGACGGGTATCAAGCAGGAACTGCGTGAAACGCTGGCCCGCTTCAATGCGGATGGCAAACTGCTGGAGGCCGAGCGCCTGCAGCAGCGCACCACCTTCGATCTGGAAATGATCGAGACTACGGGCGTCTGTAAGGGAATCGAGAATTATTCCCGCTACCTGTCCGGTCGCGCGCCGGGTGAACCGCCGCCAACCCTGTTTGAATACCTGCCCGAGGATGCGCTGCTGATCGTGGATGAAAGCCATGTGACCGTGCCGCAGATCGGCGGGATGGAACGCGGGGATCATGCACGCAAATCCGTGCTGGCCGAATTCGGCTTCCGCCTGCCTTCATGCCTCGACAACCGCCCGCTTACCTTTGCCGAATGGGATTCCTACCGGCCGCAGACGGTCTTCGTCAGCGCGACTCCCGGCCCGTGGGAAATGCGCCGCACGGAGGGCGTGTTTGCCGAACAGGTCATCCGCCCCACCGGCCTGATCGACCCGGTCACCATCGTCCGGCCGGTTGAACATCAGGTCGATGACCTGCTGGCCGAATGTCGTCTGACCATTGCCGATGGTGGCCGCGTGCTGGTCACGACGCTGACCAAGCGCATGGCTGAAGACCTGACCGAATACATGAACGAAGCCGGTATCCGTGTGCGGTACCTGCATTCGGATGTGGATACGCTGGAGCGTATCGAGATCATCCGCGACCTGCGGCTTGGCGCGTTCGATGTGCTGATCGGCATCAACCTGCTGCGCGAAGGGCTGGATATTCCCGAATGTTCCCTTGTCGCCATTCTGGATGCTGACAAGGAAGGCTTCCTGCGTTCGCGCACGTCCCTGATCCAGACCATTGGCCGCGCCGCGCGCAATGTGGAAGGGCGCGTGCTGCTTTATGCGGACAGGATGACCGACAGCCTTGCCTACGCCATCGAGGAAACCGCCCGCAGGCGCGAAAAGCAGAGCCTGTGGAACGAGGAACACGGCATCACCCCCCAATCCGTGCGCAAGCATATCGGCGATGTCATTTCGTCCGTGTTCGAGCAGGATTACGTGACCGTCACCCCCACGGCGGATGGCAGCGTGCAGGAAATGGTCGGCAAGGATTACAAGGCCGCCATTGCCGAACTGGAAAAACAGATGCGCGCGGCCTCGGCGGAACTGGAATTCGAGACAGCCGCCCGCCTGCGTGATGAAATCCGCAGGCTGGAAGCCCTGGAACTGGGCATGGTTCCGCCCCCGCTGCCCCAGTCCAGTGCGGGGCGTCCGGGCACCAGCCCTAAGGCCATCGCCCGGCGCAACCGTGGCCCCGTGCCGCTGGGGCCGGGGGGCGGGGGCTATGACCCGGAACAGGCGAAGGGAAGGGGAAAGCGACGTGGACGATAGGACCACCTCCCTCAACATGCCCTGCACGGGCCAGCGCGAACGCGAAATGACGGCGGTTGTCGAACTTGAGGCCGGTGGCGCGAAGCTGGGGCTCATGCCCGATGTGGGCGGCAGCATCGCGTTCTGGCGGTGTGGGGAGATAGACCTGCTGCGCCCGGTCAGTGACCCCCATCTGATCGCCCAGCACGGTCGTGCCGTGGCAGGTTATCCGCTAGTGCCGTTTTCCAACCGGGTGGCGGGTGACCATTTCCGTTTTGAAGGGGTGGACTATCACCTCGCTCCCAGCTTCGGCGGGGAGAACTGCGCCATTCACGGCAACGGGTGGCAGCGGCGCTGGGGGCTGGACAGGCTGGCCAACAGCAGCGCCACGCTTACCCTCGATCACGCGCCCACGCGCGACCTGATGGGGCAGTGGCCGTTCAGCTACCGCGCGCAGTTGCGTTACGACCTGCGTGAAAACGGGCTTTCGATCGGCATATTGCTTGAAAATACCGATACCCGCGACCAGCCGGTGGGCATGGGCTTTCATCCTTATTTTCCCCGTCATGCCGGGCTGAAGCTGGGTTTTGCCGCCAGCAGCGTATGGACAAACGGACCGGACCACCTGCCTGCCCTGCGTGTGCCGGTGGAAGGGGAATGGTCCTTCGCCCATATGCGCGATGCAGGGCAGGAGCCGATCGACAACTGTTATGCGGGGTGGTCCGGCAGTGCCTTCCTGCGCTGGCCGCGCGAAGGCTATGCGCTGACGGTGGAAGGCAGCCCCGAACTGCGGCATCTGGTACTTTTTACCCCACCCGGCCAGCCCTATATCGGGCTTGAACCGGTCAGCAACATGACCGATGGCTTCAATCGCCCGATCATTGCCGATAGCGGCGTGCGCGTACTGGCGCCGGGCCAGAAGATGGAAGGGCATATCCGCATGACGGTGACACGGTGCTGACAGCGGGCAGGTCATCCATGGCCAAGGGGGAAAAACCGGCCACGGGCGGGCTGTCATGTTATATCACACCCGCCGGAATCGCGGCCATGCGCACCGAGCTTAATGCCCTGCTGCGCGATGAACGCCCCCGGATCGTGGAAATTGTATCGTGGGCCGCAGGCAATGGCGACCGTTCTGAAAACGGCGATTACCAGTATGGCAAGCGCCGGCTGCGTGAGATCGACCGCCGCATCCGCTTCCTGACCAAGCGGATCGATAACGCCATTATTGTCGATCCGGCCGCCCAGCAGCAGCGCGATCGGGTGTTTTTTGGCGCTACGGTCACATATGTTGATGAACGCGATGCGGAACGCACCGTTACAATCCTTGGTGTGGATGAGGCGGACATGACGGCGGGGCAGATCAGCCTCGTCTCGCCGGTGGCGCGCGCGCTCATGCGTGCGGCGGTGGGCGATGAAGTCAGGCTGACAACGCCACGGGGGGATGAAATGATCGAGGTACTGGGCATTTCCTATCCCCCTTTGCCGTAATGGGGGGCTGGCCGTGTGGCTGAAGGCATATTATGACATTTGGGCGCGGGCCGTTTCAGTTTGTGACGTCCGGCGCGAACCGGTCCTGTGCGGAGATACTGATTAGATGCCACGCCCCCTGAAGGTCGCCGTCCAGATGGACCCGCTTGGCGGCATCGACATCAATGGCGATTCAACCTTTGCCCTGATGCTGGAAGCACAGGCGCGGGGATATGAACTGTTCGTCTATCAGGTCGAGGCCCTGAGCCTGAGCGAGGGACGTCGCACGCCTGACGCCCCGCGCGCGGCACGGGTGACCGCCCGCGCCCGCCCGGTAACGGTGCAGCGCAAGGCAGGCGCACATGCGACCTTTGGCGATGAACAGGTGATCGACCTGTCCGCCATGGATGTGGTGCTGATGCGTCAGGACCCGCCTTTCGACATGGCCTATATCACCGCCACCCATATCCTTGAGCATATCCATGGTGTCGGTCCGGGCCGCGCGCTGGTGGTCAACAACCCCGCAGCGGTTCGCAACGCGCCCGAAAAGCTGCTGGTCACGCATTATCCCGATCTCATGCCCCCTACGCTGGTGACGTGGGATGTGGCGGCGATAAGGGATTTCCGTGCGAAGTGGGGCGACATCATCGTCAAGCCGCTTTTCGGCAATGGTGGCGCGGGCGTGTTCCGCATCCGTCAGGATGATCCGAACCTGAACGCCCTGCTGGAAATGCATTTCGCCCGCTCACGCGAGCCGCTGATGATCCAGCGTTACGAACCGGCGGTGCGCAAGGGGGACAAGCGCATCATTCTGGTCGATGGCAGGCCGGTCGGCGCGATCGACCGTATCCCGGCGGAAGGGGAAACGCGGTCCAACATGCATGTGGGCGGTCGCCCGGTGCGCGCGGAACTGACCGCGCGCGACCGTGAGATATGCGACACCATCGGGCCGTTCCTGCGCGATCAGGGCCTGATTTTCGTGGGGATCGACGTGATTGGGGAATGGTTGACCGAGATCAATGTCACATCCCCGACCGGACTGCAGGAAATCGACCGCTTTGACGGCACCAATACGGCGGGCCTGATCTGGGATGCGATCGTATCGCGTCTGGCTACGGTTGACGTGGGCGCGTAAGGATTGGAAACGGTGTCCATGGCAGGCGCGGTGATCGTGACTGCCGTGCCATGTGGCATGGCATCGTGTATGGATTACAGGCGGCTACGCGGGCCGGATGGGCGCGCGGGCAGGTCAGGTGGAAGTGTAATGCAGCAGAACGGAACGGATTTGATCATGGCGGATGCGGTGCGGAAGGGGGCGGGCGATGCCTTCTTTCATGGCAAGGGCATGGGAACAGCCTGATGAGTGACGTTCTGCACGACGAAGCAGCCGAGAAGGTTGTGGAAATCCCCTCTCCCAAATCCGCGCTGGATGCTGCGGCGGTCAAGGCTGCGTACCGCCGCTGGGCCAGTGTGTACGATGCGCTGTTCGGCAGCGTTTCCGCCTTCGGGCGCAAGCGCGCGGTGGAAGCGGTCAACGCGCTGCCCGGTACGCAGGTGCTGGAAGTGGGCGTGGGCACCGGCCTTGCCCTGCCATATTATCGCGCGAACAAGCGGATCACGGGTATCGACCTGTCGGGTGACATGCTTGAGCGTGCGCGTCAGCGCGTGCGCCGCATGAAGCTGTCCAACGTGGAAAACCTGCTGGAAATGGATGCCGAGGCGACCCAGTTCGCCGATGGCACGTTCGATGTCGCGGTTGCGATGTTCGTGGCCTCCGTCGTGCCGCATCCGCGCGCGCTGCTGGCTGAACTCAAGCGCGTGGTCAAGCCGGGCGGGCATATCCTGTTCGTCAATCACTTCCTTGCGCAGGGCGGTGTCCGCCTTGCGGTGGAACGCGGCATGGCACGTGCTTCGCACTCGCTGGGCTGGCATCCGGATTTCGCCATTGAATCGCTGCTGCCGCCCGCCGACCTGCGCCGTGCGGTCCTGCAGCCGGTACCGCCCGCGGGCCTGTTCACGCTGGTCACGCTGGAGCGCGAAGCCGGGTCATGCGCCAGTCCGCTGGTGGCCTGATTTCCCGCTGAGCTCATCCACAGCCCTGTTCCTGTAGCAGGGCTGAAATGACATCTGCGCGACCACGGGAACGATCCACAGTGTCGTTTTCGTGTATAAGTCGGGCTATATGATGAAATCATGGTAACGATTGGCCATGCCCAGACACCGGCGCATGGCAGCAGGGAGTGATCTGATGCCCACAGGCACACAGTTCGGGGCGGATGGCAGGCATGATTCCAGCCGGGCCGGGGATTACCGGACCGTCGGCATGCTTTATCTCGTCATGGCGATTGTGGCGGGCGTGGCCGGTGGGCTGATGGCTGTCGGCCTGCAGGCGGGCCTGCTGCCGCATTCCGTGCTGGCCGCATGGGCCGGTGGGGATGCAACCGCCGCCGTTGAGCGCATCGGTCGTCGCCATGGCATGATGATGGTGTTCTTCTGTGCCCTGCCTGCCCTGTTCGGCGGGTTCGGCAACTGGCTGGTGCCCCTGCTGCTGCGCGCACGCGCTCTTGCCTTTCCCCGTCTGGCGCTGGCCGGGTGGGGGCTGACGGCGGGCAGCTTCGTGGCTGTTCTGGCCGGTCTTTCCCCTGCCGTGCCCGCGCAGGTTTCGGTCATCGCCCTTATGGTCTGGTGTCTGGCCATGCTGTTTCAGGCCATCAACATGGTGGCGACGGTGCTGAACATGGGGCCGATGGGACAGCGCCTGCGGGACATGCCCATTTTCGTATGGGCACAGGGCCTTACGGCGCTGATGACGGTCATGGTCATGCCGGTTCTTGCTGGCGGCCTGACGCGGGTATGGCTTGATGGCGGCGATATGTCCGCGCGGATCGACGGGCTGCTGCATGTCTTCGCCGGGCCGGAAATCGCATTGCTGCTGCTGCCCTCGCTGGGGATCGTGTCGCAGGTGATCGAGACATTCTGTGCGAAGCCGCTGCAGATGCCCCGTGTCGTGCTGGGGGCGCTGGTCGTGCTGTCCGTGGGTGGCAGTTCGGTCTGGGTTCATGATCTGCTGCATGGTGGGCTGGATCATATGGCGACTTCCGCACCCGTGGTGCAACTGGGGCTGATCGTGCTGCCGGTGCTGGCCGTGCTGGCCGCATGGGTGCAGACGGCACGTCTGGGCCACATGCGCGCCGCCGTGCCGATGGAATGGGCTGCAGGCTTCGTTGCCCTGCTGCTGGTCGGTTCCGTCATGTCCCTGCTGCCCGGCGGCATGGCCGATGTGCATGCGGCTACGCTGTATGCCGCCATGTTCGCGGTGTTCGCGGGTTTCTATTACTGGATTGGCAAGATGGTGGGCCATGTCGCCCCCCGCGGGGCCAGCAGGCTGCACTTCGGCCTGACGACGGCTGGCACCGTGCTGTCGCTGATGGCGTTTCATGGGGCGGCCGGTATGGTCGGTGCCGTGCTGATGGGGCTGTCCGTTCTGGTTTTCGCCGGGATCGTGGTGCAGGTGGCCCTTAGCCCCGCCCGGTCGCTGCCTGCCAATTACTGGGGGCCGGGTGCCCGCACGCCGGAATGGCAGGCACCGTCCCCCGCACATGGGGATGCCTGAACATGAGCGGCACCATCACGACGCCCGGCGCGGCGGATAGCGCCGCCGTTACATTTGATGCCTCACGTGTGGGTACGGAAGCACGGGACTGGTTCGTGCTGCTCAAGCCCCGTGTCATCTCGCTGGTGGTCTTTACCGGGGCGGCCGGTCTGGCCATGGCGCCGGGGCCGCTCAACCCGCTGGTGGCGGCTGTCAGCATCCTGTGCATCTGCATGGCTTCCGGTGCCGCCGGGGCCATCAACATGTGGTACGACCGCGATATCGATGCGGTCATGAAGCGTACCGTTACCCGTCCCATACCCGATGGCCGCGTGGGGGCGGAAGCCGCGCTGGGTTATGGTGTCGGGCTGTCGGTTGCGTCCGTCATCCTGATGTGGTTTGCGACCAACGCGCTGGCTGCGGGTATCCTTGCGTTTTCCATCTTTTTCTACGCCGTGATCTATACGATGTGGCTCAAGCGTTCGACGCCGCAGAATATCGTGATCGGCGGGGCGGCAGGAGCATTCCCGCCCATGATCGGCTGGGCCGCGGCCACGGGGTCCATGGCGGTCATGCCGGTGGTGATGTTCGGCATCATCTTCCTGTGGACGCCGCCGCATTTCTGGTCGCTTTCGCTTTATGCCTGCAAGGATTACGGACGGGCAGGTATTCCCATGCTGCCGGTGGTGCGTGGTGCGCGGCATACGCGGTGGCAGATCCTGTGGTACACCTTCATCCTCATGGCGGTATCGCTGGTGCCTTCATTCACGCATCAGGCGGGCTGGCTGTACACGGTTGTCGCCAGTGTGCTGGGGTTGGGATTCATCCTGTGCGCCATCGGGGTGCTGCGTGACCGGCAGGACGCCAATGGCGTGAGCCTGACGGGTGATGGCCCGGCGCGCCGTTCCTTCCGTTATTCGCTGGCTTACCTGTTTTTTCTGTTTCTGGGCCTGCTGGCCGACCATGCCTTCATCGCCCACTGATCGGGCAGTTTTATCCATGCGGGAGTTCGGGCAGATGGATCAGGCAACAACGGTTCAGGTTACACCGCAGATGGAAGCGCAGGAGGCGGCGCGTCGGCACAAGGGGCGCATCCGGGCCGTAGCGGTTACGCTTTCGGCGCTGGCTGCGATCCTGTATGCGCTCAGCCTTGCGCACATCTAGGCGGGGCTGAACCAGAGGGGCATGATCCCGGCCCGATATTTTATGGCCATAAGTGCTCCCCGATCACGGTTTCGGCTTTACCGTCATCTGAGCCGATGCGTCCCCGTTCTTTTTTGCGGATGCGCGGTGCTGTCTTTTCCGTTCCATCAGGCAGCGGCTACGGACAGCGCAAATACAGCGTGTGGCAGGGTTGAAGCCGGGTACAGAACGGAGACCAGCGTAAAAGGTCCGGTTGGGGCCACTGCGCCCGTGATGGCCTGCATTGACGTCCTGCGCGGTCGGGATGGCGGGCCACGTCGCCTGCGCATTTTCGTTGCGGGCAGGCAGGTTATCTCCAGCGCTGATATTGCCAGAGCGCCATCCGATGGCGGCATTATGGGCGACCCGTTTCAGGGAGTTACCCTCAGTCACGGTTCTGTCGTGGTGAAGAATTATGGTGGCAGTGCGTGGCGCTGGAATGAAACCTGGCGCCTGACCATACGGCAGGGCCAATGGATCATTGCCGGGTGGGACGAGGAGTACTGGCATGCTGGCAGCGATAATGACGGGTTGCATGTAAGCGTAAATGCCCTGACGGGCACCGTGCGTGAGGATGGAACGCCGTTCAATGACGATGCGGTAGAGCCACCGCCGCCTGTCATCCATAAAACCTGCCTGCTGCCCCGGCAATGGCGCACGCCATCCATCATGCAGGCAGCCGCCATAGGAACATCAGGCTGGGAGTGTGACGCCAGGCTGGGCACCAGGGCGAACTGACGTGATACGCCGGTTATGCCGCCATGGGCGGTCTGGGGCGCGGATAATAAAAAAGGCCTGCATCGGGGGGATGCAGGCCTTTTTCCGTCAAGCATGAAATGTGGGGATCAGCGGCCCGGTGTCTGCTGGATGGCGGACAGAAGCCAGCTTCCCGTTCCGGCCGAGCGCACGAACGTCCACAGTTCGGTAACGCTGACCCGGTTGGTCGGGTCGCCTTCGATCACACGGCCAGTCATGTCAGTGGTGATGTCGATCATCGAATACTGCATGGCGACCGTGGCGTAATCGAAGCCGTTTTCACGCCAGCTTTCCACCAGATCACCCCGGTCGAAACGTATGTCGGACACCACGTTGCGCGCGCCACGGCTGGCCAGATTGCTCAACTGGTTGTTGAAGTAGGACACCATTTCCGGTGTCGCCATGTGCTGCATGGCCCGCACATCCTGCTGGCTCCACGCCGTCTGGATGTTGATAAGGGCCTGCTGGAACGCCTGATAGTCAGCCGCCGTAATGGCCACGCCAACCGGCTGTCGTGCCCCCTGCGGCGCCATACCGGCGGGGGAGGGCGTGCCCATCGCTCCCGCATCGGTGCTGGCACCCATGCCGCCACTAAAGCGCCGGATGGCCCAGCGCACGATGAAGAAGACCAGCGCCAGCTGGATCAGCAGGCCAAGGAAGCCGCTGCCCCCCATGCCCGAACCGAACATGCCATGGCCGAACAGCATGCCAAACAGGCCAGCACCGACCAGACCGCCCATAAACCCGTTCATGAACGGATGGCGGGGACGTGCCATGGCCATGCCAGCACCCGCGCCGAAGGGAGCGCGCGCACCAAAGCCGGGCATCTGCTGGCGCGGGGTCATCGTCTGCTGGAAGGGTGTTGCGCCATAGGGCGCGGTCTGCGACGGCGCGGGCGCGCTGTAGGTGCGCGATCCACGGCTACCCATAGAGAAACCACCACCCGCACGGGCTTCCGCCGCGTGGGGATGAGCCAGCAGCGGCAGCACGGTCAGGGCCGTCACGGCGGCGAGAGCGATGCTTTTACGCGGCATCATGCGCGGGGAAATTGTCTTCATCTGGGTCAGGGTATCTGCAATCCTGTGTCGGAACCATCTTTATCCGTGCGGTCTCGTGAAACGGACCACGTGTTACAGATATAAGTAAGCCCGCGCCCCGGTAACAGGGGGCGCGGGCTCGCAGCAACATGAAATCATGGAAAGGAAACGATTACGCCCCGGCAATCATCATGTCGTCGATACGGATGGTGGGGGCATTGGTGGACTGGCGGAATGTCAGGTCATTGGCCGGAACCAGCCGCATGAACATGTCATTGAGGTTCCCCGCGACCGTCAGTTCGGCCACCGGTTCGGCCGGTACGCCGTTACGGATCATGAACCCTGCGGCGCCACGGCTGTAATCGCCGGTAATGCCGTTGATGGCGGACCCCATCATCTCGGTTATGTAAATGCCTTCGGTGATGTCGGCCATCAGTTCGGTGGGTGTCATGCTGCCCGGCAGCATGTACATGTTGCCAAGGCTGGGTGCAGGCGGCCCCGATGTGCCCCGGCTGGCGCAGCCATTGGGCTTCAGCCCGAGTTGGCGGGCGGATCGTGAATCCAGCGCCCATGTCTTCAGCACGCCATCTTCCACCAGTGTCCGCGTTGCGGTCAGCATGCCTTCCCCATCGAAGGGACGGGCGCCGGGGCCACGTACGCGACGGGGATCGTCGATGATGGTGATGCCAGCGGGCATGATCCGGCTGTCCATCTTTTCCTTCAGGAAGGAAGTGCCACGCGCAATGGAAATGCCGTTGATCGCGCCCGACAGGTGTCCCAGCATGCTGGTGGAAACGCGCGGATCCAGCACGATGGGCATGCGGCCCGTACGTGGCCGGACCGGGTTCAGGCGTGCGACCGTCCGCTCACCCGCGCGGCGACCGACAAGGGCGGCACCCTCAAGGTCGGACAGATGGACGGCTGCGTGATAATCGTAATCGCGCTCCATCTTCGTGCCGCTGCCCGCCACGGTGCTGACGGAGACGGAATGGCTGGTGCGGGCATAGCGACCCGAAAAACCGGCCGATGTCATGAGGATGATGTCCGACAGGCCGAAGCTTGCGGATGCACCGTTGCTGTTGGAAACGCCTTCCACTGCCAGGGCCGATTCCTCCGCCACGCGGGCGCGGGTGATCAGATCGCCGGTCGCGGGTTCGGTGGGGTCGAACAGGTCCAGCCCCGCCGCATCGACAAAGCGATGCTCGGCTTCGGCGCACAGACCGGCAAAACGGTCTTCCGGCACGACGCGGGCCATGGCCACCGCGCGTTCGGCCAGTGCGTCGAACCGCGCGGGATCAAGTGCTGTGGCCGAGACGATGGCCGCGCGCTGGCCCACGAAAACCCGCAGGCCCAGATCACACGTTTCGGAACGTTCAAGGTCTTCGGTGCGGCCATTGCGCACCTGTGCGCCATGGGCGGTGCGGCTGACGTAAATCGCATCCGCCGCATCGGCGCCCGCGCCCTTTGCACGGGTGATGAGGGTTGCGATCTGGTCGATGGGATTGGAACTCATGCCGCCAGTGCCCCCGTAATGCTGTCGAGCGAGGGCAGGTGCCTGACCGGCCCCAGCGATGTAAGCGTGGGCCGGCCGCTGAAGATGCGGGTGGCGACGCGCTGCACGTCCTCGATGGTGACGGCGTCCACCCGGCGCACGGTTTCGGCGGTCGGGATCAGCCGGTCGAAGATCTGGAGCTGGCGGGCAAGCTGTTCACACCGGCTGCCCGTGCTTTCCAGCGACATCAGCAGCGATGACTTGAGCTGCGCCCGCGCGCGCGCCAGTTCCGCCATGGTAACGGTGTGGCGCACCTTGGTCAGTTCATCCAGCGTGACGGGGATGAGGTCGGCGACCTGCGTTTCCCCCGTTCCGGCATAAATGCCGAACAGCCCGCCCTGACGGAACGGCGCGTTGAAGGAATAGACGGAATAGACCAGTCCGCGCTTTTCGCGGATTTCCTGAAACAGGCGCGACGACATGCCCCCACCCAGCAGCGTGGACAGCAGCAGGGCCGGGTAATAGTCCGGGTCGCCATAGGGCATGGACGGAAAGCCCAGCACGATATGGGCCTGATCCAGTTCGCGTTCCTGCGTGAACTCTCCGCCCACGTAACGCACGGGCGGCTGGGGCGGCACGATGCCGGTCGGCAGGTCACGGAAATGCTGCTGCACCAGATCGACCACGCGGGCATGTTCAAGGTTGCCCGCCGCCGCGATGATGGTGTTGCCCGCCGTGTAATGGGTGTTCATGTAGTTGACCAGCGTTGCGCGCGACATGGTCTGGATACCCGCTTCCGTGCCCAGTGTGGGGCGGCCCATCGGCTGGTCGGGGAAGGCGGTTTCCTGAAAATGGTCAAACACGATATCGTCGGGCGTGTCGTTCGCCTGTCCGATTTCCTGCAGGATCACGCCGCGTTCGCGCTCCAGTTCCTCGGGGGCGAGGCTGCTGTGGGTCAGGATATCGCCGATGATATCCGCGCCCAGATCAAGGTTTTCCTTCAGCAGCTTGACGTAATAGGCGGTGTGCTCGCGCGCGGTGTAGGCGTTGATGTGGCCGCCCACATTCTCGATTTCCTCCGCGATTCCGGCGGCGGTGCGGGTGCCGGTTCCCTTGAAGGCCATATGTTCGAGGAAGTGGGAAACGCCGTTTTCCTGCGCGGTTTCATTGCAGGTGCCCGCGGCGACATACGCCCCGAGGGACACGGTCTCCACCCGTTCCATCCGTTCGGTCACGATGGTCAGGCCGGAGTCCAGTCGGGTCACATTGATCAGGTCGGTCATGCTGGTCCTGCGGGCCGCATGGCGCATGTTCGCGCCCGTGCCGCCCCTTGTTGGCGTAAGGGAATGGAGGAAGGAAGCGTCAGCCCGCGTTGGTCATCACGGCGGCGCGCACCCTGTCCTCGATCATGTTCAGATCCGCCGGGACCACGCTGTAGCGTTCGGGGCGGTCATACAGATCGGCCAGTGCGGCGGGCAGGGCGGGGCGGATGCCGGTTGCCTGCGCCATCGCATCGGGGAACTTGGCGGGATGCGCGGTCGCCATGGCCACCATGGGAATGCCCGGTTCGCGGAAGGCGCGGCCCGCGGCTATGCCGATGGCGGTATGCGGGTCGGCCAGATAATGGCTGCGATTGTTCAGCGTGCGGATTTCCGCCAGCGTCGCGGCGTCATCCAGCGATACCCCGTGGAACAGCGCATGGGCGCGGTCCCATACGGGGTCTGCCACCTTCATCACGCCGGTCTTGCGGAACTCGGTCATGATTCTTGCGCAGGCCGTCGCATCCCGGTCGAGCAGTTCGAACAGCAGGCGTTCGAAATTGGAAGATACCTGAATATCCATGGAAGGCGACAGGCTGGGCACCACGCCGTGGATGCTCATGTCGTTTTCATTCAGGAAGCGCGACAGGATGTCGTTGCGGTTCGATCCCACACACAGCGCGCGGATGGGCAGCCCCATGCGGCGCGCGACCCATGCGGCCAGCACGTTGCCGAAATTGCCGGTGGGCACCGCGAACGAAACTTCCCGGTCCGGCGCGCCCATCGCCAGGGCCGCATAGACATAATAGGGCACCTGCGCCGCAATGCGCGCCCAGTTGATGGAATTGACCGCCGACAGGCGCATGTCGGTGCGGAAGGGCAGATCGGCGAACATGGCCTTGACCATGTCCTGACAGTCATCGAACGTGCCCTGTACCGCAAGGTTGGTCACGTTGGGTTCCCGCACGGTGGTCATCTGCCGGCGCTGCACTTCTGACGTGCGGCCTTCGGGGTGCAGGATCACCACGCGCAGCCGTTCACGCCCACGACAGGCTTCGATCGCCGCCGACCCGGTATCGCCCGATGTCGCGCCGACGATGGTGACGGTTTCATTCCGTTCGGTCAGTACATGGTCGAACAGGCGGCCAAGCAACTGCATGGCCATGTCCTTGAACGCGAGCGTCGGGCCGTGGAACAGTTCCTGCACGAACAGCCCGTCTTCCACCTGCGTCAGCGGCACGATCGCCGGATGGTCGAATCGGGCGTAGGCCTCGCGGCACAGCTTCAGCAGCACATCATGCGTGATCGACCCTTCGGCAAAGGGGGCGATGATACGGGCCGCCAGTTCGGGATAGGGCAGGGCGCGCAGTTCGCGCCACTGGGCTACCGAAAGCTCGGGCCAGCTTTCCGGCAGGTACAGGCCACCGTCCTCTGCCAGCCCCGCCAGCAGAACGGACGAAAAATCGCGGACGGGGGCAGTCCCCCGGGTAGAAATATAGCGCATCCCCCTATCATAATCCCAACCGTCCCCCGCGCGAAGGGGGCGCATGCGACCCCCGGCGCAATTCCGCGCGTGGTGTGTCAGAATTTGGGCGGGGGCAGCGCGTCGATATTGATGCGGTAGATATGGACGGGCCACTGGATGGCGTTATGCCCGCCATTGAACGGGGCGGTAAGGTCGATCTGGCCCGTGGGGATGTAAAGCTGCCCGTCGCGCGTGGCGAAGGAGCCACCGGGCCAGTGCAGGCGGCTGTCTGTTACGATTTTCTGGTAAACCCGGTCGGGCATCAGCCGGAAGATGCTGTTGGTCGATACATCATTGAAATACAGCGTACCGTCGGGCGCCAGCGTGATGCCGCCCAGCGCCGGGGTCTTGTACCACAGCGTAGGCCCTTCTTCCAGTTCGATGGGGGTTACGGTCGGATCGATCAGCAGGTCGGTATCCAGCTTGTAGACCGGACCGCATAGCGGTTCGAAATACAGCCACTGCCCGTCGGGGCTTATGGCCATCTGGCTTATGTTGACAATGGCGGTATGGCCCGTCGCATTGGTCAGTACGCGACCATTGACGGTAATGGGCTGGCCCGCCGTGAGGGATGATGTGTGCTGCATAAGCCGCCGCTGCCGGTTGGTGTCCAGCCGGATCACGATCATGGCCGGAACGCCCGAATCCCCGATGAAGGCATGCCCGCGCCCCACACGCATGGTGGCGGGATGGCTGCCATCATGCAGCATGGACGGGTCGATGGCCCATGTCTGCGCGACCTGGCCGGTATGGGCGTCGATCTTTACGATCTTGGGGCCATCCGCCACAGGCGGCCGGGTGGGGTCGGGCTGTCCGCTATCCAGCACCCATAGCGTGCCGTCTGCTTCCATCTGGATGTCCGCGGGGGCCACCAGACGTCTGGCCGCCGGTGTGGCGGAGTCGTTCCATGCGTCGTCAGGGTAGGGATGGGGCGTGCCGCTGGCGTCCAGCACCGCGAGGCCCGGTCCGGTATTTCCTGCCCAGCGGGGCAGTTCCACCAGCAACCGGCCATCGGGCAGCACGACCACGCGGTCCCACGCGCTGGTGGTGGAGGACGCCACATCTTCCAGCGCCGCGGGCGGGTTGAGCGGCGGCGCGGGCTTGGCGGCACGGGCGGCCTGCACGGTGCCAAGCATGGCGGTGCCGCAGGCCAGAAGGAAGCCCGCATGGCGCAGGCGGCGGATGATGGGGGAGGAGTTCGCGTACATCGCGCGGTATCTCGTCACGAACCGCCGTGAATGGCAAGGGCATGATGCAGCATGCCCGCCCTTCACCGATGCGGTGGCAAAGGGCGGCGGCTTTTTCAGGCTTACGCGCAGTAACGCTGGCGCAGGTGACGCAGGTAAGGCCCGGTATTGGGGGCGGCCCCCGTCGCGTCGCGTACGATGTCAATGGTCGAGGCCCCGCTGCCACGGGCATGGATGCGTGGCCGCAGCCAGCCAAGCAGGGGGGAGAAATCGCCCCTGCCGATGGCGGCCATCATGTCGGGCGTGTCCCGCTCGGCGGCTTCACGCAACTGGGCCGCGATGATCGCGCCCAGCGTGTAGGTGGGGAAATACCCCCATGAACCCGATGGCCAGTGAATATCCTGCAGGCAGCCCAGCCGGTCTTCGGTCACGGTCAGGCCAAGCAGGTCATGGATGCGGGCATTGAAGGCGTCCGGCAGGTCGGACAGCTTCATCTTGCCAGCGATCAGCGCGGTTTCCATCTCGTACCGGACGAGGATATGGGCCGGATATGTGATTTCATCGGCATCCACCCGGATGAACCCGGGGCGCACGCGGGTCATGAGGCGGTGCAGGTTGGCGGCGTCCCACGCCCCGTCATCCGCCGTGCCATTAAACGCCGCGCGCAGGCGCGGGGCCATCCAGTCCATGAAGGGGCGCGAGCGGCATATCTGCATTTCCATCAGCAGGGACTGGCTTTCATGCAGGCTCATGCCCCGCGCCTCGCCGACCGGCTGCGCGCGCCATGCCCGGGGCAGTCCCTGTTCATACAGGGCGTGGCCGGTTTCATGCACGATACCCATCAGGGCGTTCAGGCAGTCATCTTCCACGTAACGGGTGGTGATGCGCACATCGTCCTCCGCCCCGCCACAGAAGGGGTGCAGGCTGACATCAAGCCGCCCGCGCTGCATGTCGAATCCCATGGCCGCCATGGTTTCCGTTCCCAGTTTTTCCTGTGCCCCCACCCCGAACGGACCGGAGGGTGCGCGCGGCGGCGGCATGCTGTCCTGATGTGCGAGCGCGGATGCAATCAGGTCCGGCAGTTCGCGCGCCAGTTCGGCAAAGACCGGGTCGATATCAGCCTGCCGTGTGCCCGCGTCATACTGGTCCAGCAGCGCATCATAGGGGCTGAGGCCAAGGGCTTCGGCCTTTGCCGCCGCGATTTCGCGCGTGCAGGACAGCACCGCCTGCAGTTGCGGCAGCAGGGAGGCGAAATCGCTGTTCTGGCGGGCGGTGCGCCATGCCATCTCGCAGCGTGACGCGGCGCGGGACGCGGCTTCCACCAGTTCACCGGGCACGGCGGCCGCATGGGCGTGCTGGCGGCGCATTTCATGCAGGTTGGCCCGCGCCATGGCGTCGGCCGGGGGCTGCGCGCGATCCAGCAGTTCGGCCATGTCCGGCGCGGTCATGAGTTCGTGCGACAGGACGGCAAGGGTTGCGATGCTTTCGGCGCGGCTGTCGCTCGCGCCCACCGGCATCATCGTATCCTTGTCCCAGCCCAGAATGCCCAGCGCATTGCGGATCTGTCCCATACGGGCGAAGCGCTGTCGCAATGTGTCATAGGCCTGCTGACCGGCATGGCTGGACTGGATATTCATGTGGGGTCCTGACTGAATCTTAATGGTCTGTCCCGTATGGACTGGTGCGTGAACTGTGCGGGAGCGCGCCGCGCCATGCAAGGGGAGGGCCGGATGATGCAGGGTAGCCATGACCGCGAAGGCAGGCTGGCGCAGGGGCATGCCGCCCTGCTGGCGGATGACATCGTAACCGCGCGGGCCTGTTTCGCCCAATTGCAGGGCATGCGGGGGGACGATCCCGATGCGCTTCACGGTCTGGCCTGCGTGGCGCTGGCCATTGGCCGGGCGGATGTTGCCATCGGTCTGGCCGGTCGCGCGCTGCGTATCGCGCCACGGGGGCAGTATCATGTCGTGCTGGCGCGTGCGCTGCTGGTGCAGGGGCATCATGATGCGGCGCGGGCAGCTATGAACATTGCCTGCCTGTCGCATCCCGATGACGTCGCCATCATGCTGTGCGCAGCCGACATGATGGAAAGCACGGGTGATACGCTGGCCGCCGCCCGTGCCTATGCGCGCGTGGTCAGTCTGGCCGGTCCGCATGATGGTGACAGTCGCGCCCTGCATGCCCGTTTCCTGTGGCGACGCGGAAGGCGGACAGCGGCGTGCGCGCAGATGCGGCAGGCCGTGCGCCTTGCCCCCGGCCGGGCGGAATATCTGCATGAACTGGTGGAAATGCTGCTGGCCCTCGGCGCGCGGAAGGAGGCGGAGACGCTTTTACGCGCGCATCTGGAGCATGATCCGCACGATGGGGTGGCGCTGTCGCAGCTTGGGGCACTGCTGTTCGCGGGTGGGCATATGCGGGATGCCGTGGACAGGCTTCAGCGGGCCATGGATCATGCACCTTCGGTGGAAGCCTGTAACAACCTTGGTCTCGCCCGCATGGCGTTGGGGGATATGGCGGGCGCGGATGCCGCCCTGCGACAGGCGATGCACATGCAGCCATCCGATGCCCGCATCGCCCTGAACCATGCCACCGGACTGTTCGAAGGCGGTCAGCCCGTCGCTGCCCGCGTGGCTTATGACGCCATACTGGCCACGACCCCGCCAGTTGATGAGGACACACAGGCACGCGCCCGCTTCAATATGGGTGTCGCCCTGCTGGCCTGTGGCGAGATGGAGCAGGGATGGACGTTGTGGGAATCCCGGCTTGCCTTTCTGCCGCCCCATCCATCGGCCAGCCATCTGCCACGATGGAACGGTCGGGTGTTCGCCGGGGGCGGGAAGGTACTGGTGCATCTGGCGCAGGGACTGGGCGATGTCATTCATTTCCTGCGTTATGTGCCACTTGCGGCGCAGCGTGCGCCCATCGTGCTGGCGGTGCCGCAGGCACTGCGCAGGCTTGTGCATACATTGGGGTGCGCAACGGCGAATGGGGTGGATTACCCGATAGAAATTATCGCTCCTGATGAATATGTAAATATGGGCATCACCAGCCAGTGCGACCTGTTCAGCCTGCCGCATGTGTTGGGTGGCGCGCAGATGCCTGCGTTCAATCCTTATCTGGGGGAAAAGCCGTGGCGGACGCACAAAAGGACAAAGGGGCCGCTACGCATCGGCCTGTGCCATGCCGGCAATCCGGCCTATCGCTTTGACGCACGGCGTTCCGTGCCTGTTGCGGCGCTGGCGCCGCTGACGCAGGTGACGGGAGTGGAGTTCATATCCGTGCAGCCACGGGTCGCTGAAGGTGTGCAGGCAGGCTTCGTGCGGCACAGCCTTGCGCCTGATGCTGATCTGCTCGATACGGCGCACCTGATCACGACGCTGGATCTGGTCATCAGCGTGGATACGCTCGCGGCCCATCTGGCCGGGGCCATGGGGTGCCCGGTCTGGCTGCTCAATCGTTTCGGGGGAGACTGGCGCTGGTATCCCGCCTTCGATCTGGACGGGCCGGAGGGTGTGCCCCCGGGTTATCCACCTGTGCCGGACGGCTGCCCGCGCAGCCGGTGGTATCCGTCCCTGTGGCAGTTCCGGCAGGGCGGCCTTCAGCCCCCCGATCAGGCGTGGGGGGCGGTCATGACGGCTGTCAGCAGTGCCCTGCAGGCATGGATTGCAGGGCGGGAAACTGTCAGATCGTGATGCTTTCCAGTTCGGAGGAACGGCGCTGTGCCGCTGCCTCCGCTTCCTGCAGGCCGGACAGCAGGGCAGTGCGGATGCGGTTCAGGCGTTCCTTGTCCGTGATCTTCAGGCCGAACAGGTCCTTGACGTAGAACACGTCCACTGCCCGCACGCCGTAGGTGGTGATATGGGCCGACGCGATCTGCAGTTTCTGTTCGCTCAGTGCGGCGGTGACATCATGCAGCAGGCCAGGGCGGTCCCGACCATTGATTTCGACCACGGTGCAGGTGTTCGACGCCCGGTTGTCGATCACCACGCGCGGCGGCACATGGATGGCCCGCATGCGCCGCCCGCTCAGACGGCGGCCACACTGGGCAATCTCGCGGTCGATATTGATGCGGCCCGTCAATGCCTGTTCGATCAGTAGCGACAGGCGGCCAAGCTGCTGCGGCTCCTCGAACGCGGCGCCGCCAGCATCCTGAATCCATAGCGTATCCAGCGCCATGCCATTGGTCATGGTATGGATGCGCGCATCCACGATCGAGGCCCCGGAAATGGCCACCGCCCCCGCGATCTTGGAAAACAGGCCGGGATGGTCGGCGGCATAGATCGTAACCTCGGTCACGCCCCGGGCGGGAAGCGGCTGGGTTTCTACCGTAAGGGGGGAATGCAGGCGTTCGGAATCGCCAATCAGCCGGGCATGGCGGGCATGGGTATCGTGATCGAACGACAGCCAGTAACTGCCATAGCCCAGATCCATGAAGTGGCCGACATCGGTGGCGTTCATGCCTTCTTCCACCAGCCACTGTGCGGTGGCGGCCTTGGCGCGTTCCACGCGCACGTCGCGTTCGGTGGTGGCAAGGCTGCCTTCCAGCACTTCGGCCACGCGCATGTACAGTTCGTTCAGCAGCGTCGCCTTCCATGCGTTCCATACGCGCGGACCCACGGCGCGCATGTCCACGATGGTCAGCAAAAGCAGCAGGCGCAGGCGCTCGGGCGACTGGATGATGTCGGCAAGGTCAAGGATGGTCTTGGGGTCGTCGATATCACGCTGGAACGCGGTGTGGCTGAGCAGCAGGTGATGCAGCACCAGCCATGAAACGGTTTCCGTCTCCTCGCTGTCCATGCCCAGTTCGGGGCAGACATACAGCGCGATCTGCGAACCGATTTCCGAATGGTCGCCGCCCCGGCCCTTGGCGATGTCATGCAGCATCACCGCTACATACAGCGCGCGGCGCGAATGCAGGTTATGCGCCAGATCATAGGCGATGGGGATTTCATCGGCCATCTGGCCATGTTCCACCCGGCCCATAATGCGCAGCGCGTCGATGATGTGCTCATCAACCGTGAACACATGGTAGGTGTCGAACTGCATCTGCCCCACGACACGCGACCAGTCGGGCAGCAGGCGACCCATGAGGCCGGTCTCGTTAAGGATATGCAGCCAGTAGGCGTTGCCCTTGCGCCGTCCCTCATCCATCAGGTGGAAACTGGGGGAGGCATCCGGCGCATCCGGTGTCTCGCCCGCGCGCGGCGTGCGGGCCTGACGTTCGGGCGGATCGCCACACATGAGGTCGAGGAAGATACGCGCGGTTTCCGGGTCGCCGCGCAGGCTGGCGGCCTTGCGTTCCCAGCGGATCAACTGGTGCATGGCCATGGGATGGATGGGCAGCTTGCGCTTCTTGGCCCAGTCCAGCAGGCGCATCATCTGGATGGGTTCGTTTTCAAACGACGTGCCGCGCTGTGGCAGGATGCGGCCATCCAGCACCGTAAAGCCCGCATCGCGCATCTGGCTGTCGGCTTCGGGCGCATTGGCCACGGGGCCAAGGGCCTGTCGCAGCACGGCGGGTTCCAGCACCAGCGTCAGGCGCATGACCTCGCGCACGGTCAGGAAGTAGTGGCGCATGAACCGCTCCACGCCCACCTGCCGACCATGGCGGGTGTAACCCATGCGCCCGCCCACAACCGGCTGTACATCGAATGTCAGGCGCTCTTCCGCCCGGCCCGATACGTAATGCAGGTGAAAGCGCACACGCCACAGGAAGTCCCATGCCCGCCGCGCGCGCTTGGCTTCCTGTTCGGTCAGCAGGCCGAGTTCACTGAACCCGGGTGCAAGCAGGTCGGATACATGCCGGGTGCCGAAGGTGTAGCGGCACATCCAGTACAGCGTCTGCAGGTCGCGCAGGCCACCCCGGCCTTCCTTGATGTTGGGTTCGACAAGGTAGGGGCTGTCGCCAAAGCGCTGGTGGCGCGCCGCGCGTTCCTTGCGCTTGTCGGTAATGAAACGGTCGGCCCCCGCCCGCACGCAGGCCACGATATAGCGGGCCTGGAACATGGAAAACAGGGTCTCGCTACCCGTCAGCACGCGCGCGTCGAGCAGGGTGGTGCGGACCGTGGTGTCGGCTTCCGCCTCCGCAATGCATTCGTTGATGGTGCGGGTGGCATGCCCGACCTTCAGCCCCAGATCCCACAGGAAATACAGGATGTATTCCACGCAGGCCCGCACATCCTCCGCTTGCGTGTCCGCTGTCAGGAACAGAAGGTCGATATCACTGAACGGGGCCAGAAGGCCGCGCCCGTATCCGCCGGTCGCGGCAACGGCGAACGGGGCTTCGGGCTGCGAGTCGATCCCGGCTTCCCGCATGGCGAACTCGCCCAGTACCCGGATCATGCCATCGGTATAGGCGGCAAGCAGCTTGCCCGCTTCCGCCCCGCCCAGGTGGTGGTGCTCGAACGCCTCGCGCACATGGGCCTGATAGCGCGACAGGTGGCGGCGGAACAGCCCGATCGCCTCCTCACGCGGCAGGGCGCGCGTATCGTCGGTGCCCCCCGGCGGGAAAAGGGCGGCATGGAGGGCGTCTGTCATCGCCTCGACGGAGGAGGCGTTAAGGGGGGCGGCGTTCGACATCGTGGCCAGATGGCGTCCTGTGAATGACGATAGGGATAAGGGTTGGAGTGTGCCGCCCTTAATGGCGGCAGGTCCAGTGCTGTATCAGGCTTTCAACAGTTTTTTGAGTTTATAAAGCATTTCCAGCGCCGTGCGAGGGCTGAGCGCATCCGGGTCCAGTTCTTCCAGCATGTCCACCACGGCGGGCGGAACGGCGGGGGACGGGGGCGCGATGTCCTCTTCGGGCTTTTCCGCCATGTGCTGTTCAAACAGGGGCAGTGGCGGCGCCTGCCTGCCGCGTTCCTTTTCCAGCATGCCCAGCAGCCTGCCCGCGCGGCGCACCACCGGTTCGGGCACGCCCGCCAGACGGGCGACATGCACGCCCCAGCTCCGCCGCGCGCAGCCGGGAATGACCTCGTGCTGGAAAATGACCTGCCCCTTCCATTCCCGCACGCTCATGGTGTGGGGGGAAAGGCGCGGCATGCTGTTGGCCAGTTCGGCCAGTTCATGGAAATGGGTGGCGAAGATGGCACGCGAGCGCAGGGTGGAATGCAGCGTTTCCAGCACGGCCCATGCAATGGCCAGACCATCGAGCGTGGAGGTGCCGCGCCCGATCTCGTCCACCACCACTAGCGATTTCGGTCCCGCCTGATTGAGGATGGCTGCGGTCTCGGTCATTTCCACCATGAAGGTTGAGCGACCGCGCGCAAGGTCATCGGCAGCACCCACGCGGGAGAACAGGCGGTCCACCACCCCGATACGCATGGCCTGCGCCGCCACCGGCAGCCCGGCCTGCGCCAGAATGACCGCCAGCGCCGTCTGCCGCAGGAAGGTCGATTTGCCTGCCATGTTGGGGCCGGTCAGCAGCATGATGCGGCGGTCGGGTTCAAGGTCGCAGTCATTGGGGGTGAAGCGTGCGTTCCTGGGCAGGGCGGCTTCCACCACCGGGTGGCGGCAGCCTTCGATGACGAAACCCGTGTCATCTCCCACCACGGGGCAGCACCATGTACCCCCGCCCGCCAGCATGGCGCAGGACTGCGCGATGTCGATGCAGGACAGGGCGGCGGCCATGTCCGGCAGGGCGGCTTCATCCAGAATGTGGCGCACGACCTGCGTGAACAGGTGGCGTTCGCGCAGGCCGGCGTTTTCAGCCGCCTGTGCGATCTGCTGGTCAAGGCTGACCAGCCGTTCGGTTGAAAAGCGGCTGGCGCTGGCCGTGCCCTGCCGCATGATGAGGTCCTCATGTCCGCGCAGGCGCGCACTGGCGGCTGCCGGAACCTCGATCACATAGCCAAGCTGCGCATGGTGACGGATCTTGAGGTTGGCGATGTCGAACTGTTCGGCATATTCCTTCTGCAGGGCGGCGATAACGCGGCGGCTGCCGTCGCGCAGTTCGCGCTGCGCATCCAGTTCCTCATCATAACCCGTGGCGATGATGCCGCCGTCATCAAGGCGGGCGGGCGGGTTTTCGGCCAGTGCGCGCGCCAGCAGGTCCTGCAGTTCATGCGCGCGGTCCAGATGGCCCACGGCCTGCGCCAGTATGGGGGGCAGTTCTTCCTGCCGGTTCAGGATCTGTCCGACCTCGCGCGCGACCCCAAGGGCGATGCGGATCGCGACCGCATCGCGCGGCTGCCCCCGCCCCAGTGAAAGACGGCCAAGCGCGCGCGCCATGTCGGGCGCGGTGCGCAGGCAGGCGCGCAGGTCATCGCGTATGCCGTGCTTGTCCAGCAGCCACGTCCATCCTGCCTGACGGCGGGCGATGCGCTCGGGATCGGTCAGGGGGGCTGCGATCCAGTCCGCCAGCAGGCGGCTGCCCGCTGCGGTAACCGTGCGGGCCACGGCTGCGAACAGGGTATGCTCGGTCGTGCCATCGCGCGTGCGCAGCAGGTCAAGGCTTGCCCGCGTGGCGGGGTCGAGGCCCAGGATATCCCCGCTGTAGCTGGGCCGGGGATGCGACAGGCGCGGCAACTGCCCCGCCTGACTGCGGCGGATGTAATCGATGGCGGCCCCGGCGGCCAGCGCTTCCGCATCGCTGAAGGTGCCGAACGCGTCCAGACTGGCCACGCCGAAGGCTTCCGCCATGCGCTGGCGGGCGGCCTCCGGGCCTGCAGGTAGCAGGACAGGGGTGCGGCGGTCGGCGAAATCACCCAGTTCGACATTGTCCGCGCACAGGATTTCCGCCGGGTCCAGACGGCCCAGCAGGTCGTGCATGTCGCGCGCCGGGACGCACGCGGTTTCAAACAGGCCGGTGGAAATATCGATCCATGCCAGACCCGGATCGGCGCTGTCGCGGCCGGTGGGGCAGACGATGCAGGCCAGCAGGTTCTGCCGTCCCGCTTCCAGCAGTTCATCTTCCGTCAGGGTACCCGGCGTGATCAGCCGCACGACCGCGCGCCGCAGCGGTCCCTTGGATGCGGGGCGTCCCTTGCGCGGCTGTTCCGTCTGTTCCGCCACCGATACGCGAAAACCCCGGCGGATCAGCCGGGCCAGATAGGCCTGCGCCGCATGCACCGGAACGCCGCACATGGGAATGGGCTCCCCCCCATGCGTGCCGCGTGCGGTCAGTGAGATATCCAGCGCGGAGGCCGCCGCTTCCGCATCGTTGAAAAACAGTTCGTAGAAATCTCCCATCCGGAAGAACAGGAGCGCATCGGGATGTTCGGCTTTAAGCGCGAACCACTGCGCCATGGCGGGCGAAGCACCTTCGGGGGATGGGAATGTCATGCCCGGTGTCTAGCGGCGGGATGGCGGATTCGCCAGTCCGGATTTTATGGCTTTCCTATGCCTGCCTGTTACGGTGCAACCGGCGGTTGATGGCACTGGCGACCTGTCGCATATCGGTGATCCCCAGCAGGTGCAGCGCCGCAAGGTAGATGCTTATGCCAATGGCGATCAGCACGCCCACATCCACAATGCGCAGCACGGGACCGGCCTGCATCGCCCCGCCCAGCGGCGTGTATCCCGCCGCCACAAGCCCCGCCGCCATCAGGGCCGCGCACACGACCATGCCACCAAGCTGGCGGACAAGCAGGGGATCGGGCATCAGCGCCCCGCGCCGCATCAGGATGAACGCCAGAACGCCCGCGTTGACCATGGCGGCCAGACTGCTGGCCAGTGGCGGTCCGATATGCGCCAGCCAGTGCATGAAGCTTATGTTGAGGATGAAGTTCAGCACCAGCGTGCCAAGTCCCACCAGAACCGGCGTGCGGGTATCGCCACGGGCGAAAAACCCCGGTGAGAGTACCTTGACCAGCACGAAGGCGGGCAGGCCCACAGCATAGGCACGCAGCGACTGTGCCGCCAGAACCGCATCCCGCGCCGAGAAATGGCCATGACCGAACAGCGCCATCATCACCGGGGCGGCAACGACCAGCAGCCCCGCCGCTGCTGGCAGCGTCAGGATCAGTGCATAGGAAATGGCCCGGCCCTGCGTGCGGTGCGCGCCCGCAATATCTCCCGCCGCAAGCGAACGGGTCAGTACCGGCAGCAATGTGGTGCCCGCCGCCGCCCCCAGCACGCCAAGGGGAAGCTGGTTCACCCGGTCGGCGAAATACATGAGCGAAACGCTACCCGCCGGCAGCAGGGTGGCGATGATGGTGTCCACCATGAAATTGATCTGCGTGATGCCGCTGCCCACCAGCCCCACGCCCATCCGCGCCAGCAGGGTGCGGATGCGGGGCGTAAGGCAGGGCATGACCAGCCGCAGCCGCATGCCCGCGCGGCGGGCGGCGTAAAGCAGGATGCCAAACTGGACCACGCCCGATGCGCTCACCCCCCATGCGGCGGCATGCGCGACATCACCCGTGAAGGGTGGCAGGATCAGGATGGCGGCAATGCCGATCACATTGAAGCTGACATAGGCCGCCGCCGCCACGCCAAACTGATGCATGCCGTTCAGCACGCCCGACACCAGCGCGGCCCCGCAGATCAGCAGCAGGTAGGGAAAGGTGATGCGGCTGAGCGATATGGCCAGCGAATCGCGCGCGCCGCCATGGGTGAAGCCCGGTGCGATCACGCTCAGCACGCCGGGCATGAAAACTTCCCCCAGCACGGTCAGCAGCAGCAGCCATGACAGCAGCACGCTCATCGTCTCGCACGCAAAGCGCCGGGCGGTGTCCTTGCCTTCGCGTTCCAGCAGGGAGGAGAACAGCGGCACGAAGGCGGCGTTCAGCGCCCCTTCGCCAAACAGGCGGCGGAACATGTTGGGCAGGCGGAAAGCGATCTGGTAGGCGTCCTGCGCAACGCCAGTACCCAGAAAGGCCGCAAGAAGCTGGTCGCGCACCAGCCCCAGCACGCGGCTGATCATGGTCCAGCCGCTTACGGTCAGAAAGCCCTTCAGCATCGCGCCAGCAGGAAATGCCCGCCGCTTCGATCCGTCATCAGTGGTCCATCACGGCGCGTTCGACCGCCATGCGCACGCGCCGCGATTCGGGGGATGTGATGGATGTGAACCAGTTCACCAGATTGCCGTCGCGCCCGATCAGGTATTTGTAGAAATTCCAACGCGGCAGCGACAGGAACCCACCTTCCCGCGCCAGCCAGCGGAACAGGGGAATCGCCTGCGGTCCCTTGACGTGGCTCTTGGCGGTCAGGGGGAAGGTGACGCTGTAGTTGCGCTGGCAGAAGGTGGTGATTTCGTCGGGGGTGCCGGGCTCCTGTGCGCCAAAATCATTCGACGGCACGCCAATGACCATCAGGTCGTGGCTGCGCCACGTCGTCCACAGGTTCTGCAATCCTTCATATTGCGGCGTGAAACCGCATCGGGAGGCCGTGTTGGCGATAAGGATCGGCTTTCCCCGCAGGGTGGAAAGATCGATCTCCCCTCCGTTCAGGCTGGGCAGGACGAAGTCATGGATTGTGGTCATTGAAAAGCTCGGTTCTGTATGCGCGCCGGAGTGACCCGATTGCAGGCTGTGGTGGCGGTGGTCAAGCGGTCAGTTCGCGTGTGTGAAATGTGGCGGCGTGGAACCTTCATGCGAATTCGTGCCCGACGGGCCGCGCCAGCAGGCGACGGCTGGCTTCGGCCATGTCGATCGTTCCCGCAAGCAGTCCCGTTACGGTGGCGATGACGGGGGTGCTGACATCGTGGCGCTGCGCAAGCTGGTACAGCGCCGGGGCGGTGGCCATGCCTTCGGCCACGCCTTCCAGCGCCTGTGCCGCCTGCGGTGCGGGCGTGCCCTGCCCGATCGCCAGTCCCAGCCGGTAATTGCGTGAAGCCTGACCCGTGCAGGTCAGCAGCAGGTCGCCCACCCCCGCCAGACCGGACAGCGTTTCGGGCCGCCCGCCAAGCGCGTGCGACAGGCGGGCCAGTTCGGCTATGCCGCGTGTCATTAATGCTGCGCGCGCGTTTTCGCCCAGTTTCGCGCCCATGGCGGCCCCGGCGGCGATGGCGACGACATTTTTGGCCGCCCCGCCCAGTTGCACGCCGGTCGGGTCATCGCTGGCATACAGGCGGAAGGCGGCCGTGGTCAGCAGGTCGGCCAGCCTGCGCGCCTGTGCGCGGTCGGGGCTGGCCAGCACGGCGGCGGCGGGCAGTCCGGCTGCGATTTCATGCGCGAAATTGGGACCGGACAGAACGCCCAGCACGCTGTGGGGAAACAGCCCTGTCAGTACCTGTAGCGGCATGAGGCCGGTTTCGCGTTCGATCCCCTTGCAGCACGCGATCAGCGGCGCGCAGGCCGGGACCATCGCCGCCGTGGCGCGCAGATGCTGCATGGGGCAGGCCAGCAGGATTAGGTCCGCCTGACGGGGCAGCTCACTGGTGACGGTAATGGTTGGCGGCAGGGCAAAACCGGGCAGGCGGGGCATGACGCGGCCTGCGGACATGGTGGCGGGATTGCGTGCCCACAGGCTGACATCGGCACCGGCGCGCGCGGCCTGCATGGCCAGTGCCGTGCCCCATGCGCCTGCGCCGATAACGGCAATCCGTGCGGTGTGCGTCATCCGTTCATTCCCCGGAGGTGTGTGCCGTGCCCGGCATTCTGTTTTTTCAGTTTAATCGCAATGCGCCAGTTGGGGTTGCCATGCAAGGGTCGGGGCGCGGCAGTGTGGACATGTCGTATAACGGAAGGTCAGCAACGGTAACGTCATGCTCCCGCAGGGATCAGGGCCGTATCGTCCACCGTCATGCGCGCAGCCATTTCCGATAGCGGCCAGCGGGGGCGGGGGCGCATGGCGATGTCATCAGGGATGGGCAGGCCGAGGTCGCGCCGCGCGTGCATGGTTTCGATCGCGGCCCATGCCACCATGACCGCATTGTCCGTGCACAGGCGCAGCGGTGGCGCGGCGAAGGGCAGGTCATGCGCGCTGGCGAATTCCCGCAGACGGGCGCGCAGCACGCCATTGGCCGCAACCCCGCCCGCGACCACCAGCGTGGTCGGACGCTCCATCATTTCCAGCGCATGGCCAAGGCGGTCGATGACGATGTCACTTACCGCCTGCTGGAAACTGGCGGCAAGGTCCGCCGCCTGCTGGCGTGAAAGGGCCGTGCGCACCTCGGTCGGGAGTTTCTGCGCCACGGCGGTCTTGAGGCCCGAAAATGAAAAGTCGCATCCCGCCCGGCCCATGAGGGGACGGGGCAGGGCTACCGCATGCGGATCGCCTTCGCGCGCAAGCTGTTCCACCGCCGGGCCGCCGGGCCAGCCAAGACCCAGCATCTTGGCGACCTTGTCGAACGCTTCCCCCGCGGCATCGTCGATTGTGCCGCCCAGCCTGCGGTAATGGCCCACCCCTTCCACCGCGATGCACTGGCAGTGCCCACCCGACACCAGCAGCAGCAGGTAGGGGAAGGGCGCGCCATTGGGGGCGATGCCGGGCAGACGCGCGGTCAGGGCGTGGGCTTCGATATGGTTGACGGCAATGAAGGGGCGGTCCAGCGCGATGGCCATGCCCTTGCCCATATCGGCCCCCACGATCAGCCCACCGATCAGGCCTGGCCCGCAGCTTGCGGCAATCGCCCCCAGATCATGAGGCTGAAGGTTCGCGGCCGCCAGCGTGTCGCGCACCAGCGCGGGCAGCGCGGAAAGATGGGCGCGGGCCGCGATTTCGGGCACGACCCCGCCGAATGGCACATGGCCGGATTGCGATAATGTCGTTTCTGCCAGTATCCGACCGTCTGTCGTAACGATGGCGCAGGCCGTGTCATCGCACGAAGATTCAATGGCCATAACGGGAGTTGGCATTTCGGGGGGTGTCTGTGTGGCGTCGGGCATGGCGCAATTTACAATCCGGCGGTGCGGAATGTCATCTTTCCTTTATCGTTATGTGGTAATAGACACGCGAGATGGAGTCCGCAAAGCCATCAGCCCCGTTTCCGTCGTCCGCGCTACAGAAAGTCGCGGCCGAGGCCGCTGCCCGCCAGCGAAAGGAAACCACACGCGCCGAACCCCACCGGCGGCAGCTGCCGCTGAAGGTCGGGACGCGCGCCTCTCCGCTTGCGCTGGTGCAGACGCGGGCCTTCCTGACGGTGCTGACCCGGTTCTGTCCGGTGCTGCGCGATATGGGCGCGTTTCAGGAACACCAGATCAGCACGACCGGCGATCAGGTGCTCAACCGCAAGCTGGCGGAAATTGGCGGGAAGGGTCTTTTCGCCAAGGAAATCCATGAAGCCCTTGCGGATGGCCGGATCGATTTCGCCGTCCACAGCCTCAAGGATCTGGAAACCACGCTGCCGCCGGGGCTGGTGCTGGCCTGCACCCTCAAGCGCGAGGACGCGCGCGATGTGCTGATCCTTGGCCCCGACTGTGATGAACCGGACCCCGCCGACCCGTATGCCGCCCTTCCGCAGGGTGCGCTGGTGGGCTGTGCCTCCGTCCGGCGTCAGGCGCAGATGCTGCATGTCCGGCCCGACCTGCGCTTCGGGCTGCTGCGCGGCAATGTGCAGACCCGTCTGGACAAGCTGGCGGCGCGTCAGTGCGATGCGACGCTGCTGGCCTATGCCGGGCTGCGCCGCCTTGGCATGGAAGACCGTGCCGATGTCATCCTTGATCCCACCATCATGGTACCGGCGGCGGGGCAGGGCATTGTGGGCGTGACCGTGCGTGAAAGCGATGTGGAACTGCGCGAACTGCTTTCCGCAATCGAGGATTATGAGGCCCGTGCCGTCGCCACGGCGGAACGCGCGCTGCTGGCGGAACTGGATGGTTCGTGCCGTACCCCCATCGGCGGGTATGCACGGCTGATCCCGGTCGTGGCCGGGGGCGCGCCGGAACTGCACCTGACCGGCCTTGTCGCGCGCGAAGACGGGTCGTTCCTGCTCAAACGCTCCATCAGTGGCGCACCGGGGGATGCGGCGCGTCTGGGCCGGGATCTCGGTCGCAGCCTGCGCGCGGACAGCCCGGCTGACATCTTTGCCGAATAGGGGCGTCCCGCCTTTCCGTGCCGCGTCGCGCAACGGCGTCATCATTACCCGACCGCCGCCGGGCCTTGCGCCCACCATGGCGGCGGTGACACGGCTGGGTCTGCATCCCGTTGCAGCCCCCATGCTGCGTATCGAGCAGCATGCCCTGACAGCCGATGGCCCGCGTCCCGACGGGCTGGTGCTGACAAGCGGGCAGGCGATTGCAGCCGTAAATCACCCGCAATGGCACGATGTGCCATGCTATGTGGTCGGTCAGGCGACTGGCGCGCGTATGCGCAGCGCGGGTTTCAATCATGTCATGACGGCGGCGGGCACGGCGGATGCCCTGTCCAGCCTTATCCGCACCGCTGCGCCGCAGGGCGCGCGGCTGCTGCTGGCCGTCGGGCGGGGTTACGGGCGTGAAATGGCCACGGATCTGCGTGGCGCGGGTTTCCGGGTGGTGCGGCGCTGCGTCTATGCGGTCCATCCCGAACGGCGGCTGCCTGCACCCGTGCGTGCCGCGCTGCTGGCGGGGCAGGTCAGGTCGGTCATGTTCTATTCCACCCGCACGGCGCAGGCTTTTGTCACCGCGCTTGATGCGGCGCTGCGCCCCATGCTGGCGGAGGTACAGGCCATCGCCATGTCCACCAACGTAGCTGCCGCCCTTGAAGCCGGCCCGCGCTGGCGGGCGGTCACGGTCGCGGCACACCCGGATCAGGACGCCATGCTGGCCGCCCTCGGCGCGGATTGAACCCGGTTTTATCCATTAAAAAAGGCCGGAAGCCTGCGCTCCCGGCCCATCATGCAGCGTTACCGCCGCATGGGTTCAGGCGTGGCCCGGCGTCTGGTCGAAGGAGTTGCGCTTGGCCTGCCACAGCGCGACGAAGTCGATCGGCTGCAGCACCACCGGCGGGAAGCCGCCATCACGGGTGACTTCGCTCAGGATATTGCGCACGTAGGGGAAGATCAGGCGCGGCACTTCCACCAGCAGGATCGGCTCGATCAGTTCCGCGGGCGGATTGTTCAGCGTCGCGATCGCGGCATAGGACAGTTCGGCGATGAACACCGGACGCCCGACGGGGCCGCCTTCCTTCTGCGGGGGTTCGCTGGCTTCGGCCTTGACGGTCAGGATCACCTCGAACACCGGCTGTTCCTGTTCCAGGCGGTTGGCCTGAACGTCAATATTGACCGAAATCTGCGGGTTGGTGCGCAGGGTCGCGAAGATTTCCGCACCCGCGGGCACTTCGAACGAGAGGTCCTTGATATATTGAAGGTTGATCGCCAGCGGCAGGGCCGGGGGCGCGCTCTGGCCGTTTTCGGGGGTGGTCGGCTGAGTCGTGTCGGACATGCTTGTCTACATTCTCCAAGAGATACGCGGAAAACAGAAGTGAATCTCGTATCCTCTGGCCGTAGCATGCGCCAGCAGGCGATGCCATAGCAGCCGTGGGAATTTTAACGGCTCTTGCGCATTGTGCTGGCTCCGGGCGTTGCCTATGTTGTGGGCAGGCTTATTTCTGGCAGGCTTGCCCGCCTGCGGTTATGGACGCGCGGCATGAATTTCTCTTTTGGTCATTTTCCTCTGGATCTGGTTATTCTGGGGCTGGTGGCTGTTTTCCTTGTTCTTCGCCTGCGTGGTATCCTTGGGCGCCGGGTCGGGGCCGAACCGGCGATGCGTCCCGTCATGGCGCCGCCCCCGGTCCAGCCCGTAGCTGAAAAAGCCGCCGAACCGCCGCCGCCTGCCGTAACCTATGACATTCCTTCGCCCGATACCCGCGTGGGTGGCGTTCTGGCCCGCATCGGGGCGCTACAGCCCGGTTTCACGGCGGATGCCTTCGCCAAAGGGGTGGAACCCGCCTTCCGCCAGATCGTGGGGGCCTATGCCACCGGTGATCTTGCCGTGCTGCGCGAAAAGCTGACGGCCGCGACCTACGCCACTTTCGATGCCGCGATACAGGCCCGCAAGCAGGTTGGTGAGACGCTGCGCAGCGAGATCCGCGATATTACCGATATTGCCATCGTCGATGCGGAAGTGGATGAAACGGCCGCCCCGAATCCGGTCGCCCGGATCGAGGTCCGGATCGTGTCCGACCAGATCAGCCTGACGCTGGACAGCAATGGCCAGCCAGTGGCGGGTGTCGATGCCGTGACCGAATTCTCGGACCTGTGGACATTCGAGCGCATTCTGGGCGTAAGCAGCAATGGCGCGGACTGGCGGCTGGGTGCAAGCCGCAGCGCGTAAGGTCATCCTGCCATAATTTACCGATAAGTCCGTGATTCATTCATGTCCATGAAAGCATTCAGACATATTGCGCCGCTATGCGCTGTCATTGCGCTGTGCGGCTGCCAGATCATCAATCCGGATATGGGCGGCAGGAAGAACCGGTCCGGCCCCACTACCTTCGCGGCACTGGCGGGCTGGCAGGATGATGCGCTTGAGCAGGCCCTGCCGGTTTTCCTTCAGGACTGTCACAAGGTCCAGAGCCTGCCCCCCGACAGCACACTTGGCGGAGATGACACTGCCAGGCGTCCCGGCCGACGGGTAGGGGACTGGCAGGCAGCGTGTGAAGCCGCGCGCACTGTTCCCGCAGGCGATCGCGTGGCGGCCCGCACGTTTTTCGAGACATGGTTCGTCCCCTACCGCCTTGCTGCGGGCACAAGGGCCGATGGCATGCTGTTCACCGGCTATTATGAACCCGAGATCCGGGGTTCGCTCCGGCGTGGCGGCATTTATCAGACCCCTGTCTACCGTCGTCCCCCCGATCTGGTGCGCGAGCATGACAGTCAGGGCCATGTCGTGACCGGACGCCGGCAGGGCAGGCAGATCGTGCCGTACTGGACCCGTGCGCAGATCGATCAGGGCGCGCTGGCGCATAAAAAGCTTGAAATGCTGTGGCTGGCCGATCCGGTTGACCTGTTCTTCCTGCAGATACAGGGGGCGGGACGTGTGCGCCTGCCTGATGACAGGGTGGTCCGGCTGGGTTTCGATGGCCTGAATGGGCAGCCCTATGTGCCGCTGGGCCGCGTCATGGTCGCACAGGGACTGCTGAAGGCCGAGGATGTGAACATGGCATCCATCCGTGGCTGGCTGGAAGCGAATCCGGCCCAGGCGACGCAGATGATGGAACAGAACCCGAATTACGTCTTTTTCCGGCAACTGGATCAGGGCAATGCGCTGGCCGGTGCGCCGGGCGCGCTGGGTGTGGACCTGACGCCGGGCCGTTCCATGGCGATTGACCGGGATTTCATTCCGCTTGGAAGCCCGGTATGGGTGCAGGCGCAGATTCCGGTTGACGGGCATGAGACGCAGTGGAACCGGCTTGATTTCGCACAGGATCTGGGCACCGACATCAAGGGTCCCGACCGGGCCGACCTGTATATGGGTTGGGGGCCCGAAGCGGCCCAGACGGCAGGAAACCTGCGTTCAGGCGGGCAGATGATCGTGCTGGTCCCCCGTGGCAGCCCGGTCAGGCGGAAAGACAAACACCACAGATCCGCCCGTCCCACGGAGTGAAGAGCGTACCACCATGACAGGGCGACCCCGCGCGGGGCAGGCTTGCGCATCTCCTCCGCGCATGCCGCGGACCACCCGCTATACCGAAGGGCCGCACCTGCTGGTGCGTGGCGACTGCGTACGCGCCCTGCGCCGGATGGAGGCCGACAGCGTGGACGTTGTCGTGACCTCGCCGCCCTATAATATCGGACTGAAATACCGTACCTACCGCGACCGGCTGGCGGAAGAAGGTTATCTGGACTGGATGGTCGAGGTGGCGCGGGAAGTCCGCCGGGTCATGCGCCCCGACGGGTCGTTCTTTCTTAACGTGGCCGGTTCATCCGCGCAGCCTTGGCTGCCGTTCGAGCTTATGGTCCGGCTGCGTGAACTGTTCGTGCTGCAGAACCATATCTCATGGGTCAAATCCATTTCGGTGGGGACGGATACCCACGGGCATTTCAAGCCGGTCAACAGCCCCCGCTACCTGAACCGCAACCATGAACATCTTTTCCACCTGACCCGTACGGGAAATGTGGGGCTGAGCCGGCTGGATATTGGCGTGCCTTACATGGACAAATCCAATATCGCGCGGCGCGGCCACCGGCAGGATCGGCGCTGCCGGGGCGATACATGGTTCATCCCGTATGAAACGGTGCAGGGCAAGGCACAGAAATTCCACCATCCCGGCACGTTTCCGGTGCTGCTGCCGCAGATGTGCATCCGCCTGCATGGCAAGAGCGCGCCAGTGGTGCTGGACCCGTTCATGGGCACGGGCACGACGCTGGTTGCCGCCGTGCGCGAAGGGGGGCAGGGCATCGGAATCGATCTGGATACCATTTATGTCAATGTCGCCCGCCAGCGGGTACGGCAGGCTATGCAGGTGGAGGCGGAAGGCACGACCGCAGCGTCTGATCGAAATATTTGATGGTTTCTATTGAAACGATTATTTTGACAAATAATCCCTGAATCGGCCAGAACGCCCCACAGATAACGAATGAAGGGGTTGGCATGTCGGTAAGGAAGGCAGTGCTGGGGGCGATCGCCGCCGGCGGCGTGGTTTATGGCGCAACGGTCGCCTATCTTGACCATTTCGATCATGCGACGGCGCCCGCACCGGCGGGGGCCGGGGTGGATGCGGCATCCACGGCAGCGCTGAACGTCATCCGCGAGGCACGGTGCGACTACTGCCACGCGGCGAAGGTTGATCTGCCGTTCTATTTCAGCCTGCCGGTGGCCAATACCCTCATGAGCCGCGACCGCGATCAGGGCCTGCGCCATTTCCGCGTTGAACCGGTGATCGAGGCCCTGCAGAACGGTGGCGTTCCCGATGAGGAACCTCTGGCCCGCATCGAGGAAGTCATCCACCAGAACCGCATGCCGCCCACGCTGTACCTGCTCATGCACTGGCATGCCCATCTGTCGGCGGCGCAGCGTGACAGCATGCTGTCGTGGATCGCGCAGGAACGGCGCCAGCATTACGCCACACAGGGCGTTGCCGACCGGTTCGCAGGCGAACCCGTGCAGCCAGTGCCCGAATCCATTCCGGTGGACAGCCACAAGGTCGCGCTGGGCCAGCGCCTGTTCTTTGACCGGCAGCTTTCGGGCAATGGCGGGTTAAGCTGCGCAAGCTGCCACAGCCTGCAGCATGGCGGGGTTGACGGTCTGGTGACCGCGACGGGCATCAACGGGCAGAAAGGCCCGATCAATGTCCCCACCGTGTTTGACGCCGCCTTCAACAAAAGCCAGTTCTGGAATGGTCGTGCCCGCACGCTGGCCGAACAGGCGGCTGGTCCGGTCATGAACCCGGTCGAGATGGGATCGCATGACTGGTCGGTTGTCGCGGCCCATCTGGCGGCTGATCCGTCCTATGTCGCGGATTTCCAGGCGGCCTTCGGGTCCGATGCGATCAATCAGGCCACGATCACGGACGCGATCGCCGAATATGAAAAGACGCTGATCACGCCGGACAGCCGCTTCGACCAGTACCTGAAGGGCGATGACGCCGCCCTGAACACGCAGGAAAAACATGGTTACGCGCTGTTCAAGGATGTTGGCTGCTCTGGCTGCCATACCGGTCCGTCCATGGGTGGACAGGCGTTCGAGCCGATGGGGCTGGAAGGCAATTACTTCGCGGCCCGTGGCGGTCCGCTGACCGATGCGGACAAGGGACGTATCGAAGTCACCCACAACCCGGCGGACATGGAACGCTTCAAGGTGCCCAACCTGCGCAATATCGCGCTGACCGGCCCCTATTTCCACGATGGCAGTGTCAAGACGCTGGATCAGGCCGTGCGGGACATGGCGCGCTACCAGACGCCCGATCATGATATTTCGGATCAGGACGTGGCGGATATCGTCGCCTTCCTCAATACGCTGACCGGGCGTTATCAGGGCGAGACCCTGCGTAACACGGTCCCGTAATCCTTTTCCCCTATGGGAAATGCAGGCCCTGCCGTTCATGCGGCAGGGTTTTTGCATTGTGGCCCATGGCTGAAAACATGGACCCGACCGGCGGGGTGTGATTCTATGTGCACGGGCCGCTGGCCAGGGAAAGGAATCAGACGGTGAGGCAGCGCAGACTGAATGAGGAGGAGGCGGCCCTGTGGACGGCCTTCGCGCAGGGTATCGCCCCCCTGCGCGCGGCCCGGCAGGCGACGCCCGACATTTCTCCCACTGTTGCGGCCACTCCGGCGGCGGGAACGGATAAACACGCGCCCCTTACCACCCCGGAACAGTTGCAGCGCCTTGCGGCGGGAAACATGCACGGCGTGCACGGAACCCCCGGCCATAGCGTGACCGTGCAGAAGGGCAGGGGCGGCCCGTTTGAAATCGGCGTGCGCAGGCCGGGAATGGACGATACAAGCTGGCGTGGCCTCGTCAGCGGCAAGCTACGGCCCGCGCGCAGGCTCGACCTGCATGGACAGGTGGCGCAGACGGCCTTCCATCGCCTGCATACCTTCCTGATACAGGCACATGCCGACAACGTACGCTGCGTCGAAATCATTACAGGGCTGGGCAGCGGCCTCAATGGCGGCATTCTGCGGCGCGAACTGCCGTTCTGGCTGGGGCGCGGTGATCTGGGGCGGCTTATTCTGGCGGTTGTCCATCCGCATGCCGCCAATCAGGGTGCGGTGCGGGTGCTGCTGCGCCGTGCCGGGCGCGGCACGGGGCGTTAGCCCAGTCTCCAGGTCGGCAGCTTTGCCGCCAGCCAGCGGCGCAGGGTCATGATGGTGGACGTATCGCCTGAAATCTGTTGCAGGGCGGCGGTAGCGTCCGTACCGGTCAGGAGCGTGCGACCCGCGTCACGCGTAAGGGAGAGCACCGCGCTGTCCCGTATGGCCAGCGCCGTCGCGGCCCGCCAGCGGGCCAGTGTTGTGGGCTGGGTCAGCATGGGCAGCACCAGCGCCAGATCCACCGCGGCCGCCCCCGCCAGCGGTTTCCATGCCGCATAAAGCAGCGAGCCGAGTGCGGAATGGGCATCCTGACCCAGCCGTGTCTCCATGCTCATGATCGTCTGGTCCTGCACCGTGAAGGGCTGGGCCTGTGTGCTCAGGGTAAACAGGGCGGGAAAATCCGCCTGTGCCAGCCCGTCGATCAGGGCGGTGGTGTCGGGCGTGCCCAGCGGGTCTGTTATCTGGATCACGTCCACCTGATTGTCGCGCAGGGCCGCGGCGGCGGCCTCAGGTGTTGCAAGACCCGTGACCGGGATGGGGCGCAGGCCGAACAGGGTCATGGCCAGTACGGTTGGCAGTTCAATGCCGGTCAGGGTGGACACCGCAATGCGCACGGGCCGGTCACGCATGAAATTGCCAAGGCTGCGATGCAGTTGCGCCCGCCCGATCACCACCGGCACGGTCATGCACAGCAGCAGTGGCAGCCAGCGGCTGTAATCGAAATGGATGCGCGTATCCCCGCATAGTGAGGAGACAAGGGCCGATCCCGGTGCGGCCAGCGCCATCATGCCATCGGATGCGAACTGGGAATCAAACAGGTTGGCCCCTGTCACACCATCCTGTCCCACCGTGTCGCGCACCGGCAGGGGGCTGGACAGGCCAAAACCCTGCGCCAGCGTGCGGGGCAGGACCGGCTTCCAGCGATCGGCCATGGCGCTCTGGTTGCCTGCAACCAGCAGGCCGGGCGTGCCGGACGCGCCAGCGGGCACGGGCAGGCGTTCGGGCGGCAGTTCCGATGCCATCGCCCCGCGCATGCCCGCCGCCGAACCGGCCAGAAGCATGGCCAGAAGGTTGCGCCGCCCGATCATGGCTGTGCCCGCCTGTTCATGGTCCCGTGCGCCCGCATGCCGCAGCCCCATGGCGCGGGCGGCATGGCGGTGGTCGGGGCGGATCGGAGCCGGGTGTGTCGGGCGGGCATGGGCTATTCTTATGGCCAGTGGACCTCGGGGGGAAGGCTCATGAGGATGGCTTCGGTGTTTCCGCCCGTTTTCAGGCCGAAAATCGTGCCCCGGTCATGCAGGAGATTGAACTCCACATACCGTCCGCGCCGGACAAGCTGCGCCTTGCGCTGTTCTTCCGTCCACGGTTCCATCATCCGGCTCCGCACGATATCGGGGTAGGTTTCCAGAAAGCCCAGCCCCACATCGCGCGTAAAGGCGAAATCCGCATCGAGATCGCCGGTATTGAGCCGGTCATAGAAAATGCCGCCCAGCCCGCGCGGTTCATTACGGTGGGGCAGGTAAAAATACTTGTCACACCAGTCGCGGAAGCGGGGATAATATTCGGGGTCATGCTTTTCGCATGCCTGTCTGAACCCGTCATGGAACCGTTCGCCGTCGCTGATGGCTTCGGCGCTTTCGGGAAACATCGGCGTAATGTCGCCGCCGCCGCCAAACCAGCCCTGTGTGGTGATGATCATGCGGGTGTTGAAATGGGCCGCGGGCACCAGCGGGCTGCACATATGGGCAACAAGGCTTATGCCTGTTGCGAAAAAGCGCGGATCTTCCGATGCGCCGGGGATCGAATCGCGAAAGCCGGGGCTGAATTCACCACTTACCGTCGAGACATTGACCCCGACCTTTTCAAATACACGCCCGCGCATGAGGCTTATGACACCGCCGCCGCCGGGCGTGCCGTCCTCATTGGTGCGGTTCCAGGGCGTGCGCTCGAAACGGCCCGGTGTTTCCTTGCCCGGCAGGGTGGGCGCGCCGGCGGCAGCGGCTTCGGTCTCGATCTGCTCGAAGGCTGCGCATATGCGGTCGCGCAGGGTTTCAAACCACGTCCGGGCCGTGTCCTTCAGCGCGTCATGGGCGACTGGTGTGCGGGAAATTGTCATGGTCGTATCGTTCTGCCCGTTCAGGTCATTCGCAAAGGATATTACGGGTGCCCGTTTGTCCCGCCTATTGCAAGACGGGCAATTGCAAGACCCGTCATCCTGCCGCTAGGAAGGTTGCCAGCGTGGGATACTGGCGCGAAAAGGGGTACGGAATTGTGGCGGGAGCGGACATGGATGAGCAGGGCCAACAGCGGTGCGATACGCCCGGCAGGCACGCCGCACGGCGCCATGGCGCGCTGCTGTCGGGTCTTGTAGCCCTTGGCCTTGTGTCAGGTGGTTCCGCCATGGCGCGCGATTACCGTGAACCGCCCCGCCAGACATGGAGTTTTCAGGGGCCGCTTGGGCATTTCGACATGGGCGCGGTCCAGCGCGGCTATACCGTTTACGCGCAGGTCTGCTCCGCCTGCCATGGCATGAAATCGGTTACCTATGGCGACCTTGCGGGCCTTGGCCTGAAGGAAAGCGATGTCGACGCCATAGCCCATGCCCATCATGTGCCAGCGGGCGTGGATGCCGGGGGGCACGCGCTTTCGCGCCCGGCCAGCGCGGATGACCACCTGCTTTCCCCCTATCCCGATGCCCGAACGGCGGCTGCGGCCAATCATGGCGTGATGCCGCCGGACCAGTCCCGGCTGGCGGTGGTCCATCCCGGTGGGGTGGACCGGATCTATGCGTTCCTGACCGGTTACGGCCAGCCTGCGCCCCCCGGCATGGTCGTGCCGCAGGGCATGTTCCACAATCCCTATGCCGCGCAGGGACTGACCGCCATGCCGCCGCCGCTGCATGAAGGCGGCGTGACCTACCCCGACGGCACACCGGCCACGGTTGCGCAGCAGGCGCGCGATGTCACCACTTTCCTTGCATGGGTGGCGACGCCGCACCTGACCGAACGCCACCGGCTGGGGGTGGGCGCGGTCGTGTTCCTTGTGTTCGTGCTTATTCTTTCCATCTGTCTGAAACGGAGAACATGGTCCAATGTCCCCTAATCCTGCCACTGATGAGCAGATCGAGCCGGTTATCGGCCTGATCGGCGGTTCCGGCCTGTATGATATCGAAGGTCTTGAGGACAAGGAGTGGCGCACGGTCGAAACCCCATGGGGCAAGCCGTCCGACCAGTTGCTGTTCGGTCGTCTGGACGGTGTGCGCTGCGTGTTCCTGCCCCGGCACGGGCGCGGGCATCCGCTGCCGCCGTCACGGCTGAATTACCGCGCCAATATCGATGCGCTGAAGCGTTCGGGCGTGACCGACATCGTGTCGCTTTCGGCCGTAGGCTCGCTTAAGGAAGAACTGCCGCCGGGCCATTTCGTGGTGATCGACCAGTTCATCGACCGTTCCTTCGCGCGCGAAAAGAGCTTTTTCGATACCGGATGCGTGGCCCATGTCGGCATGGCCGATCCGCTATGTCCGCGTATTGGCGACGTGCTGGAAGGCCAGTGTCGGGAACTGGGGCTGGATGTGACCCGTGGCGGTACCTATCTGGTCATGGAAGGACCGCAGTTCTCCACCCGTGCCGAAAGCAACCTCTACCGCTCATGGGGCTGTTCGGTTGTGGGCATGACCAACATGCCGGAAGCCAAGCTCGCCCGTGAGGCGGAGATCTGCTACGCAACCGTCGCCATGGTCACCGATTATGATTGCTGGCACGACGATCACGATAGCGTGACAGTGGATGCCGTGGTCAAGGTGATGCAGGAAAATGCAAGCCGCGCGCGGGCGCTGGTCCGTTCGGTCATCCCCCGGCTGGGGGCGAAGCGTGGGCCGTGTTACGCCGGTTGTGACCGTGCGCTGGAACACGCGCTGATTACCGCACCCGAAAAGCGTGATCCCGCCCTGCTGGCCAAGCTGGATGCGGTTGCGGGCCGTGTGCTGAACCGCGCCTGACTGGTGTGACTTTCCCGCTGCCGCAAGACAGGCAGCGGGATAAAGGGCCGGAAACAGCGTGTATCCGGCCCGTCGCCTTACCGGGGCGCTCCTTGAGGCCGTTTGCAAAGCCTGTCGGGAAATATCCAGGAATCATACGGACGTTCCCGGTGAGGCTTTTTTCAAAAAGCTTCGGAAGACGCCGCCTTTTTGAAAAAAGCGGCATCCAGAAACCTTCCTGTTTTTATTAAAGATTTCTTTTCAAACACTCTCTTACAGCCAGTGTTCAAAAAAGCTCAGGCTGCGCTGCATGGCCAGCGTGGCCGCCGCTTCGTCATATGACGGGCGATCCGTGCAGCCAAAGCCATGATCGGCCCCTTCATAGGTGAAGATTTCAATATCCTCATGCGCGGCGCGGATGGCGTCCACATCGTTTGCGGGAATATGGGCATCTTCCGCCCCGAAATGGAGCTGCACGGGGCAGTTGGGCGTCTGGTTGCGGGTCGCGGCAATGCCGCCGCCGTACCAGGCGACCGCGGCGGAAAAGGTGGTTGTATGGCATGCCGCTTCCCATGCCAGCTTGCCACCCCAGCAGAAACCGATGATGCCCTTCTTTTCCGTGGTCAGGCACCCGGCGGCGGCGGTGAGGTCCCTCAGCGCGTTTTCTTCGCCCACCTCGGCACGCAGTTTCAGCCCTTCCTGCACGCCATTGCTGTCATAGGGCAGGATGGTATCGCGGCGGACACGGTCGAACAGCGCGGGTGCGATGGCCTGATAGCCCGCCTCCGCCAGGGAATCGCATACGGCGCGGATATAGGGCGTGATTCCGAAAATTTCCTGTACGACCACCACGCTGCGCGCGGCGTATGGGCGGCCTGCCCGGTAAGCGGAAAACGTATGCCCGTCTGCCGCGGTAACGGTTACGACTGCGCCCATGGTGGTCCCTCATTTCTTATCTGCATTGCGGGAAAAGAATGATGCCCGTTCCCGCCGCGTCAATATGAAACAGCGTGAAGGCGGGTTTTTCAAGGACTCCGACCCTGCAATGCGGGGAACCGGAATCGGGGGAGGGGCCGTGCCATGCGGTTGTATGGCAGCAGCCCACAGCTTTCGGTCATGAAAGCTTAATATGCGATAATATATTGATAATTAACGGTTAAATTTGTGACTGTCCTGTCTGCTGCCGGGATTGTGCGATTTAGGCCTGTTCCAGCCATGCGGTGTTCTTGACACCCGTCGGGGTGCTTCCTATCTGGGTATTAGCACTCTCACGAGGGGAGTGCTAACGCGATGCGGCCTGGCGCGCGCGCCAAACCGGTGGCGTTGCTTAATTCAAGGGCGTTACCTTTTTTATAGATGTGGAGCGATCCATCCATGACGAAATTTCGTCCCCTGCATGACCGTGTGGTCGTCCGTCGCCTCAAGAGCGAGGAAAAAACAGCAGGTGGTATCATCATCCCTGAGACCGCCAAGGAAAAGCCGATGGAAGGCGAGGTGATCTCGGTGGGCGCAGGTGCCCGTAACGAACAGGGCCAGATCGTGGCGCTGGACGTGAAGGCGGGTGACCGCGTCCTGTTCGGCAAGTGGTCGGGCACGGAAGTGACGATCGACGGTGAAGAACTGCTGATCATGAAGGAAAGCGACATCATGGGCGTGGTCGGCTGACCACCCCGCGCTTTTCGCACCGAGTAACCTTTTAAGAAACCTTCCATACCGGAGAAAAGAAAATGGCAGCCAAGGACGTAAAGTTCGGCGGTGAAGCCCGCCAGCGCATGCTGCGCGGCGTTGATATCCTTGCGGATGCGGTAAAAGTGACGCTTGGCCCGAAGGGTCGTAACGTCGTTCTGGACAAGAGCTTCGGCGCGCCGCGCATCACGAAGGACGGTGTCTCCGTCGCCAAGGAAATCGAACTGGCCGACAAGTTCGAGAACATGGGCGCGCAGATGGTCCGTGAGGTCGCATCCAAGACCAACGACATCGCGGGCGACGGCACCACCACGGCAACCGTTCTGGCGCAGGCCATCGTGCGTGAAGGCGCCAAGGCTGTTGCCGCAGGCATGAACCCGATGGACCTCAAGCGCGGCATCGACAAGGCTGTCGGCGTTGTCGTTGAAGAGCTGAAGAAGAACGCGAAGAAGATCACGACCCCGGCTGAAACGGCACAGGTCGGCACGATTTCCGCCAATGGCGAACATGAAATCGGCGAGATGATCTCCAAGGCCATGCAGAAGGTCGGCTCCGAAGGCGTCATCACGGTGGAAGAGGCCAAGGGCCTGCACACCGAGCTGGACGTGGTCGAGGGCATGCAGTTCGATCGTGGCTACATCTCCCCGTATTTCGTGACGAATGCGGAAAAGATGACCGTCGATCTGGACAGCCCCTACATCCTGATCCACGAAAAGAAGCTGTCCTCGCTGCAGCCGATCCTGCCGCTGCTCGAAGCGGTTGTGCAGTCCGGCCGTCCGCTGCTGATCATTGCGGAAGACGTTGATGGCGAAGCGCTGGCGACCCTGGTGGTCAACAAGCTGCGTGGTGGCCTGAAGATCGCCGCCGTCAAGGCGCCGGGCTTCGGTGACCGTCGCAAGGCCATGCTGGAAGACATCGCGATCCTGACCGGTGGCCAGGTCATCAGCGAAGACCTCGGCATCAAGCTGGAAAGCGTCACGCTGGACATGCTGGGCACCGCGAAGAAGGTGCACATCGACAAGGAAAACACCACCATTGTCGAAGGCGCTGGCAACAGCGAGGGCATCAAGGGCCGTTGCAGCCAGATCCGTGCGCAGATCGAGGAAACCACCTCCGACTACGACCGTGAAAAGCTGCAGGAACGCCTTGCGAAGCTGGCAGGCGGCGTTGCCGTGATCCGCGTCGGTGGTTCCACCGAGATCGAGGTGAAGGAACGCAAGGACCGCGTTGACGATGCCCTGCACGCGACCCGTGCGGCGGTTGAGGAAGGCATTGTCCCCGGTGGTGGCACCGCACTTGCCCGCGCATCCACCAAGCTGGGTGGCCTGCACTTCCATAACGACGACCAGCGCGTCGGTGCGGACATCATCCGCAAGGCCCTGCAGGCTCCGCTGCGCCAGATCGCCCACAACGCGGGTGAAGACGGTGCGGTCATCGCCGGCAAGGTTCTGGAAAACGATACCTACACCTTCGGTTTCGATGCCCAGATCGGTGATTACAAGGATCTGGTGGAAGCCGGTATCATCGACCCGATGAAGGTTGTCCGCACGGCGCTGCAGGATGCGGCTTCGGTTGCCGGCCTGCTCATCACCACCGAAGCGATGGTGGCCGAGCGCCCGGAAAAGAAGGCCCCTGCGATGCCGGAAGGTGGCATGGGCGGAATGGGTGGCATGGGCGGCATGGATTTCTGATCCACGCTGTTCCTGCGTGGCTCCCGCAGGGGGCCACCCGGACCGACGAAAAAAAAGGGGGAAGGGCCAGTGGCCTTTCCCCCTTTTTTCATGCCCCGTGCATGGGGCATCGGCGTATGTGATGTCAGGAGTATTTGACATGGACGCCCATTTCATGCTGCCCCTATGGAGCACGAACGACGTGAAAGTGGCTGGGTGTTTTCCGGATGCCCCGTTTTTTTCATGGCCGTAAAGGCACGCGCCCGGATTCCCGGTATTAGGACCGGCAAGGATGGCGCTGGAGAAGAGACTGGCTATGGCTACCGGAAAAGTAAAATGGTTCAACGCGACCAAGGGTTTTGGCTTCATCATGCCTGATGATGGCGGCAAGGACGTGTTCGTCCACATCACCGCCGTTCAGGCCGCTGGCCTGCGTGGTCTGAACGAAGATCAGGCCGTCAGCTATGACATCGCCATGGAGCGCGGCAAGGCTGCTGCGACCAACCTCAAGGCGCTCTGACGTCTCTCCCGGTCAGGGGGGAAGGTCTGCGGGAACCAGATCAGGAAAGCTGGTCTGCGGAGGTATCGTGCGCCTGCAGGAACTCCGTAATTTCCCGTGCCGCGGCGCTCAGGCCAAGGCGGCGGACCATTACCCCCTCGGGAAAAGCCGACAGCAGGCGTGACGGGGTGCGCCTGTCCAGAAGGACGAATACGCCCCTGTCCTGCCGACTGCGGATCAGGCGACCAAACGCCTGACGCAGGCGCAGGCGGGCGATCATGTCGTCATAACGCCCCGGCGCCCCACCGGACAGGTGGATGCGGCGCTCCCGGTGCAGGATATCCGGGCGTGGCCACGGTACGCGCTCGAAGGCGACCAGCCGCAGCGCATCGCCCGGCACATCCACTCCATCCCGCATCGCATCGGTTCCCAGCAGGCAGGCATTGCGTTCACTGCGCAGGATGTCCACCAGTGTCGCGTTGTCCATCGGATCCACATGCTGGGCAAACAGGGGTAGTCCCGCTGCTTCCAGCGGGGTGATGATGCGCCTGTAGACCTCGCGCAGTCGCGATATGGCGGTAAATAGCCCCAGCGCCCCACCACCGGACGCCATGAACAGGGTGCGGTAGGCACCGGCAAGCGCCGCCGGATCGTCATGGGCGACATCGGTGATGATGTAGGCACGGCTCTGCTGCGCATAATCGAACGGACTGGCAAAGGACGCCCTTATGGCGGGCGATGGCAGGTGGACCGCGCCGGATCGGGCTTCCGCCGCATCCCATGCGCGTTCGCTTTCTTCTTCCGTTCTGCTCCCGCCCGTTTCGTCGCGCAGGGTGGCGGATGTAATCAGCACCCCGTGGGCGGGGGCGGCCAGGACACTGGCAAACGGTATGGTCGGGTCCAGCCAGTGGCGATACAGTCCTACATCGCGCTCGCCGGGGTTCTGTCCGTCGCGCCGGTCCATGCGGATATAGTCGATATAATGCGGGGTCTCGCCTTCGGGCGGGCGCTCTCCGGCCTGCAGGGTGCCCAGCATGGCGCACCAGCCATCGACGCGGGACAGGGCACGGCGGCGGATGGAGCGGATCGCCGCCGCAATCCGTTCGCGCATGGGGGTGTCCAGCCAGTCCGCTTCGGTATCCAGCACTTCCTCCAGCCGCGCGACGAGCGTGCGCAGCGGCTCGGCCAGTCGTCGCAGGGCGCGTTCCAGTCCCTGTGCCGCCATGCGCAGGGAATCGGGCATCGGGTGCAGGTCGCATTCACTGTCGCTGCGACGCTGGCCGCCTTCGGGACTGCCCTGCGTGCGGGCGAGAACCTGCTGGCGCAGTTCATGCAGCAGCATTTCCGATGGATTGGACAGCACGGGTTCGCCCGTACCGTCGGGCAGGTCGGTTGTGGGGACGGTGGCGGTCTTGCTGGCCGGGTCCTGCGCGGCAAGGCGTGCCGACCAGCCGGGGGCGGGCAGGGCGCGTGCCGCCATCAGGGCCGTATCAAGCGGGGTTTCGATGCGCGGGATGTGAACCAGCAGGTCTTCCAGCCGCCGCCGCAGGCCCCGCGCGCGCGACCGTGCCCCTTCGGCCCCCAGCAGCCAGCGCCGCAGTTCAGCCGCCTCCAGCCCGGACAGTTCAAGGGCGAAGGCGCTGTCGGCCGCATCGGCGATGTGATGCCCTTCGTCCATGATGTAGCGGGTAGGGGTATTGTCCTCGTTATTGGTGTCCGACCCGTCCAGCGCGTGCCATGCCGCCTGTGACATCACCAGCGCATGGTTTGCGATGACCAGATCGGCCGTGCGGGCGCGGCGGATGGAATGTTCCACCATGCATTGCTGGTAATGCGGGCAGGCGCCGTGAATGCATTCGCCACGCCTGTCGGCAATGCCGGTCAGCAGCCCGCGACCGAACAGGTCGGCAAACCAGCCCGGCAGATCGCCGCCAAACAGGTCGCCATCATCGGTATGGGCGACCCACAAGGCAACCAGCGCCAGCCCGATAATGGTGGCATTCGCCGCCTGCCCGCGGGAGAGGGCGATGTTCACGCTCTCCTCCATATTCAGCAGGCATAGATAGTTTTCGCGCCCCTTGCGTACGACCACATGGCTGCGGCGGATGGCGGGATCGGGGAACAGGCGGGCCAGTTCCGTCTCGATCTGGCGTTGCAGGTGCCGGGTATAGGTGCTGATCCACACAGCGCCTCCGTTGCGGCGCGACCAGATGCTGGCCGGTGCGACATAGCCAAGGGTCTTGCCCGTGCCGGTTCCCGCTTCCGCCAGCACCATGTGCGGATCGCCCTGCGTGGTGCGCGGGGCAAAGGCCCGGGCGGCAAGGTGGCTGAACGCTTCCTGCGCGGGACGGTGTTCGGCCCCTTCGCCCAGAATGGCGCGCAGGTGGTCGCAGGCTTCATCCCCCGTTACCGGTTGGGCGGCTGGTGGCGGGCGGGGGGCGGTGTCCTCCCATTTTGGCAGGCGCGTCCAGACCTTCAGGGCTTCGGCGGGCTGGATCACGCCTGCGGGCAAGGGCCCGGCCGCATCCAGTCCCAGCGCGGCACAGACGGATGGCCCCCATGCCCATCCCGCCTGCCGCATGCGCCATGCCAGCGCGGTCATGATGCCGCCCTGTGGCGTGTTGCGGCTGCGGGCGATGTGACGCAGCAGTGCGAATGCCAGATCGGGCAGCAGGTCGGCCTCGGGCGCATCCAGCCGGTGTGCTGCAATACCCAGCGCCCCCCCAAGTCCACGCGCCGTGGGGGGCACGCCATGCGCGGGCATGGCGAAGGCGAACAGTTCCAGCAGGTCCAGCCATGGACAGGGGCGCGGCGGGGGCGGCAGGTCCAGCCTGCGCGCCGTGGCCGGGGCGTGAATGACCAGAATGGCCGGCCAGTGCGGCAGGTCACGCCGGATTTCGGCCGCCGTCATGGACAGGATTTCTCCATCCGGGGTCAGGACCGACCATGCGCCGTGCCGGGGAAGGATCGCCGGTGCGCTGTCCGGCAGGGGCGGGGTGTCTGGCATCTCGGTCAATGATATAGGGTACCTGTGGGCGTCTGTCGCCCGCCGCGTGTCAGATCATTATCATTGCTGCGTCCTGCGGTGTTGAATAGGATGGATTGACCCGCGTCATTCCTGCCCATAGCTTGCCGGTCCATGTCAGAACAGCATCGTCCCCTTATCTCGCCCCTCCCCAAGTCCTGGCCGTTTGAGGAGGCCGCCAAACTGTCCGCGCATGTTGGCGCGCGCGCTGTCACGGCGGATCGGCCCGTGCTGCTGGAAACGGGTTATGGTCCCTCCGGCTTGCCGCATATCGGCACGTTTGGCGAGGTCGCGCGCACGTCATGGGTGCGTCAGGCCTTCACGAAGCTGACCGGCCTGCCCACGCGGCTGCTTGCGTTTTCCGATGATATGGATGCCCTGCGCAAGGTGCCGGAAAACGTGCCGAATCAGGAGATGCTGCACCAGTTCATCGGCAAGCCGCTTTCACGCGTGCCCGATCCGTTCGGCACGCACGAATCCTTCGCCGCGCATAACAACGCCCGTCTGCGCGCCTTCCTTGACGGGTTCGGATTCGAATATGAATTCGCGTCCTCCACCCTGTATTATGAAGGGGGGCGTTTCGACGCCGCCCTGAAGCGCGTGCTGGAAGTACACGACCAGATCGTGGCCGTGATCGCGCCGACACTGGGCGAGGAACGGCGTGCCACCTACTCCCCCGTCCTGCCCATCCATCCCCGTACCGGCCAGGTCATGCAGGTGAAGATGGATGCGATCGACCCGGTGGCGGGTACCGTGCGCTGGACGGATGAGGAAGGCGAGACCTTCGAGACCCCCGTAACGGGCGGCCATGCCAAGATGCAGTGGAAGGCCGACTGGGCCATGCGCTGGTATGCGCTGGGCGTTGACTATGAAATGTCGGGCAAGGATCTGATCGACAGCGTGCGCCTGTCGGGGAAGATCTGCCGTATCCTTGGCGGCCAGCCGCCTGCGGGCCTGACTTACGAGCTGTTTCTGGACCAGAACGGACAGAAGATATCGAAGTCCAAGGGTAACGGGATTTCGGTTGAGGAATGGCTGCGTTACGCGCCCGCGGAAAGTCTCGGGCAGTATATGTTCAATGCCCCGCAGCGCGCCAAGCGCCTGTTCTTCGATGTCATCCCCAAGGCAACGGATGAATATCTGGCCCATGTCGGCAAGGCGAAGACGCTGCCTGCCGATGATGCGGCCCTCATGACCAACCCGGCGTGGTTCATCCATGCGGGCAATATTCCCGCCGATGCGGGCAGCCCGGTCACATTTGGCATGCTGCTCAACCTCGCATCCGTCGCGAATGCCGAGACGCCGGATGTGCTGTGGAAGTTCATCCAGCGTTACGATGCCGCCGCCACGCCGCAGAGCTGCCCCATGCTGGCGCGTCTGGTGGACCATGCCATCGTCTATTACGCCGATTTCGTGCGCCCGACGAAGCACTACCGCGCGCCCGAACCGCATGAGCGCAAGGCGCTGTCCGATCTGGCCGAAGCCCTGCGCGGGCTGGAGGGGGAGGAGGTTTCCCCCGATACCTGCCAGAACCTTGTGTTCGAGATTGGCAAGACCCATGGCTTCGAGCCGCTGCGTGCGTGGTTCGGCTGTCTGTATGAAGTGCTGCTTGGGCAGAAGGAGGGGCCGCGTTTCGGGATTTTTGTTGCGCTGTACGGGATTGCGGAAACCGTCGCCCTGATTGAGGCAGCCCTCCTCCGTGACGAGAGGGCCGCGGGCTAGGAGCCTGCCCATGGCCGAACGTCCTGAACATGACGCCATGGCCCATCCCGATGTGGATGATGGGGGAAAGGGCGTAACCCCCGCGCCCGCCAGACGGGGACTGATACGGCATCTGCCGCACGTGCTGGGCCTGCTGCTGCTGGTTGCCGCCATTGTCGTGGTCCAGCGCGAGGTCCGCCACCTGCACTGGCACGACATAAGTCAGGCGCTTGCGGCCATTCCCGTCGGGACATTATGGGCCGGGGCGGGCTTTACGCTGCTGTCCTACCTTATCCTGTCGTTTTATGACTGGCTGGCCGTAAGGCAGGTGGGTTGCCCGCTGTCGTTCCGGCGCACGGCGTTTGCGGCTTTCTGTTCCTACGTCCTGTCGCATAATCTTGGTTTTTCGGCCATTTCGGGCGCGGCGGTGCGGTTCAGGCTGTATGGTAACTGGGGGCTGAGACCGTTTCAGGTTGCCCAGATCATTGCCTTCTGTTCCGCGACCTACCTGCTGGGGGCCGCCGTGCTGATCGGCAGCGTATTGCTGCTGGAGCCGGGGACGGTGCCCTTCATCGGCCAGACCCTGCCTTCCATCCTCATGCGTCTTGTGGGGGGGGCTATGTGGGGTGGCGTGATCGCCTATGTCATCATGGGCCGCTACGTGGACGAAATTCGGGTCTGGCGGTGGCAGATCACCTTCCCGTCCTCCGCCATGGCGGTGATGCAGACGGTGGTGGCGGCGCTGGAAGTCGCGGCGACGGCAGCCATCGCCTACACCTTTCTGCCATCCGCGCCGGGACTGGATTACGGGACGTTCCTGGCTATCTACATCGCATCCTATACGGCGGGTCTGGTGGCTAGCGTGCCGGGTGGGCTGGGCGTCTTTGACGGGACAATGATGCTGGCGCTGGGGGCTTACCTGCCCGCCACGCGCATCGTGACCGCCATCCTGATCTTCCGCCTGTTCTACTATATCGTCCCCCTGTTCGTGGCGGGCATCATGTTCGCCGCGCATGAAATATTCCTGCGCGGGGATGCAGCCCTGTCGCGCAAGGTCGGTGCGCGCAGGCCGCTGCGGGGGCCGCGCACGGACCGCCCCAGTCAGGTCATACGCGAAAGCGAGGCGGATTTTTCCGTGGCGGTCGCGACGGGGGCCGTCTCGCTCTGTGGCGGGATGCTGCTGGCCCTGACGCTGCTTGACCCTGAAGGCTGGATGAACGCAGGCCGCATGCAGCCTGCCTTTGTCCTGATGGGGGACTATCTGCTTTCCCTTATCGGGGTTGCGCTGATCGGTCTTGGCATCGGCCTGTCGCAGCGTGTGACGCTGGCATGGAAGGCGACGATGGTGCTGCTGTCCATCGCCTGTGGCCTGACCCTGCTGCGGGGGTCGCCCATGGCCGTGCCGGGACTGCTTATGCTGGTCTGTATCCTGATCGCGCCATTCCGTGGGTCCTATTACCGGCATGCCCGGATCATGAGCGAGCCGCTGTCGTTCCAGACCATCCTGTCGCTTGTGCTGCTGATCGGCTCGATCCTGATCCTCGTGCTGGCGGGGCCGCATGATTCCGTTGGCGGTAGCTGGTGGGAAATCATGCTGTTCGCATCACGTCCCGGCATTGCCCAGTGGACGCTGGGGCTGGCGGTCATGCTCGGGCTGGTCATGATTGTGCGGCTGGTGCGGCCCGGCGGCATCCATGTGCTGCCATGGGATGCCGAAACGCAGGCGCAGTATGGTGGCCTTGACCATGCTCTTGACGTGCTGGGGGAGGTTACGCCTGCCCCATCGGGGGCGATACCGGGCGCACGGCGGGAGGCGCTGCTGCCTTTCGTGCGCGTGGGTGTCTATCTGATCGGACTGGGGGACCCGGCGGGGGATGCGGATGACTGCACATCCGCCATATGGTGGCTGCGCGACCTTGCGGTGCAGGAAGGGCGCAGACCGGTCTTCTGGCGTGTAGGCATGACATTGTTGCCTGTCTATAATGAACTGGGGCTGACATCATGGCCGCTGGTGACTGAGGGGAAGGACGCTTCCCCATCCTTCCTGTGTGCGGCCGCCCGGGACCTGCCTGCCATACGCCCCCTTCTGGCACGGACCTTCGCGCCATCGGGACAGGTGGAAGACTGATGGACGTTTCACCCGGCTGAAGGATACGCTCATGACGGCGCATGACGGGCTGCTTACCCATTTTTCCACAGTTGTCGGGTTGCCCAGCCTGTCGGGCGCGTTCCTTATGGCGTTTCCCGCGCTGTTTTCCATTGTCAATCCGTTGGGGGCCGCACTTATCTTCGCGCAGGTCACCAGCGGGCATGACCGGCGCCTGTGCATTGCCCTTGCGCGTCAGGTCGCATTCTATTCCGCCATGCTGATGCTGGCCTCGATCTGGATCGGCGGGTCCGTCCTGTCCTTTTTCGGTATCAGCATCAATGCGTTGCGCATCGCCGGGGGACTGGTGGTGGCCGTGCGGGCCTGGTCCCTGCTTCAGGCCCCGGAAACCGAGGAAGCCCGAAAACAGGCCCAGGCGACACAGAACAATCACGCCCAGATCAGCAGTAACATGATGGGGCAGGCATTTTTCCCGCTGACCATGCCCTTTACCGTAGGGCCAGGAACCATTGCCGTCGCCATCGCGCTGGGATCGGAAGGGCCGACTGGGGGCAGCCACATCGTCTTTTATGGCGTGCTGTCAATCGCAGCCCTTCTGGTGGCAGCCGTCGTATGGGCGGCTTACGCCTATGCCGAACAACTGCTCTGCCTGCTGGGCAAGACCGGCACCCGTATTGTCTCACGCCTCGCGGCGCTGATCCTGCTGTCCATTGGCGTGCAGATCCTGATTACGGGCGTGCAGGGCGTGGCGCTGTCCACCGCCCACGCCATTCTGGCGGCAGCAGGGGAATAAAGCCGCGCAAAGCGGATCAGACTGACTACACCGGCGCGACTGGCGGAATGGCGGGCACGGGGCGCCCCGCCAGAACAGCCTGCACACACGCACGCAGGGCGGGCAGCACATCATGTCCGAATTGCGGGGTGCGGCGTTCCCACGCCCCCGTGCGCCATGAGGGATGTGGCAGCGGGAAATAACGGGGCAGGTAGCGCCGGAAATCCAGAGAGCGATCACTGACCCTGCCCGGTCCGAGAATGTGGTTCTGCGCATAACTGCCCACCACGAGCGTCAGTTCAAGGCCTGGCATCTGCGCCATGATGCGCGCACGCCATTGGGGCGCACATTCCGGCCGTGGCGGGCAATCGCCCCCCTTGGGCAGCCGACCGGGATAACACAGACCCATGGGCACGATCGCAATGCGGCTGACGTCATAAAACGTGGCGCGATCTATGCCCATCCACGCACGCAGCCTGTCGCCGGAGGCATCATTGAAGGACTGGCCTGTTTCATGCACGCGTGTTCCGGGGGCCTGACTGGCAATCAGCAATCGCGCCGTGCGGGAAATATGGAGCACCGGCCGTGGCCCCAGCGGCAGATCCGCGCGGCAGAGCTGACAGGCGCGGATGGATTCCAGCAGCGTTTCCAGTGTCTCGTCGGGCATATCCTGCGCTCTATTTTTCCAGCAGTTCGCGCACCCATGCGCTTACGGTGCGGGTCGCGGGACCGGGCACGACCTGATCGAAAGGGGAAGGCCCGTGTGGGATATCAAGATTGAACAGCATCGTATCCGCATGCCCCGCGACACTGTCCACAAAGCCTGCCGCCGGATAAACGGTGCCGGAGGTGCCGATGGCGACGAACAGGTCACATTCCGCCAGGCGGGTGCCGATGGCTTCCATATGATAGGGCATTTCCCCAAACCAGACGATGTCGGGCCGCAGTGATGGCGTATGGCACACAGGGCAGGGTGTCTGGGGATAACAGTCTTCCCGCCATACAGGTTTCGCGTGGCAATGGGTGCAGCGCAGGCGCAGCAGTTCGCCATGCATATGGATCACATTATGACTGCCTGCGCGCTCATGCAGGTCGTCTATGTTCTGCGTCACGATCGTAACCTGACCTGCCCAGCGTTCTTCCCGTCCGGCACGTTCCAGATCGGCCAGCGCGTAATGGGCGGCGTTGGGCTGCACGGTGGAGAGCCTGCTGCGCAGGCCGTTATAGAAACGGTCCACGCGCAGGGGATCGCGCTGGAAGCCCTGTGGGGTGCAGATATCCTCGATCCGTTCATTGTTCCACAACCCGTCCGGGCCACGGAAAGTCTGCAAGCCGGATTCCTGGCTGATGCCTGCCCCGGTCAGGACCACAATGCGCTGCATGCCGGTATCTTCCCTTATGGTTGCGAAAGGGGGAGTGTGCGGGATCGGCAGACATAAGAAAACCGCCATGGACGGGGTCCATGGCGGTTTTCCGTAACGTATCAGGAGTGGGCGGCCCCGTTGGGGCCACCCGACCGGCATTACTGCGCGGCGTCCTGACCGGTATGCGTCTGCGGTGCGAAGGTCCAGCCTGCGCCATAAGGCTGCGGCAGGAAGACCGACCAGCCACTGCTCATGCTGTTCCAGCCCGAGCTGGAAACCGGCGCACCCGTGTCACGCAGCTTGGTCACGTCGGCGGCGGTAACGGTGCCCGGCGCCTTGTTGCCCCAGCTTGTGCGGATGAAGTTGACCACGTCAGCAATCTGCTGTGCGGACAGCGACTTGCTGTAACCCGGCATGGCCACCGCGGACGGCGCCCAGTTGCTCGGCGGCAGCACGCCACCATGTGCGATTACGTTCACCAGCGAGGTCGGGTTCTCGGTCACGACGACCGGGTTGCCAGCCAGCGGCGGGAACATGCGGGCCACACCACCACCGTCGTTACGGTGACAGATGGCGCATTCCTTCACATACGTATCGGCGCCCGGAACGCTGGCGGTATTACCCGAAGCCAGCATGTTCGCGGTGGACGGGTCGTATGTGTAGTTGCCCTGCGACGGCGGAACCGGCGGCAGGCTCTTCAGGTACTTCGCGATGGCGTGCAGATCGTCATCGGTGAAGTACTGGGTGCTCCATGCCACCACATCGCCCATGCCACCGAACACGGCGGAGTGGTCGATACGGCCGGACTTGAGGAAGGTGTAGATATCATCCTCGGACCAGCGGCCCAGACCCACGACCGGGTCGTTACGCAGGCTGGGTGCGACCCAGTTGTCGATCGGTGCGCCACCGGCCAGGAAGTCAGGCCCACCGGACGCATCCAGAGCCTTTTCCTGCATGGCGAAGCCGCGCGGCGTATGGCACGCACCGCAATGTCCCGGACCCGTCACAAGGTAATCACCACGGGCAATATCGGCATCCGTGCCGGGCGCAGGGGTGTAGTCCTTGGGCGAGGGCGAGAACATCATGCGCCAGATGCCCAGCGGCCAGCGCATCGACATCGGCCAGGAAATGTCCGGCTGCTTGTTAGGCTGCGCCGCCGGCTTCACCCCGTGCATGAAGTACGCATACAGCGCCTGCATGTCTTCCTTCGTCATACGCGAGAAGGCGGGATATGGCATGGCCGGATACAGGGTGGAGCCGTCCTTGCGGATACCGTGGCGCACAGCTTCGTCGAATTCTTCGAAGGTGTAGCGGCCGATACCGTAGGTCGGGTCCGGGGTAATGTTTGTGGAGTAAATCGTGCCGATCGGGCTCTTGATTTCAAGCCCACCTGCATAGGCCTGACCGTGGAGAGCGGTATGACATGCTACGCAGTCACCCAGTCGCGCGACATACGCCCCTTTCTCGACTAGCGCGGAGTCGGCATTGGGCGTCTGAGCCAATGCCGTCCCTGCCAGCAGACTAAACGCTGCCGCGCTGAATGTCACCTTAAGCCTGTTGATCATTATGTTCACCATCATGCGTCGCGTTGATGCGAAAAATTGTCAAAACCGGGATTATGGCAGCTGCTCGGGAATACCGGCAGCATTCTTCCGGGCATCAACTTCCCTCTGATAGGTCTCGTTCGCACGCTTGATCAGGAACTGACGGATATCTTCAATCTCGTTCGGATTCATGCTGCTGTCGAAGCGATCCATGCCATAGGCGGTAAGCGCGCCACGACCGACAACATTGTAGAACGCATCCTGGTGGCGGATGGAGCCGGACCAGCGCAGGTCAGGCAGCACGCCAGCACCTTCCGCATTGTCGCCATGGCAGGCGGCGCAATAGGTCTGGAACTGGAAGTAGCCGTTATCCGTGCGGGCCGCATCAAACTGTGCCGGCGGCTTGACGGGCAGGAAGCCTTCGTCGTTCTGCTTGGGCAGAGGACCGGACTTGCCGTCGAGCGAGAAGGCAATGATGCGCGAGTGGTTGACGGTCCAGCCGCTGGTACGGGCCAGGCCACCAAGGAAGAACGGATAGATGCCGCCCCAGCCCACTTCAACCGCAACATACTGCTTGCCCTTGGCAAGGTAGGTCACGGGCGGTGCGATGATGCCGCTGTCAGCCGCGAAGTGGAACAGGTCGGAACCGTTCGTCGCGTCATAGGCGTGGAATTCACCGTTCGCCAGGCCCTGGAACAGCAGGTCGCCGCCAGTCGCCAGGATACCGCCGTTCCACGGACCCTTGTGGTCCACGCGCCAGGCTTCCTGCTGCTTCTGCGGATCCCATGCCAGGATGTAACCCTTCAGGTCCTTAACGAAGGCCTGCTTGGCTTCCGGGGAGTCGGGGATACCGACCTTGTTCATGTCCAGACCAAGGTTCCAGCTATCCGGATGCGGGGTGAACCCGCCGACCTGGTTGGTGTACAGGAACGGAACCTGCTGCGCGGGGATGTAGACCAGCCCGGTCTTGGGGCTGAACGCCATGGCCGCGAAGTTATGGCCACCAAGGTCACCCGGAATGCCGTACCAGTCCTTGCCCGTAAGCGTGTAGAGCGCGTCGGGGTTGTAGATCGGACGGCCGGTCTTCGGATCGAGGCCGCTGGCCCAGTTCACGTAAACATAGTTCTTGCCCGAGATGAACTCGCCGGTCTTCGCATCGATGATGTAGAAGAAGCCGTTCTTCGGCGCATGAACGATGACGTGGCGGGTCTCACCATTGATCGGCAGGTCAAGCGTCATGATCTGCTGGACCGAGGTGAAGTCCCACTGATCCATCGGCGTTTCCTGGAAATGCCAGACGTATTCGCCGGTTTCCGGCTTCAGTGCGACGATGCTGCCCAGGAACAGGTTGTCGCCCTTGCCTTCGGAACGGTACTTGTAGTTCCACGGCGAACCGTTGCCGACACCCAGATAGACCAGGTCGGTCACGGGGTCATACACGATGGAATCCCACACCGTGCCGCCGCCGCCCTGACGGGTCCAGGCGCCGGTCGGGCTCCAGGTCTGGTAGGCCTTGTTCATCAGCACGCTGTCGGATGCAGCATGGTCCGGTTCGTTCTTGGGGTTCGGAACCGTGAAGAAGCGCCAGTCAACCTTGCCTGTTTCCGCGTCGAACGCGGTGACAAAGCCACGGGCACCAAATTCGGAACCACCGTTACCGATGATCACGCGGCCCTTGGCGACGCGCGGCGCGCCGTCAACGGTGTAGGAACGCTGCTTGCCCAGTTCGGCTTCGGGCGGAATGGTGTTGACGCTCCAGACCAGCTTGCCGGTCTTGGCATCAAGGGCGATCAGACGGCCATCGAACGTGCCGAAATAGACCTTGCCATTCCAGTAGGCCGCGCCACGGTTGACCGTGTCACAGCAGCCCTTGTCGGCGATGTTGCCGGGCACGCGCGGGTCATAGGACCACAGCAGCTTGCCGGTTGCGGCGTCGACGGCTTTCATCATGCTCCAGTTGGTGGTGGCATACATGACGCCATCAACAACCAGGGGCGTGCCTTCCTGGCCACGGTTGGTATCGAGATCCAGATACCAGGCCAGCTTCAGGTTACCGACATTGGAACGGTTGATCTGATCCAGCGGGCTGTAACGCTGTTCAGAATAGGTGCGGCCATAGGTCATCCAGTTGCCGGGGTGATCATCAGCATGGATGATCGCTTCCCCTGTGGCGCCCTGTCCCTCATCCGCCGATGCCATGGTGGCATAGCCGGAGATGAGAGCCGCACATATCGTTCCGGCTGTAAGCGTTCTGCTCAGAGAACGTCTTTTTCCGAAAACGGCAGAAATCATATGTGATGTCCTCAGAAAAACTAACGGTTTCGAATTCAGGACGCCGCCGCTGCAACTTTCTGCCGGGGCAGGTTTTCTGACTGTATCGGTCTGGAAAGCAGGCAGAACAGGCTTCCTTGACCGACAGACAGGAACCGGCTTCGGGCAGGAGAAAAGCAGGTAGTCCGTTTCACCCGAACATACTGAGGCTGCGCCGCCCGTCTCCTGACATTTTAGTGTTCGATATCACTAAAACGTGAATATGCTGTCAGATAAGCAATGAAACAGATAACTGGATTTTTCAGGGATATTCGTAAACTTTCTTGATATTCCGGGGGAAAATGAAAAACGGGTTGTTCTCGTTTCGATAGGGCGTCCACAAAGAATGGTACGGAATATATTTTTATTATCCATAATACGAATAACTGGATAGTTCCCGAGACTCCTGATTTTTCCCGCTGCATGACGTTCCCGCGCAAGAATCAGGGATGCAGGGGATAATGCTCCAACGGCTCGTAGAAGGGCATGTCTCCATGCCTCAGGGAGCGGAACAGCGTGAAATGACCGATGCTCTGTGCATCGCAGGCAGGCGGGGATGTAACGAGCCATCGTTGCCGACGCACCGGGTCCGGATGGCGCATCTGTCCCAGCGAGATATGGGGAACAAAGCGCCGGATGGGCCTTGCCGCCCCTGACTGCCCCGAACCTGCCTTGCCGAAAGGGGAGGGGAGGCGCGTCATCGTTGCGCGTATCCTGTTTTGCAGGTGGACAAGGGCGGGGTCAGGCGCGCAGCCCATCCACAGGGTATCCGGTCCCTGTCGTGTTGCTGGTTCGAACAGACCGGGCACTGTCAGGATCAAGGAAGGTGGGGCAGCACGGATGGCGGAAAGGGCATGATGCATTTCCTCCAGAAAGTGCCCGTGCGTAACCTCGCCTACGAAATGCAGTGTCAGGTGATAGGATTCCGGCGGGTACCACGCCACATCCGGCAGGCTGCCCCGCAATTCGCCAAGGGTGTGCGCCAGGGCAGAGGGAAGTTCCAGACCAATGAAAAGACGCATGAAGAACCTGTTGGGCAGAATGAAAACGGCATATGCCGCATTTTGACATGTACAGTATATATAGGCCCGGAGCGGCGGCGTATGTGTTGCCGTATTGTAATGTATTGGACACGCCCAGGTTCTTGAACGTGTTCTACCATGTTCCCACATTGGGGTAGAGGCACGTCGGTCAACGACGTGGAGGAAGGAAACACAATGGCTTTTGGCCCTGATTCGCGGAGTTTCATCCGCCCCGCCGCTGATAGCGCTGCAGGTTCCGTGGATATGGGCCTTCGGGCCTATATGCTGCGAGTCTATAACTGGATGGCATCAGGTCTGGTCCTGACGGGACTGGTTGCGTACCTGATCGCCAATACCAGCCTGCAGGCCCTGTTCTTCCAGCATGTGCCAACCCCGATGGGTATGGCGATCAAGCCGACCGGTCTGGCCATGCTGGCCATGATTGCGCCGCTTGGTTTCGTCATGGTCATGTCGTTCGGTGTGAACCGGCTGTCCACTCAGGCCGTGCAGACGCTGTTCTGGCTGTTCTGCGGGGTGATGGGGGCAAGCCTGTCCAACATCTTCCTGGTTTTCACCGGCGTTTCGGTCACGCGGGTTTTCTTCATCACCGCAGCGACATTCTGCACCATGTCGATCTGGGGCTACACGACTCGTACTGACCTGAGCCGGTTCGGTTCGTTCTTCATGATGGGTCTGTTCGGCCTCATCATCGCGGGGGTGGTGAACATGTTCCTTCATAGCCCCGGCCTGTATTTCGTCTATAGCGCCGTTGGTGTGCTGCTGTTTGTCGGCCTGACCATGTTCGATACCCAGCGGATCAAGGCGACCTACCAGCAGCTCGCCTATTATGAAGGTCCGGATCAGGCTGCGAAGCGGTCAGTATATGATGCGCTGAACCTGTATCTGAACTTCATCAACCTGTTCCAGTTCCTGCTTCAGTTCATGGGTGTGCGCAACAGCAGCAACGACTGATGGCAGGAGTCCTGCTTTTTCAGACCGATAAGGTACGGTTTATGAAATGGAAAGGGTCGTCGCGAAAGCGGCGGCCCTTTTTGCATGGAAAGAGGGTCCGGGTATCGGTTTGGGTAAAAAAGATAAGACTTATTCAGATATGGAAATTATAAGATGACGAGAGTGTGAGGTTAATGACACACCCGTAATTCCCTGTAAAACAATGTTTTTTTTAGATAAATTCTTCCTTCTGTAATTTTCTGAAATATTATGTGAAGGCTTGCCTCTAAGGGCATTCCGGTCGGATAACCCTTGAATAGAAAAACTATATGAAAGGGTGAGCGGCACAGGACATGCGCTTCAGCACACAGGACGGCATCGCGATTTATGGTCCGATCTGCCCTGACAGTAATAATTACGTAAGGTCTGGCGGGCCGTATTGATCAGGATCATGGTCAGCCGGTCGGCAACTAACTCATGACGGATGCAAACCGGAAAAGGGTCGATTGTCCCCTTTCGGAAGTCGACGTGGGCGCGATGTCGCTGGGTGCCGGGGGAAAGGCGATGCATTTTCCCTGCCGAGCGTATAACGTGACCGTTGTTGTCTAAGCCCGTGGATGAAGCGAGGATGTGAGCAAAACAGGGTGATGTCGAAACCAACGAGGCGTGAGATGAAGAAAAAAATCTTGCCAAGATTAACTAAGCTAGTGAGTTTATCTTCGGCAGTGCTGTTAGCAGGCTGCACGTGGGATACACTTGACCCCAAGGGCGTGATCGGTCTTCAGGAAAAAAGCCTGATCCTGACTTCGGTGTTCGCGATGCTGCTGGTCGTTGTGCCGGTCTGTATCCTGACACTGGTGTTCGCCTGGCACTACCGTCAGTCCAATACGGCTGCGGAATACCTGCCGAAATGGTCGCATTCCAACAAGATCGAGGTGATCATCTGGGCCGTTCCCAGCCTGATCATTCTGTTCCTGGCGGTGCTGACCTATCAGACCTGTCATTCGCTTGACCCGTACAAGCCCCTTGAAGCAGAGGCTAACGTCAAGCCAATTCATGTCGATGTTGTGGCACTGGACTGGAAATGGCTCTTTATCTATCCGGATGAAGGGATCGCGACCGTAAACCAGATGGCCATGCCGGTGAATACGCCGGTTGACTTCCGGATCACCTCTGATTCCGTGATGAATTCTTTCTTCATCCCGCGTCTCGGTACGATGATCTACGCCATGGCCGGCATGCAGACACAACTGCACCTGATTGCCAACGAAGCGGGTGACTTCCTGGGTGAGTCCTCCAACTTCAGCGGTCGTGGCTTCTCCGACATGCGCTTCCGTGCGCTGGCAATGCCGGCGGACCAGTACAGCGCGTGGGTCGAGAAGGTGAAGGCTTCTTCCGAGCAGCTGGACAGCGCAAGCTATCCCAAGCTGGCCGCGCCGAGCGAGGCCAACCCGGTTGAATACTTCTCGCATGTCGACACAGGTCTCTTCGATGATATCGTTGCCAAGTACAACAACGGCATGGTCATGGATAAGAGCACCGGCAAGATGCTGCACGTGCAGCAGTCCGCGATGTCCGACATGAACATGAAGGAATAGGACAGATGTTTGGCAAATTAACATTGTCGGCCATCCCGTATGATGTGCCGATTCTTGTTGGGACGTTCATCGGTGCTGCCATTGCTGGCCTCGCCGTTGTCGGTCTCATCACCTATTACGGTAAATGGGGCTACCTGTGGCGTGAATGGCTGACCTCGGTCGACCACAAGCGCATTGGTGTCATGTATATCGTTGTAGCCCTCGTGGCGCTGTTCCGTGGTTTCGCGGACGCGATCATGATGCGCTCCCAGCTTGCGCTGGCCTATGCCGGTAACCCCGGCTACCTGCCGCCGCACCACTATGACCAGATCTTCTCCGCACACGGCACGATCATGATCTTCTTCATGGCCATGGCGTTCATGCAGGGTCTGATGAACATCGTGGTGCCGCTGCAGATCGGTGCGCGTGACGTGGCCTTCCCGTTCGTGAACACGCTGAGCTTCTGGATGACGACCATCAGCTTCCTGCTGGTTAACGTCTCCCTGTTCATCGGTGAGTTCTCGCAGTGCGGCTGGCTTGCATATCCGCCCCTGTCCGAACAGCAGTTCAGCCCCGGTGTCGGTGTTGACTACTACATCTGGGCGGTGCAGCTGTCCGGTGTCGGCACGCTGCTGACGGGTGTGAACTTCTTCGCGACCATCGTGAAGATGCGTGCGCCTGGCATGACCTACATGCGTATGCCGGTGTTCACCTGGACCATCTTCTGCACGACCGTGCTGATCATGGTTGCCTTCCCGATCCTGACCGTGGCCATGGGTCTGCTTGGTCTGGACCGTTACCTGGGCATGCACTTCTTCACCAATGACGGCGGCGGCAACCAGATGCTCTATCTGAGCGTGATCTGGGGCTGGGGCCATCCGGAAGTGTACATCCTGGTTCTGCCTGCCTTCGGCGCCTTCTCCGAAATCACGCAGACCTTCTCCCGCAAGCCGCTGTTCGGCTACAAGACCATGGTCTACGCGACCGCTTCCATCATGGTTCTGTCGCTGGTTGTGTGGGTTCACCACTTCTTCACCATGGGTGCCGGCCCGAACGTGAATGCGTTCTTCGGTATCATGACGATGATCATCGCGGTTCCGACCGGGGTGAAAATCTTCAACTGGCTGTTCACGATGTACAAGGGTCGCGTTGAATTCCACGCAACCATGTACTGGGTGATCGGCTTCATGATCACCTTTTCCATCGGTGGTATGACCGGCGTCATGCTGGCTATCCCGGCTTCCGATTTCGTGCTGCATAACTCGCTGTTCGTTATCGCCCACTTCCATAACGTGATCATTGGTGGCGTGTATTTCGGTTACGTTGCCGCCATGAACTTCTGGTTCCCGAAGGCTTTCGGCTTCAAGCTGAACGAAGCCTGGGGCAAGCGCGCGTTCTGGCTGTGGTTCGTTGGCTTCTACTTCGCCTTCATGCCGCTGTATGTCCTTGGTTTCGAGGGCATGACCCGTCGTATGAACCACTATGACAACCCCGAATGGCACATGTGGCTGCTGATCGCTGAAGTTGGTGCAGTTCTGATCGCAGGCGGTATCGTCTGCCAGCTGACCCAGCTTTATGTTTCGATCCGTGACCGCAACCTGGCCGAAAACCGCGACCTGACGGGCGATCCCTGGAACGCACGTACGCTGGAATGGTCCACGTCTTCGCCCCCGCCGTTCTACAACTTCGCCATCCTGCCGGAAGTGCATGAACTGGACGCCTTTGCCCATGACAAGGAAGCCGGTATCGACACGCGTCAGGCCGGTGGCAACTATCAGCCGATCCACATGCCCAAGAACACGGCATGCGGTTTCCTGATCGGTGCCTTCAGCTTCGTGCTTGGCTTCGGTGCGGTCTGGTACATCTGGTGGCTGGCGGCTGTTGGTCTGATTGGCGTCATCGCTACGGTGATCGCACGTTCGGCTAACAATGACGTCGACTATTATGTGCCGGTGTCCGAAGTGGTCCGTATCGAGCAGGAGCACTCCCATAACCTTATGGCAGCACAGGCAGCGGAATAATGGCGCAAAATATGACTGCTGATGCAGCCCATGCCCATGATGAACACCACGAATCTCCCGTGGTGTTCGGGTTCTGGCTGTATCTGATGACGGACTGCATCATCTTCGGTACGCTGTTCGCAGTGTTCGCGGTGTTGCGTGACCAGTTTGCCGGCGGTCCGACCGGCCACGAAGTGTTCGAACTTTCGGGTGTTGGCATTGAAACGGCAATCCTGCTGTTCAGCTCCATCACCTACGGTTTCGGCATGATTGCCGCCCACGAGAACAAGGTCAGCACCATGCGGACCTGGCTCGGGGTGACCTTCCTGCTGGGGCTGGGCTTCCTGTTCATGGAAATCCGTGAGTTCTCCCACATGGTTGCTGAAGGCAACGGCCCGGATCGCAGTGCGTTCCTGTCCGCGTTCTTCACGCTTGTGGGTACGCACGGTCTGCACGTTACCTGCGGCCTGCTGTGGATGGCTGTCCTGCTGTTCCAGACGGCTGGCAAGACCGAGCTGAACGAGCGCATGATCGGCAAGCTGACCTGCCTCAGCCTGTTCTGGCACTTTCTGGACATTGTCTGGATCTGTGTCTTCACCTTTGTCTATCTGATGGGTGTGCTCTGATGGCTGAACATATTTCATCCTCGGGAGAGGGCCACGGTAGCGTAGGATCTTACCTTACCGGGTTCGTACTTGCCGTCATCCTGACGGTGGCCGCCTTCGGTCTGGTGATGTCGCATGCGATGTCACCGTCCGCCACCGGTGGGGCGATTGCCCTGCTGGCGGTGGTCCAGATCGTGGTTCACCTGATCTACTTCCTGCACATGAACGGTTCGTCCGAGCAGCGCTGGAACGTCATGGCGTTTACATTCACGGTGCTGTCGGTTCTGGTCCTTGTGGCCGGCACGATGTTCATCATGCATGACACGTCCATCAACATGATGTCGCGCTAAGCGATGTCATGCGGGCTTCGGGGGCAGGCAACTGCCTCCGGGGCAGACGGCATAAAAAAAGACCGGCACGAGAAATCGTGCCGGTCTTTTTTTATGGACAACCCTACGGGAAAGGCGGGGATCAGCCTTTGTGGGGTTCGGGGGAAAGAAGGTCCTTCTTGTTGGGCTTGTCTTTCCATTCCTCGGCATCGGCCGGGGCGTCGAGCTTGCGTGTGATGTTCGGCCATACGGCTGCGTATTTGGCGTTCAGTTCCGCCCACGGGGTCGCACGGTCGTCACTATCGGGGAAGATGGCCTCAGCGGGGCATTCCGGTTCGCACACGCCGCAATCGATGCATTCGTCCGGATTGATTACGAGAAAGTTCTCGCCCGCGTAGAAGCAGTCAACCGGACAGACTTCGACACAATCTGTGAATTTGCAGCGAATGCAGTTTTCGGTGACCACATAGGTCATCGCCTATCTCCGATCATTATTTGTTCGGCCTGCGGCAATAGGCCCGGCCATTGAAAGGGATGAGGTGCCACACCGGGCCTGATCTCATCGGGAATGGCGGAAGATATGAGAGCGTTTTCCTGCCGTGGCAAGCCCAAGACAGCGGGTAATGCATAATCACGCGCAGCATTGGCGTTGCGGACACAATATTCAGATGGATTCGGGAAGAATTTCATACAGAAGTTGTGCAAGTGAGGCGCATTGTCGTCTGGCCGCGAAGCCTGTAACGCGAATGACAATCACGCTTTTCCTGTCGGGGGCGGGCAGTGTCAGGATGTCCCCTGTATGAACCTGCGCATGGGCCTTGGTTACGCGCTGCCGGTTGATGCGGACCTGACCGCCGGCCGCGATCTGGGCGCATGCGCTGCGACTGCGCCCGAAACGGGCATGCAGCAGCCACAGGTCCAGACGCTGGGCCGTGGGGGAAGTTTCGGGGGTAGCAGTCTGGTTCATGGGCGTTACGGTCGGTCAAACAGTGTGGCAAGCGCCGCGAAGGGACTGTCGGGGCGAATGGCGCGGCGACGGGGGTCTGCGGCGGCGTTACGTTTCTTCGCCCGGTCTTTCTCAGCGGACGGGGCGCGATCCCTTTTGTTTCCGGTTGTATCGGACAGGAAACGGATCATGACGGGTGCGGGCGGCCCATAATGATCGGCGGCCATGGGTCGGGGATGATACACCCGCATGTTCATTCCCTTCATGACCGCTGGCAGCATTTCGCGGCGTATGCCCAGACGCGATGCCAGCAGGGGCGGCAGTGGCACGGGCGCGCGCCGGGTCATGCGGGCCAGTTCCAGAATGATCTTTTCCGCAATGTCCAGCCTGATTCTTACTGGGCCGGTTTCCAGCCAGCCCATGCGATCCATGAACGCTGCGGGCAGGGCATCGGGTGCAAGGGAAATGCGGCTCATGGCGGGCAGGGGTGGGCAGGGCATGTTCAGGCTGATGGCGATCAGCCAGCCGCGCAGCCGCATGGGCTGCTCCTTCAGGATTGCGGGCATGAACAGACTATAATGCCCCACCTTTATGCCCAGTCGCCGTAGCCGACGGATCGTGTCCTGATCGTAGCGTTCGCCGCGATGAAGCGGGGCGATCCCGGCCCCTTCACACAGGCGATGGACAGGCCCGCGCAGGTCCGGCGTGCTGGCCACTGCGGCCTGCACGGCAAAAAGGGGCGCCAGATGTTCGCGCACCACCTGTCCCAGCCATGTCTGGAGCCGGTTGCGGATGCGTTCGCGCTGGGCATTGTCCAGTAGCGGGTTATCAAGCACCTGCGGGCGGGGCGAAAGCACGTGGGGGCCAGGTTGCAGGCGCGCGATCGGCATATCCTGCCACATGACGTGCAGTCCGTCGGGGGAAAAGGCGAACTGCGCGTCATCATCCTGCACCAGCAGGGCGACACGGCGCGGGATCTCGCTACGCACGGCGCGACGGGCCGCGCGCATCAGCAGCCGCCCGTCCTCCGCATCGTCATGTTCACCGGCGATCAGGTCCAGCCCCGCGATGCGCCCGACCTCGTGGCCTTCCACCACCACATTGCCCTGTGCCGTTACGGCGGAAAGCAGGCTGTCATGCACGCCTTCATCCAGCCGCCGGATCAGGGTTGTGGCGCGGCGATCGACGAAGCGGGCGGTCAGTTGTTCATGCAGGATGTCGGACAGGCGGTCTTCCACTTCACGGGTGCGGGCCTGCCAGTGTTCCGCATTGGCGATCCAGCCCGTGCGGGACGCGATGTAGCTGCATACGCGGATGCCCGCCAGCCGCTGCATAAGCGAATCAATGGTGCCTTCCGTCTGGAAGAAATGGGTGATCTGTCTGTCCAGCCAGTCAGCGGGAATGCGCCCGTCCTGAATGATATGGGTGAAAATACGCCCGCACAGCCGAATATGGCTGTCATCGCCCAGTTTGCGGAAATCGGGGATCTGGCAGCTTTCCCATAATAGCCGCGTTGCTGCGCGGGAGCGGACCAGTGGGCGGATTTCGGTATTGGCGCTCAGTGCCGCAAGGGCCAGCATGTCGCTGGCTTCGTGGCCCGCGACCAGTTCCCCACGGGGGGACGGGCGGTTGAGACTGGCCAGCAGGGTATCGGGGGATGAGAAATCGAGGTCGCTGTTACGCCATGACAGGCGGGTAAGCGGATCGAAACGATGCTGTTCCACCGCTTCGGCCAGTTCTTCATGCAGCGGCGGGCAGGTGCCTGTCGTGCCGAAGGTGCCATCACGAAGCCCGCGCCCGGCGCGTCCGGCCACCTGCGCGATTTCGCCTGCGGCCAGGGGGCGGATGCGCGTGCCATCGAATTTGGACAGGCTGGCAAAGGCCACATGGTTGACATCCATGTTCAGCCCCATCCCGATCGCGTCGGTCGCGACCAGATAATCCACTTCCTTTTCCTGATACAGCGCCACCTGCGCGTTACGCGTCCGGGGGGAAAGCTGGCCCATGACAATGGCGCAGCCGCCACGCCTGCGACGCAGCAGTTCGGCAATGGCGTACACCTCACCCGCGGAAAAGGCGACAATGGCCGAACGCGGCGGCAGGCGGGTCAGCTTGCACGCTCCGGCATGGGTAAGCTGTGACAGGCGGGGCCGATGTTCGATTTCTATGCCCGGCACCAGGCGGCGGATCAGGTTGCGGATGGTATCGGCGCCCAGAAACATGGTCTCCGCCGTGCCGCGTGCATGCAGCAGGCGGTCGGTAAAGATATGTCCGCGATCCGGGTCCGCGCAGAGCTGGATTTCGTCCACCGCAACGAATTCCACCCGCCGGTCCAGCGGCATGGCCTCGACCGTACACGAAAACCAGCGGGCCTTCGGGGGCACGATCTTTTCTTCGCCGGTTATCAGGGCGACGGCATGCGCGCCCTTGCGCGCGACCATACGGTCATAATTCTCCCGTGCAAGCAGGCGGAGCGGGAAGCCGATGATGCCACTGGAATGGGAAAGCAGCCGTTCTATGGCCAGATGGGTCTTTCCGGTATTGGTCGGGCCGAGCACTGCCCGGACCCGCATGTCGGAATGGGGACCGGAACCCTGTCCGGCCGCAGTGCGATAGGGGCCGCCAGGACCCGTGGGTACACCCGTCATGGGGATATGCTCCGGCCAAGTGGCGGCAAATGCAAGCAAAACCACATGCGGCTTGCGTTGCATGGTAGCCGGACGCACCCTGCCAACAGGAAAATGCGGTACGGAGGATGTGCAGTGAACGTGGTGGAAACTCAGGACTGTCTGGTCATGGCGCAGGACGTGGCCGGGCAGGATGTGGGCGTGGTGCATGCCATCCGCCCTGACGGCTGTGCGGGGCTGGCCGCGCTTGTGGGCGAAACGGCTGCCCGCTTTGCCACCCGGTCCGGCTTTGTCGCCCGTTACGGGCAGGTGCAGCTTCTGCCCGACGCCGGGGGGGGCATCACCACGGCCCTGCTTGGGCTGGGCGAGGAAGGGGAAGGGGAAGAAGCCGATCCGTTCGTCTTCGGTGCGCTGCCCGATTCGCTGCCTGCGGGGTTGTGGCGGGTCAGTACGCCTGCGGACATCGACGGGGCGGATGTTGCCCTTGGTTTCTGTCTGGGTGCGTACCGTATGCCCGGTTTCGGGCGCGATACGCCGCCCGCTCCGGCCCGGAGCCGACTGGTGGTGGACGCGACGGAACACGATGCGGCCCAGATGGCCCAGTGCGTTAACCTTGCGCGTTCTCTTATCAATACGCCGCCCAACCTCATGGGGCCTGACGATCTGGCTGCCGCCGCAACGCAGGCGCTCGAACCGCTGGGCGTGCAGGTTTCGGTCATTCGCGCAGAGTGGCTGGAACGGGATTTTCCCACGATCTTTCACGTTGGCGCGGGCTCCGACCGTGCGCCCTGCGTGGTGGAAGCCCGCTGGCAGGGCAGCACGGCGACGGAGGACGCGCCGCTGGTCTCGCTGGCGGGTAAGGGCGTGTGTTTCGATACCGGCGGGTACGACATCAAGCCCGCATCCTCCATGCTGCGTATGAAAAAGGATATGGGTGGGGCCGCCATCATGCTGGCTCTGGCCCGTCTGATCGTGTTGCGCGATCTGCCCGTGCGGCTGGAACTGCGCCTTGGCTGCGTGGAAAACAGTGTGTCGGGCCATGCGATGCGCCCGTCCGATGTGGTGCGGACCCGTGCGGGGCTGACGGTCGAAATCGGCAATACCGATGCCGAGGGGCGACTGGTGCTGTGTGACCTGCTGCATGCCGCCTGCGAACACCAGCCCGACCTGCTGGTGGATGCCGCGACCCTGACGGGGGCCGCCCGCGTGGCGCTGGGACCGGACGTGCCCGCCCTGTTCACCAATAGCGACGAAGCAGGCACCGCTTTTGTTGCGGCGGGCCATGCCTGTGGCGACCCGCTATGGCGGCTGCCGTTATGGCCGGGTTACCGCAAATGGTTGAACAGTCCGGTGGCAGACCTGAACAATATTTCATCCAAGCCTATGGCCGGAGCCATTACGGCGGCGCTTTTTCTAGAGAATTTTGTCAGCGCAGATGTGCGTTGGGTTCATATCGATACGTATGGATGGAATGATTCGTCACGACCCGGCCGCCCGGAAGGTGGGGAAAGCCTAGGGTTAAGAGCGACTTATGCCGCTATATTAACTATTTTTAATATCGAGGACAGAATGCATCGATAAAGAAACAATCCCACAAGCGAACTAAATCCCTTTGTGCGACTTATATATGCCGTAAATGCTAATTATATAGGCAGAACGATAAGACATCATTCCAGCCCCGGTCCGATTCCGCCACATGTGTGCCGATCGGCGGGGCTGATATTCGACAAAGGATTCCAATCGATGGCCAAGACATCCCAGGCTCAGACGGATCAGATGATCAACTCCCTGCGTGAAACCATTGTCGCAATGGTTCGCCGCGACGGTCCCGACCTGTCTGCCCGCCAGCTGGCCGTATTCCTGACCTGCTATCTCAGCGAAGATGCGCATACCGTGCGTGGCCTTGCAGCCGAACTGAACGTGTCCAAGCCCGCGATCACCCGCGCGCTGGACCGGCTGAAGGATCTGGACCTTGCCCGCCGCACGCCCGATCCGATGGATCGTCGTTCCGTGCTGATCAAGCGTACGCTCAAGGGCAACGCCTATCTGCGTGACCTGTGCACGATCGTGACCGAAACGACGCAGGAAAAGGCGGCAACCCCCGTCCGCAAGGCCCCCCGTGCGCGTCGCGCCGCCGAGACCCTGCGCCGCGTGGGCTAAAGGTGCAGGCCGTAGTTCTCTTCATGCATTACTGATGGACTGAAGGGGTCGATCCCATGCGTATATCACGACGTCTGGCTGTCATTGCCATAGCAATGGCGCCGTTTGCTGGCCTGTCCACCATGGCGATGGCGGCGGATTCCTCGCTTGGCACGCCGTCAGGTCAGGTCACGATGAAGTTCAAGTCACTGGATATCGGGGTGGGCCACACCTGGGGCACGGGGCGGCTGACGTATCAGCATCATACCTACCGCTTCAAGATCGAAGGCGGGTCGCTGGCGGCTGTGGGCTACTCCACGATAGAAGGTCGGGGCACGGTCTATAACCTCCACCGCCTGCAGGATTTTGAAGGCAGTTACGCCGCAGTCAATGGTGAGGTCACCGCAGGCACCGGCGTTGGCGGCATGGTACTGAACAACCCCGCGGGCGTGCGCATCCAGATCGATACCACCAGTTCCGGTGGCCGTCTGGCGGCAGCCCTTCAGGGTATGAAAATTACGCTGCATAAATAAGTCAAGGTTTCAGCCTTGATACCGTCTGACAGGGGGAATGGCCGGAAGGCTGTTCCCCCTGTTTGCGTTACCATGTCAGCCCCGGCCTGTGGCGCACCCGTCGCGTGACCGCAGCAGCCCATAGCAGTTGCGCAATGCCAGCCAGAGTGGCCCCCGCAAACGGCGTGGCTATCCCCCCGGCCACGGCACCCGCGATGATGCCCCCATACAGCGTTCCGCCCCATGCCAGCAGCGTAAGCCGGGTGGCGTTCATGCCGCTGCGATGGGCCATCTGGTAGAAATGTTCCCGGTGGGCCTGCATAAGCGGTCGTCGGCTCCATGCACGGCGCAGCAGGGTTGCGAATACATCCGCCAGCACTCCCGACACGATAAGTGGCATGAGCATTCCCGCATGGGGCAGGTGCGCGCCCCCCATGCGTAGTCCCAGCGCGCCCAGCACGAGCCCGCAGCACTGGCTGCCTACATCCCCCATGAACAGCCGCGCATGGGGGAAGTTGAAGGGCAGGAAACCGGCAATGGCAGCAGCCAGCACCAGTGCGGTGCCCCATATTTCCACCCCGGCCTGCGCCATAAGGCACAATCCCGCCGTGACAAGGCACGCCAGCAGGGTGCAGCCACTGGCCAGCCCGTTCAGCCCATCAACAAAGTTCATGGCGTTACACAGGCAGACCAGCCACAGCACCGCCACGACAAAGGGCATCCATGCAGCGGCGTTGGACGGGGAGGCGTTGCATCCCCACGCCACCAGTAAGGCGGCGGCCAGTTGCGCCAGCAGTTTCCATGCGGCGGGCATGGGATGAATGTCATCGCGCCATGAAAAAAGTCCCAGCCCCGCCGTGGCGAACAGCAGCGTCATATCCGCGCGGTCAGGCATATGGTGGAAAAGCAGCTCCGCCAGTGGCACTCCGGGCAGGAATACGGCCAGAATGGCCAGTCCGCCGCCCTTCGGCACCGGTTGGGCGTGCGCGCTGCGGCTGGTGGGACAGTCCATGACACGCAGGCTGATGACGCGGTGCGACACGATGGCCGCCAACAGGGCGCATGCTACCAGCAGAAGGCCAAAAATGGCTGCTGTGGCATAAGCGGAATGCGTAATGGTCATGAAAGCGGGGATCGGGGCATGATCTCTCCTTCTTGCCCTCCGTCCCCTCGGCTATAGGAGGGGGATAATGGTTACGCAATCCTCCAGCAATCCCGCCCTGACCGAGCGGCTGCGCATGACACGGACCATAGCGCTGAACTTTACCCTTGATATCATCATGGGGGGAGTGGCTGCGTCCATGGCGGGGGCATTGTGCGGGGGCATGTCGGGGGCACGACCGGTATGGGGGCCGGCCGTCGCCGGTATGGGGTGGATTGCCGTCGCGGGCTGGCCGTTCCGTATTTTCCAGCAGCACTGGCGTTTTGCCGGGCGATCCGACTTCTGGCGGCTTGGCTGCGCCTGCGTGCTTGCGGGCATGCTTTCCATGGGCACGCTGGCGCTGGACGGCGCGCGCGATCTGTCCTTCAGCGTGGTTTATGCCCTGACGGTTTTCGTGTTCATGGCGGGCGCGCGGGCTGGATACCAGCACTGGCGGGAGTGTCGGCGCGGTCGGGGCAGGCTGTCGGACGGGCGCATCATCCTGCTGGGGGGCGGGGAAATGGCCAGTCGCTTTCTCCGGCTCATGCCCGACAGGGGGCGTCAGGTCGTGGGCATGGTGGTGGAAGGCCCCCAACGCCGACCGGGACGACGGCTGCGTGGCGTGCCGGTGCTGGGACAGGTGGCTGATCTGGCCCGTATCCTTTCGGACATGGATGGGGGGGGCGATCTGCTGCTGGTCGTAACCGATCCCCGCTTCCGGGGGGAGCGCCTGTCCGCCGTGCTGCATGTGGCGCAGGAAACCGGCACACAGGTGCGGTGCATGCCCGACCTGTCGGGTATTGCCGGGGGGCAATCCGCGCCGCTGCACCCTGTCCGGCTGGTGGATCTGCTCAACCGTCCCCTCCTGCCGCAGGATGGGGGTGGTATTGCGGACATGTTGCGCGGCAGGCGGGTCATGATTACTGGGGCGGGGGGATCGATCGGTAGCGAACTGGCCCGGCAGATCGCCCGTCATGGCCCCGCCGAACTGGTTTTGCTGGATATCGGGGAATATCCGTTATGGCAGGTGGATGTCGACCTGACGGAAAAGGCGGCGGAAGTTCCCCGGCATCTCGTGCTGGCGGACATACGTGACGCTGCGCGCATGGATGCGGTCTTTGCCCGCTTCCGTCCCGAACTGGTCTTTCATGCAGCCGCGCTGAAGCATGTGCCCATGGTGGAGGAAAACCCGTGCGAGGGACTGCTGACCAACGTCACCGGTACCCGCATCGTGGCGGATACCGCGCGCCACCATGGCGTAAAGGCGATGGTGCTGGTCTCGACCGACAAGGCGGTCAATCCCGCCAGTGTCATGGGGGCGTCCAAGCGGGTGGCGGAAATGTACTGTCAGGCTCTGGACGCGCAGGCCCGCAGGGGTGGGGAAGACCGGGCCATGCGCTGCGTAACCGTAAGGTTTGGCAATGTCATGGGATCGACCGGATCGGTCATTCCGCTGTTCCAGCGCCAGCTTGAGCGTGGGGGACCGCTGACCGTGACCGATTCGCGCATGCAACGCTATTTCATGACCGTATCCGAAGCGGTGGGGCTGGTATTGCAGGCCAGCGCCTGTGGCACGGGCGCGCAGGCGGGACGGCTTGCGCCGCTATTATGCCGGGGCGGCGTATTCGTGCTGGATATGGGGACACCGGTGCGCATTGTCGATCTGGCGCGGCAGATGATCGTGCTGGCGGGCCTGCGGCCCGACCGAGACGTGCAGATCCGCTTTACCGGACTGAGACCGGGGGAAAAGCTGGCGGAAGACCTGTTTTACCAGCAGGAAACCCTGCAGCCCACCGGCTGTCCCGGCCTGCGGATGGCAATACCGCGTACGGTGGACCTTGCGCAGGCTGCCAATATCATGGATGCACTTACTGCGGCATGCCGGAATGGTGATAGCGTGCAGGCGCTCGATCTGGTCCGCAGGCTGGTACCCGAGTTCGTACATAACCCGCATGGCGTGGTCGCGCCGGTCCCGGCGGGGCGGGTTGATGTGGAAAGGAATGCATCATGAATGCTCCGGTGGAAACGCCCATAGGTTTCCTGAACCTGCCCAAGCAGCAGAGCCTGATCGCCGAAGAGATCAAGCAGCGCGTGGACGCGGTCATGCGGCACTGCCGCTTCGTCATGGGGCCGGAGGTGATGGAACTCGAATCCCGTCTGGCCAGCTATGCGGGTGCGGCGGAATGCGTGGGCGTCTCCTCGGGGACGGACGCGATCCAGATCGTGCTGATGGCCGAAGGGATCGGCGTGGGCGATGCGGTATTCCTGCCCGCCTTCACCTATACCGCCACGGCGGAGGTGCCGCTGGTGCTGGGGGCGACGCCGGTTTTTGTCGATGTGGACCCCGCAACCTTCCAGATCGATCCCGCCAGCCTGCGCCGCCGCATTGCGGATGTGCGCAAGGCAGGCCGCCTGCGCCCGCGTGCGGTGATCGGGGTCGATCTGTTCGGCCAGCCCGCGCCATGGCCCGAACTGCGTGCCATCGCGGACGAAGAAGACCTGTTCCTCATGGCTGACTGCGCGCAGGCTTTCGGGGCAACGCTGTCCGGGCGCAGGCTGGGGCGCGAAGCCGTGGCCACCACGCTGTCCTTCTTCCCGTCCAAGCCGCTGGGGGCCTACGGCGATGCGGGCGGTATCCTGACCGATGATCCGGCGCGCGCCGAACTCTACCGTTCGCTGCGCACGCATGGGGAAGGCAAGACCCGTTACGAGGTGCTGCGTACCGGCATGAATGCCCGGCTGGACACGATTCAGGCGGCGATCCTGCTGGCCAAGCTGGACGTATTCGACATGGAACTGGGCCGCAGGCGCGTAATCGCTGACTGTTATGACGCGGGCCTGGCCGGGTGTGTCATTCCGCCCGCCCGCGTGGCCGACAGTGAATCGTCATGGGCGATCTATTCGGTCCTGACCGGTGGGGCGGAAGACCGCGCCACCATCCAGGACAGGCTGAAGGCGCGCGGAATCGCATCGGCCATCTATTATCCCCGCCCGCTGCACCTGCAGCCAGCCTACAGGGCCAGCCATGATGGCAGCCCCCTGCCGGTGGCGGAAGATCTGTCACAGCGCATCCTTGCATTGCCGATGCACCCCGAACTGACGGATCATGACGTGGGCCGGGTTGTCGCGGCCGTGTGCGCTTAAGGAGAACATACGCAAATGAAACGCGAGACAGTCCTGCTGATCGGGTTCCTGTTTATCACGATCGGTACGTCAGCAGGGTTGTGGTACATGGCCATGCCCAATTTCCGGCCACTGAGCTTCCCCACCATGGAATCGGGCACCATTGCCGTCGGTCCCATGCGCGCGGAACGCACGCTGACGGCAGCCCAGGTCCACACGTTCAATGACTGGTTGCAGGGTCATACCGCAGGCTGGGGGCCGCTGGGCCAGACCCCGCCTTCGACGGGGGACGCCGTGCTGATGATGCAGGTGGCGCCCGACGCGCACGACCAGCAGGCCGGGGCAGGCGCCCACCAGCCAGCGGAGCCATACCGTATCACGCTGTGGACCGGTATCAGCGCGGCTGACTGGAACAACACCGTATTCGTGGAGTCACGGCCCGGTGCGGTCATCCGTGTCCATCATTTCAGTGACAGGGATTTCGGGGTGCTGCGTGACCTTGTGAACCAGTACGACTATCCCCGGTCCGCTTTTCCATGAGACTGGTGCGCGAGGGTACGGCGGGGCTGATCTTCGACTGTGACGGTACCCTCGTCGACAGCCTGCCCCTGTATCGTGAAGGGTGGATTGCGGCGCTGGAGGACGAAATCCGCCAGAGCGTGCCCTTGGAATGGTTTCACGGCCATGGCGGCATATCGGAACAGATGGTGCTCGATATTGTCGAACATCGCCTGGGCCGCAGCGTGAACCGTGACACCATCATCACCCGCGCGCGGGAAGGCATGCTGAAAAAGCTGCATGTATTACGTGAAATCACGGTCGTGACGGATATTGCACGGCAGTATCATGGCCGCCTGCCCATGGCGGTGGCGTCGAACGGGTCACGGCAGATGGTGTCGGCCTGCCTGCGCCATCTGGGGCTTGAGCGACTGTTTGACGTCATCGTCACCATTGACGATGTGGCGAACCCCAAGCCCGCACCGGACATGTTCCTTCTGGCCGCGGGCAGGCTGGAAGTTGATCCCGCAGCCTGCCTTGTATTCGAGGACAGCCGCGAAGGCATGCAGGCGGCAGGCCGGGCCGGCATGCCCCATGTCGATGTAAATACGCTCCTGCCCTGAGCAGGGGATGATCCATTCAGGCCGGACGGGGGCGGGAGGATATTCTCCCGCCCCTTTTGCGTTCAGACGCGTTCGTCATCTTCAAGCTTGGGCGTGGCGCGGTCCGCCGTGGCCAGAAGGGCGGCAGTCAGCGGAGAGGCCAGGATAAGGCCCGGCACGCCCAGAATGGTGCCGAAGATCGTCTGGGACAGGATGGTCAGCCCCGGCGGCATCTGCACCGCGTGGCGCTGGATCAGGGGGGCCATCACATTGCCTTCGAAAAACTGGATCGCGGCATACAGGCCCATGACCATGAACCCTTCGCGTGTGCCCTGCGACAGGGCGATCAGCACGGCAGGCACGGCGCCTACGAACGCGCCGATATAGGGGATGAAGTTGGCCAGTCCCGCCACCACCCCCAGCGCAAGGGCCAGTGGCACGCCGATGCACCACAGCCCGATAAAGGACAGCAGCCCCACCACCGTCATGTCCAGCGCCTGTCCCGCCGTCCATGCCCACAGGGTGCGCCCCGCCGTCAGCAGCAGGTCGCGTGATGTCTTGCGGTATTCATGCGGGACCAGCCGCAGCATGCCGTTGACATAGAGTTCGGGCGAGATGGCGAAATACAGCCCCGCGATCAGGATGACCGCCAGCGTGCCCGCCGCACCGAAGGCGGAGGACACGAATCCCGTCATGGACCCCGCCAGCGAACCGAAGCCGCTGCCGCCCGAGGACGGCTCGTTCCCGCCAAGGGAGGAGGGCAGGTTATCAAGGATCATCCGCCCGATGGAGGAATTGCCCATCCGGTCGCGCAGGCTGTGGGCCTGTTCACTCAGGGCGGTGCGCAGCTTGACCGCCTGTTCCGATATTTCGGGGCCACTGCTCCATATCAGTGCGGTCAGGGCAGCGATCAGCACGACCACCACCGCTGTCAGCGCCAGCCAGTAGGGCAGGCGCGTATGCCGTTCCACGATACCGGCAAGGTTATGCAGGATGACGGCCACCAGCGTGGCGGCGAAGATGACCATCAGCACGTCGCCCACCAGCCAGATCAGCACGACCACGACGGTAACGACGATGGCCAGGCGTAGCAGGCTGAAAATGCGGGCAAGCTGGACGGCGCGGGGATCGGTCACGCTGTCTTTCGCCTGTTCGTGTTCATGATGTGTGGTGTGCTGGGAAGAAGCCGGTGGGGGAGAGGCTGTCATCAATATGTCCGTAGGGTGGGCGGCACAGGTCCCGCAGGATGTAAAACCCGGCGGGGTCTGACCGGCATAACGTATTGGAAGGCAGGAAGGTCGAACCGGATTTCCATAAGGTGATGCCGGATTTGCGGCATTGTGTGTACAGGACCGCTGCGGCACTGATACGCTAAGCCGTAAGCCATTCCATCCCGCCGGGAAAGGGTCGAGATGTGCGTAGCCTGAACATTCTTCCCTCCCTCCCGGCCGGTCGCGGGCGCGTGGGGGCGGCCGAACTTGCGCTGGCGGTGGCGACGTTCACCATCGGCACGGGGGAATTCGCGCTTATGGCCGTCCTGCCCGGCGTTGCGCGTTCGCTTGGCGTATCGGTGCCGGTGGCCGGGCACGTCATCAGCGCCTATGCGCTGGGCGTCGTGGTGGGGGCGCCCCTTATCACCATTATCGGCGCGGGCCTGTCGCGGCGCAGGCTGCTGCTGGTGCTGCAGGCCCTGTTCGTGGTGGGCAATGCCGCGTCGGTCCTGTCGCCGGGATACCGGTCGCTGTTCTATGCGCGGTTCCTGACGGGCCTGCCGCACGGGGCCTTCTATGGTGTGGCCGCACTGGTCATGGCCGCCATGGTGGAACCGGGCCGCCGCGGGCGGGCGGTGGCGGGCGTGTTTGTCGGCCTGACCGTGGCGCATGTCGTGGGCGTACCGCTGACCACATGGGGCGGGCAGTTGCTGGGCTGGCGCATGATGTACGGGGTCATCACGATTATGAGTGTGCTGGCCCTTGGCCTGATCGCGCGCAATGTGCCCGAAGTGGCGGCGGAACCGTCCAGCGCGCCCCTGCGGGAACTGGGCGCACTGGGGCGTCCGCAGGTGTGGTTTACGCTGGCGACCGGCGCGATCGGTTTCGGGGGAATGTTCTGCGTAGGCACCTACATGTCCGAAGTGCTGCTGACGGTCACGCACGCCCCTGTCTGGGTCGTGCCGCTGGCGCAGTCGCTATGGGGCGTGGGCATGGTGGCGGGCAACATGGCGGGCGCGCGGCTGGTGGATGTCAGTCCCGCGCGCGCGGTGGTCGTGACGCTGGCGGGCAGCACGCTCATGTCGTGCCTGTTTCCCATCTGCGCGGGCAATCCTGGGCTGATCCTGCTGGTCATCAGCCTCATGGGAGGCATCATCGCGCTGCTGCCCGCGCTTCAGACGCGCCTTATGGATGTGACGGGCAATGCGCAGGTTCTGGCCGCGGCCCTTAACCATTCCGCGGTCAATATCGCCAATGCGTTTGGCGCGTGGCTGGGCGGGGCGGTGATCGCCGCCGGTTACGGCGCGCAGTCGGTGGGCTGGGCCGGGGCGTGTCTTTCGGCAGCCGGGCTGGCCGTCTTTATGCTGGCGCTGGTGGCGCAGCGGCTGGAACGCCGCCACATGCCCGCCTGACGCCCGCGTTCAGTCAGCGCTTGCGGCTTCTTCCATCTCGGTTTCGGCTTCCAGCCAGTCTTCTTCCGCCTTGTCGTGTTCGCGTGCGATGGCGGCAAGGCGGGTGTTCAGGGCCGTGACCTCATCGGCCTTGCCGCCTTCATACAGGGCCGGGTCCGCCAGACGGGTTTCCAGCTTGGTACGCTCGGCCACCAGTCGGGCCATAAGCTGTTCCGCATCGCGGATTCGCTTGCGTAGCGGGGCCAGCGCCTTGCGGGCTTCGGCACGCTCACGGCGGTCATCGCGTTTGGGGGCCGCCGCCGGGCGTGACGGATCGCTCTGGGAGGCGGCGCGCGCGCGTTCCGTAAGCCATGTGCGGTATTCCGCCATGTCGCCATCAAACGGGCGCACCGTGCCATCTCCCACCAGCCACAGCCGGTCGGCCACCAGTTCCACCAGATGCGGATCATGGCTGATCAGCAGGACGGCGCCTTCGAATTCCGCCAGCGCGCGGATCAGCGCATCGCGTGCGTCAAGGTCCAGATGGTTGGTCGGTTCATCCAGTATGAGCAGATGCGGCGCGTCGCGTGTCGCCAGCGCCAGCAGCAGGCGCGCCTTTTCGCCGCCCGACAGGTCGCGCGTTACGGTATCGGCCCGTTCCGCATCCAGCCCGAAGCGGGCAAGCTGCGCACGCACGGCGGAAGGGGCGGCGCCGGGCAGGGCGCGGGCCATGTGGTCCACCGGGGTTTCGTCGGGGCGCAGTTCCTCGGCCTGGTGCTGGGCGAAATAGCCGACTTTCAGCTTCGGGCTGTGCTGGATCGTGCCCGATTGCGGCTCCAGCCGCCCCGCCACCAGCTTGGCGAAGGTGGATTTGCCGTTGCCGTTCGCGCCCAGCAGGGCGATCCGGTCTTCCATGTCGATGCGCAGGGACAGGTGCGACAGGATGGTATGGTCCCCATACCCGGCGGAAACCCGGTCCATGGTCAGCATGGGCGGCGGCAGGGCGGAGGGTTCGGGAAAGGAAAACTGGCTGGGCGCGTCCTCGATCACGCTGTCGATCTGCGGCAGCTTCTGCAACGCCTTCAGCCGTGCCTGTGCCTGACGGGCCTTGGTGGCCTTGGCGCGGAAACGGTCTACAAAGGACTGCATATGCGCCCGTTTTGCATTGATGCGTTCAGCCATGCGGGCCTGCTGCAGGGCCTGTTCGGTGCGGATGCGCACGAATTCCTCGTAACCGCCGGGTGTCAGCGTCAGCTTGCCGTGATCCAGATGGGCGATGGCGTCCACCGCGCGGTCCAGCAGCCCCCGGTCATGACTGACAATCAGCGCTGCCCCCGAAAACCGCGCCAGCCAGTTTTCCAGCCAGATCGTGGCTTCAAGGTCGAGGTGGTTGGTCGGCTCATCCAGCAGAAGCAGGTCGGGATTGAGGAACAGCGCGGTTGCCAGCGCCACGCGCATGCGCCACCCGCCCGAAAAATCCGATACGGGCCGCGCCTGTGCCGCCGCGTCAAATCCCAGACCCGACAGGATGGCCGCCGCCCGTGCGGGTGCGCTGTGCGCGTCGATCGCCAGCAGGCGTTCATGAATATCGGCCACGCGGGCAGGATCGGCGCAGGTTTCGGATTCGGCCAGCAGTTCCGTGCGTTCGGTATCGCCCGCCAGCACGGTTTCCAGCAGGGAGCCGTAGCCCGTGGGCGCTTCTTGCCGGATGCGCGCCATGCGTGCGCGCGCCGACATGTGGATGCTGCCCCCATCGGGCGCAATGTCGCCCGCGATCGCGGCCAGCAATGTCGATTTGCCCGCCCCGTTACGGCCCACAAGGCCGATCTTGCGCCCCGGATCGATGCTCAGGCTTGCGCCATCAAGCAGGGTGCGCCCTGCAATGCGCAGGGTCAGGTCGGATATGACGAGCAGGCTCACGGGCGGAAAACTCCGGCAATATGGGGGACATGGCTGGTTTCGTGCGGGTTGTACCTACCAGTCCGCGGCGATATGCTCTAGATGGCGCTTGTAAGGCGATGGCGGTTTATGACCGATGCCGTCTCGTTATATTCCATCACCTGTTTGAAAGGAGCTGTCCCATGGCAGTTGAACGTACCCTCTCCATCATCAAGCCCGATGCAACCCGTCGCAACCTGACCGGCAAGATCAATGCCGTGTTTGAAGACAACGGCCTGCGCATCGTCGCCCAGAAGCGCATCCAGCTCACGCCCGCAACCGCTGGCGCGTTCTATGAAGTGCACAAGGAACGCCCGTTCTACAACGACCTGGTGTCCTTCATGGTATCCGGCCCGGTCGTGGTGCAGGTTCTCGAAGGTGAGAACGCTGTCCTGAAGAACCGCGAAGTGATGGGTGCGACCGACCCCAAGAAGGCCGAAGCCAACACCATCCGCGCGCAGTTCGCCGAAAGCATCGAAGCGAACTCCGTCCATGGTTCGGACAGCCTTGAAAACGCGAAGAACGAAATCGCGTTCTTCTTCGCCGGCACCGAAATCCTGCCCTGATCCTTACGGACCGGAAGGATGCGGGGTTCTGCCCTGCCCATGTAAAAGCCGGCCTGTGGGCCGGCTTTTTTCATGCCCGGATGGTTCCGGCCTTATACGGACAGCAGGCTGGCCGTGGCATCCGGCACGGGCGCGCCCGTGGGGTCCAGCACGCGCAGCAGGGCGGCCGGGTACAGCCTGTGTTCCTGCCGTAATACGCGCGCGGCCAGCGTGTCGGGCGTGTCGTCGTCCAGAACGGGCACGGCTGCCTGCCCGATGACGGGGCCTTCATCCATGCCCTGCGTTACCCAGTGGACCGTGCAGCCATGAATGCGCGTGCCGTTTTCCAGCGCGCGTTCATGCGTATGCAGGCCGGGGAAGGCTGGCAGCAGGCTGGGATGGATGTTGAGCATCCGGTCCGCCCATGCACTGGTCAGGAACGGGGTAAGCAGCCGCATGTAGCCCGCAAGGCAGATATATTCCACGCCTGCCGCGCGCAGCGCCGCGTCCAGCGCGCGCTCATGCGCCTCCCGGTCCCGGCCATAGGGGCGGTGGTCGATGGCGTGGGCTGCAAGTCCGGCTTCGCGCGCCACGTCCAGTCCCGGCGCGTCGGGATTGTTGGACAGGACAAGGGCGATCCGGGCGGGATAGTCCGGTTGTGCGCACGATTCGATCAGCGCGCGCATATTGCTGCCGCGTCCGCTGATCAGGATCGCGATCGGTTTCTTGTGCGTCACCACGGGTTCAGTCACGCAGTCCGGGCAGGCTGTCGAAGGCCAGCGTGGCCGGGGCGTCCGGGGTTTCGCCCTGCGCGATGGACCCGATGACGAAGGCCTGCTGTCCGCGTTCGGCCAGACGGGCAAGGGCTGCCGCGCTGTCGCGCACGACCAGCACCATGCCGATGCCGCAGTTGAATACGCGCAGCATTTCCTCGGTCGTGACATTGCCGGTGCTGGCCAGCCACTTGAACACGGGCGGGATCGGCCATGCGGACCCATCAATGACGGCGCGCGTGCCCTTGGGCAGCACGCGGGGCAGGTTGCCCGGCAGACCACCGCCGGTGATGTGCGCCGCCCCCACCAGCAGTCCGGCATGGTGCAGGTCCAGAACCTGATGCACATACAGGGTCGTGGGCGTCATCAGGGCCTCGCCCAGTGTCTGGCCATCCGCGAAGGGGCAGGGCGCATCCCATGCCAGCCCACTGCGGGTGACAATGTTGCGCACCAGCGAGAAGCCGTTGGAATGCACGCCAGCCGAGGGCAGGCCGATCAGCGTGTCACCGGGCTGGATGCTGCCCGGCAGCAGCGCCGTGCGCTCCGCCGCGCCAACTGAAAAACCGGCCAGGTCATAGTGGCCGGGGGCGTACATGCCCGGCATTTCCGCCGTTTCGCCACCAACCAGCGCGCAGCCGGAATCGGCGCAGCCCTTTGCGATGCCACGCACCACCTTCGCCGCATCGTCAATCGACAGCCTGCCCGTTGCGAAATAGTCCAGAAAGAACAGGGGGGTCGCGCCCTGCACCACCAGATCGTTCACGCACATGGCGACCAGATCGATGCCCACCGTTTCATGCAGTCCGCTTTCGATGGCGATCATGAGCTTGGTGCCCACGCCATCGGTGCATGACACAAGGATGGGATCGGAAAAACCGGCGGCCTTCAGGTCAAACAGCGCGCCGAACCCGCCAAGGCCACCCATCGTGCCGGGGCGGTCCGTCGCGCGGGCGGCAGGCTTGATGACTTCGACAAGCGCGTCACCCGCGGCAATGTCCACACCGGCATCGCGGTAGGTGGCGCCGGGTGCTGTATCGGCGGGGGAGGCAGGCGGGCGGGGGGCGGACGTCATGCGGCGGGCCTTTTTTCGTAATCAAACTATCACTTCCCCGGACTCCCGCAGGCAGGCTATGGAAACCGCAGCACGGAACCGGGGATCGAACGGACTTCCGGCTTTCTTTACGTCAAGGCGGGGCAACGCACAAAGCGGTGGTTGAGCGCACGAAGCTGAAAACGGATGAAAACGCGCTTGGCGGCGCGATCGGGCAACTGGTGTTGCCGTTTGCCCACACGCCCCGATTCGCTGCGGATGATTTCGTCTTTTCTGCCTCCAACGCCGCTGCGCGAAGCTGGCTGCTTGGTCCCACCCCGTGGCCGGACCGCAGGCTGGCCCTGTGGGGGGCGGCAGGCACGGGCAAGACCCACATGCTGGAAATATGGGCGCAGATGCACGATGCGCTGCTGTTGCAGGGGCCCAGCCTGTCGCACGGGCATGTCGCCGCGCTGTTTGGCGCGGGTGGCCACGCGCCGGTTATGGCCATCGTGCTGGACGGGGCCGACTGCTGCACGGATGAACGGGCGCTGCTGCACCTGCTCAATACCGCCCGTGAACACGGTATCGCCCTGTTGATGGGCGGGCGTGAACCGCCTGCGCGCTGGCCGGTCGTGCTGCCGGATCTTGCCAGCCGCCTGCGCGCGACCATGGCCGTGGCCATACGCCAGCCCGGTGACGGGCTGCTGCGGGTGCTGCTGCTGCGGCTGCTGGCGGAACGCCAGATTGTCGTATCGCAGCCGGTGGTCGAGTGGCTTCTGCGCCGCCTGCCGCGTACCGCCCTTGCCATGCAGGAAGCCGTGCGCAGGCTGGATCATGCCGCCCTTGCCGATGGGGGGCGGGTCACGCGCGCCCTTGCCACCCGTGCGCTGGCGGACATGCTGGTGGGGACAATGATGGCGGAGGGGAAGGAATCCGAACCCGAAGCCTGAATGGTCCCTGATCCAGACGGCCTGCCGCACTGGCTCTGGTCAAGGCGTGTGCTGCTGGCCTAGAGTCGGACATAATCATAAGAGTGCCACCCAAGCGGGAGAGCGAGACAATTGGCCAGATCGCCACGTAACCCTTCCACCCCCGCAGCAAAGGCGCCGCGTGTCCGGCGGCGTGTCGCAACAGGGCGACAGGTCGCGTTGCGCGAACCGGCGGAACCCCTGCCGGACGCCACGTCGCCCGCGCGGTTCATAAACCGCGAACTGTCCTGGCTGGATTTCAACCAGCGCGTGGTGGACGAGGCCGACAACCCCCGCAACCCGCTGCTGGAACGGGTGCGCTTCCTGTCGATCAGCGCCAGCAATCTGGATGAATTCTATTCCGTGCGTGTGGCCGGTCTGGTGGGACAGGTGCGCGAAGGGCTGCTCAAGACCTCGCCCGACGGGATGACGCCCCAGCAGCAGCTTTCCGCCGTGCGGGAGCGCACCGGGCGGCTGTTGCAGGAACAGCAGCGTATCTGGCGCGACCTCCAGCGTGAACTGGAAGCGGCGGGTATTGTCCTGTGTGATGAGGTCTCGTTCACGGCGGAAGAACAGGCGTGGCTGGAAAACTGCTTCATGGAGCGTGTTTTCCCCGTCATCACGCCCCTTGCGATAGATCCCGCCCATCCGCTGCCCTTCCTGCCGAATATGGGCATCGCGCAGGCCCTGCGGCTCATGAACGCCGAGACCGGCCAGTTCGTGATGGAGGCGCTGATCCTGCTGCCCGCGCGGATCGAGCGTTTCATCCGCCTGCCCGCAGGCCTGTCCCCGCCGGGCAAGACGCGCTTCATCCTGCTTGAACGCCTGATCGTCATGTGCATCGGCCATCTGTTCCCCGGTCTTGTGGCGGGGGAATGGGGTGTGATGCGCGTGGTGCGCGATACGGATGTCGAGTTCGAGGACGAGGCCGAGGATCTTGTGCGCTCCTACGAATCCGCCCTCAAGCGGCGCAGGCGTGGCGTGGTGATCCATCTCGACATCGAATCCCGCATGCCCGAGGATCTTGCCCGCTCCATGGCCGAGGGGCTTGGCCCGCCGCCGGATGAGGTGTTCGTCCAGTCAGGGCTGATCGGGGTGGTGGACCTCAAGCAGCTTATTGTCGATGACCGGCCCGACCTGCTGTTCCCGCCCTATACCCCGCGTTTTCCCGAACGGATCGTCGATTGCGGGGGCGACTGCTTTGCCGCCATCCGTGCGCGGGACATGATCGTTCACCATCCATTCGAAAGCTTCGATGTGGTGGTGCAGTTCCTGCGGCAGGCAGCGCTTGACCCCGCCGTGGTGGCGATCAAGCAGACGCTGTACCGCACGTCGCGCGACAGTCCCATCGTGAAGGCGCTGATCGAGGCGGCGGAAGCGGGCAAGGCCGTGACCGCCATGGTCGAACTGCGCGCCCGGTTTGATGAGGAAGCCAATATCCGCCTTGCCCGCGCGCTGGAAGCCGCGGGAGTGCAGGTCGTGTTCGGCTTCTCCGACCTCAAGACCCATGCCAAGCTCAGCCTTGTGGTGCGGCGTGAAGGGGCGGCGCTGCGGTCGTACGCCCATTTCGGCACGGGCAATTATCACCCGATCACCGCGCGTATCTATACCGACCTGTCGTTCTTCACGTGCAACCCGGAACTGGCGCGCGATTCGGCGCGGCTGTTCAACTATATGACCGGCTACGCCATGCCCGCGAAGATGGAGGCGATCGCGTTTTCGCCCGTAACCATCCGCCGCACGCTGGAAGACCTGATCGCGGGCGAGATCGCCCATGTGCAGGCGGGCAGGCCGGGCCAGATCTGGCTCAAGATGAATTCGCTGGTTGATCCCGACCTGATCGACCGGCTCTATGCCGCGTCATGCGCGGGGGTGCGGATTACGGCGGTGGTGCGCGGCATCTGCTGCCTGCGGCCTGGCGTTCCGGGGCTGTCGGAAAATATCAAGGTCAAGTCGATCGTGGGGCGTTTTCTGGAACATGCCCGCATCTATGCCTTTGGCGACGGCCATCGGCTTCCGTCCAAACATGCGAAGCTGTACATATCCTCGGCGGACTGGATGCAGCGCAACATGGACTGGCGGGTTGAAAGCATGGTGCCCATGCTTGACCCGCAGATTCATGCCCGCGTGCTTGACCAGATCATGATGATCGACCTTAAGGACAACCTTCAGTCATGGATACTGCAGCGCAACGGGGTGTGGCGTCGGCTGGAGCCGGGACGCAGGCCGTTTTCATCGCATGAGTATTTCATGGAGCACCCGTCCTATCCGGGGCGCGGCAAGGCAGGGGGCGAGGCCCCGATCCGGGTCAGTGCCTCCCAGCCCTGGCATGCGGAACAGACTATTGAGGACTGAGGATTACGGTATGGGCGCGGTCATGGCGGCACGGGCGGGCAATGTATGGGGCTGGATGTGACGGGCGGTGGGGGTTTCCGCCGTTCGGCGGTCATAGATCTTGGATCTAACTCCGTCCGGCTTGTGGTGTTTGATGGTATCTCACGCAACCCGATGCCCATCTTCAATGAAAAGGTGGTGTTGCGGCTCGGGCGCGGCCTGAATGCTACGGGGAGGCTGAATGAAGAGGCTCTGCCACTGGCGATGGAAGTCATGGCCCGCTTCAACGCCATCGCGCGCGGGATGGAAGCAAGCCCGTTCGAGGTGCTGGCCACAGCCGCCGTGCGCGATGCCAGCAACGGGCCGGAATTCGTGGCGGGCCTGAAATCGCGCCTGCCCGGCGTGCCGATCCGCATACTGAGCGGGGAGGAGGAAGCCGATTATTCCGCTACCGGCGTGCTGTGCGGCATACCGGACGCCAATGGGCTGGTCGCGGATATCGGCGGGGGGTCGCTGGAACTGATCCGGCTGGAAAATGGGCGCAAGCTTGATGCCTGCACCCTGCCGCTGGGGGTGATCCGGCTGAATGAACGGGCCGATGGCGATCTGGCCCGTGCCCGCGCGCTGACGGATGAAGACCTGTCGGGCGTGGACTGGCTGGATGAGGTGAAGGGGCAGAACCTGTATCTGGTGGGCGGCGCTTTCCGCGCGCTGGCGCGCATGCAGATCGTGCGCACGGCCTATCCGCTCAATATCGTGCATCTCTACCATCTTGGGCCGGATACGGCGCGGGAGATGGCGGACTGGATCATCAGCGCGGGCAAGCGTTCGCTTGAACGCCTGCCGGGCGTGCCGCGTAAACGGCTGGAAGATGCGCCTTTCGCCGCGACCGTTCTGCGTCGGCTCATGCGGCGCACGCAGTCCACGGGGCTGGTCTTCTGCGTCGATGGGCTGCGCGAAGGGTGGTACATGCGCAATGTGGCGGCCAGCGTGGCGGGAAATGACCCGCAGGACGCGGTCGCGCGCGAAATGTGCGGCATGCTTGGCCGCAGCATGACCCTGCCGGAACGGCTGGCGGACTGGACCGTCCCGCTTTTCCCGGACGAACGCGAAGATTTCGCCCGCCTGCGTGGCGTTGCATGCTGGCTGTCGGATGTGGGTGCGCATGACCACCCCGAATACCGGGCGGAACAGACCTATCTGCGTATCCTGCGCATGCAGGGCGTGGGGTACACCCATCAGGCGCGGGCCTTCCTGTCGCTGACGCTTGCAGTACGGTACGGGGCCGACCTGTCGGTGGCCTATCTGCAGCCATCGCGCCAACTGCTCGATCAGGATGATTTTGCCCGCGCCGTGGTGTTGGGGCAGGCGTTGCGGCTGGCCTATACCGTAAGCGGCGGGACCGAGGGACTGCTGGATGGCACGCGGCTGGAATGTGAAGGGGGCATCCTGTCCCTTCATTTCGCGCCGGGGCGTGACGTGGTGCAGGGTGAAAGCGTGCGCCGCAGGCTGGAACGGCTGGGCAATGCGATGGGCATGGCGGTCAGGATACGCGACCACTGAAGCGATGCGCCCCTTGGGCGGGGTGTGATTGCGGGTAGCAGCGGGACAGGCGGAACATGGGCATACGACACGGACACACGCGCGACCTGCTGCTGGTTCGTGGCGGCACGGTGGTCACCGGGCAGGCATCGCTGTGCGTGGACGTGCTGTGCGGCGGTGTGGGGGAAATCCTTGCCGTAGGTCCCGATCTGGAGGTGCCATCGGGCTGCGCCGTGGTGGATGCGGGTGGCCTGCTGGTCCTGCCGGGCGGTGTCGATCCCCGAACGGGCATTGGTGCGGATGAAGCCGGCTTTGCCCGTACCGTTGAAGCGCTGGCGGGTGGGACGACCACAATCCTTGACGTGATGCGACCCGACGGTGGCGATCTGGTTGCGGCATGGCGCGACTGGCGGCATGCGGCCCGTGGCGCGCATACCGATGTCGGGCTGCATATGGATCTGCCCGGTTATAAGGCGTCCGTGTCCCGCACCATGGAAGAACTGGTGACGTGTCACGGCGTCAATTCCTTCGTGCTGTCCATGATGCGCGGTCGGGAGGATCGCGATATCCTGCAACTGGCCGGTCATGCGGCAGGGCTGGGCGCGCTCAGTCTGATCGAGGCGCAGAATGCGCAGGCGATCGCCTGCCTGCGTGATGAACTGGAACAGGCCGGTATCAGTGGCAGCGAGGCCTGTCCCTTATACGCCCCGCCACCGGTCGAGGCCGAAGCGACCGCGCGCGCCATCATGCTGGCCGGACTGCGCGGCGCGCCGGTGCAGGTTGGCCCGGTTTCCACGACCCAGTCCGTCGCGGCCCTTGCCGGTGCCCGGTTGTGCGGCCAGCGCGTGGAAGGTCATGTGCTGGCCGCCCATCTGGTCATTGATGAAGCCGTCTATGATCCTGAAGGCGATGCAGGGCATGAGCGTTACATAACCATTCCGCCATTCAGGGACATGGCCCATCGCCGTGCGCTGTGGGGGGCGCTGGTATCGGGGAATGTGGGTATGGTGGCCAGCGGCTTTTCCCCCGGCGGACGTGACGGACTGGATGCGGGGCTGGCCGAACGGATGCGCGTGGTCTGGCAGCATGGCGTGCGTTCGGGCGTGCTGACGGTGGAGGAATTCGTGGCCGTTACAGCCGAAGCCCCGGCCCGCGCCTTCAATATCTATCCGCGCAAGGGGGCGATCATGCCCGGTGCGGATGCCGATCTGGTATTATGGGACCCGGAGGCGGAGGAACGATGCCCGCCGGACGCGGACAGTCTTTATGCCGGGATCATGCTGGGCGGTCGTGCCGTGCAGGTGGTGCGCGGCGGTATGACGGTGTGGAAAAACGGTGATGTGCAGCCCGGTGGCGGATACGGGGCCTATGTGCCGCGTCCCGCCTTCCGTTCCACGCTGTCCACGCATATGCGACAGGCGAGCCGGCTGTCGCTACGTGACGGGAATATATAGGGTCCAATACAGTAATGGCTTTTGGCTTCCCTTTAACCGGGGTGACAATGTAAGACTGGGTCCCATATATTATAAATAACACCATGAAATGGCTGTTCCGGCTGTCTGCCTTGAGGGGGGTGAGGCAGTCCTGTGGCCACGCTTAGAGGGAACAGAATTGACGGGGACCAGACACGACGTTCGTTTCTATGTTGGAAACGAATATCATACGTTGGCGGATATCGCGCCGACACGCACGCTGCTGGACTGGCTGCGTGAAGACCGTGGCCTGACCGGCACCAAGGAAGGCTGTAACGAAGGCGATTGCGGGGCCTGCACGGTACTCGTGGTCAGGCTGGAAGGAGACCGGCTGGTCTGGCGGGCGGTCAATGCCTGCATCCAGTTTGTCGCCATGCTGGATGGTGCGCAGGTACTGACGATCGAGGACATGCGCGCCCCGGATGGCAGCCTGCACCCGGTCCAGCAGGCCATGGTGGACCAGCATGGGTCGCAATGCGGCTTCTGCACGCCGGGTTTCGTCATGTCGATGGTGGCCGGGCGCAAGGCAGACGGGCTGGCGCAGGACGAACATGGCATTGACGACATGCTGGCGGGCAACCTGTGCCGCTGTACGGGGTATGCGCCCATCGTGCGCGCCATGCGGCAGGCCATGCAGGCCGGTCCCGATCATTTCGACGCCATGGCGCAGGACATGGCCGACCGTCTGCGCCGCCTGCGCGACGGGGCCACGGTCGATATCAGCGGGCCGACAGGCCGCCTGACCATTCCGGCCACTGCCGATGCGCTGGCCAGCACGCTGCTCGCCAGTCCCGATGCGCGCATTGTGGCCGGGGCAACCGATGTCGGGCTGTGGGTGACAAAGGGGCTGCGCGTGCTGCCGCATATCGTCCCCATTGGCGGCATTGCCGATCTGCGCCGGATCGAGCGCGGGCCGGACGCCCTGTATATCGGGGCCGCCGTAACGTGGCAGGAAGCCCGTGCGGCCCTGACTGAAATACTGCCCCAGCCGGATGATGAGGTCATCCGCCGCATCGGCTCGGTGCAGGTGCGTAACGCCGGGACGGTATGCGGCAATATCGCCAACGGATCGCCCATCGGTGATGGACCGCCGGTCCTGATCGCGGCGGGTGCGCGTCTGCACCTGCGTCGTGGCGATGTGCGGCGCACCATCGCGCTGGAAGACTTCTTCATTGATTATGGCAGGCAGGACCGTGCGCCGGGCGAGTTTGTGGAAGGGGTGAGCATTCCCGTGCCCGGACCGCAGACCGTTATCCGGGCATGGAAAATCTCCAAGCGGTTCGATCAGGACATTTCCGCCATCCTTGGCGCGTTTTCCCTGACGATCGCCCCCGATGGCACCATTGAAAATGCCCGCGTGGCATTTGGCGGCATGGCGGCGACACCGCGCCGCGCCAGCCGCACGGAAGCAGCGCTGGTGGGTCGCAAATGGGATGAAACCACGCTGGAAGCCGCCCGTCAGGCGATTGCACAGGATTTTGCCCCCATTACCGATATGCGTGCCAGTGACTGGTACCGCCGTACGGTCGCCGCCAACCTGCTGACACGGCTTTACGCCGATTGCGGGCCGGATGCGGCACGCGCGCCGATCAGTGTGCGCACGGCCTGCAAAGCTGCCGGAGAACACGCCCATGGCTGATGGAAACAGCTTCGTCACGCCCGTCGCGGGCGATGGTATCGTGCCGGGCGGGGCCACCCGCAGCCTGCGCCATGAAAGTGCGGCCATGCATGTGCAGGGCAGCGCGAACTATATCGACGACCTGCCCGAACCCCGCGGCACGCTGCATCTGGTGCCGGGGCTGAGCACGCGCGCCCATGCCCGCATCCTATCCATGGACCTGAATGCGGTCAGGCAGGCTGAAGGCGTGGTGGGGGTCTATACCGCCGCCGATATTCCGGGCGATAACCAGATCAGCCCGGTGGGCAAGGGCGATGAACCGCTGCTGGCGTCCGATCTGGTGTCGTTCTACGGCCAGCCCCTGTTTGTCGTTGCCGCGACGACACGGGGTGCTGCCCGTCGCGCCGCCCGTCTGGCGCAGGTGGAATATGAAGACCTGCCTGCCATACTGGACGTGGCACAGGCTCGTGCGGCCGGTAGCCCGATGGTGTGGCGGCCAATGGAAATGAAGCGTGGCGACGCGCTGGCCGGTCTGGCCCATGCACCGCGCAGGCTTTCGGGCCGTATTACCGTGGGCGGGCAGGAACATTTCTATCTGGAAGGGCAGATCGCCCTTGCCACGCCGGGGGAGGAGGGGGAGATGACCGTCATTTCCTCCACCCAGCATCCGACCGAAACCCAGCACATGATCGCCCATGTTCTCGATCGTCCCGCCAACCTCATCACGACCGAGGTGCGGCGCATGGGCGGCGGCTTCGGTGGCAAGGAAACGCAGGCCAATGCCTGCGCCTGCCTTGCGGCGCTGGTGGCGGACCGGACCGGACGCGCGGCCAAGATGCGTCTGGACCGCGACGACGACATGACGATGACCGGCAAGCGGCATGATTTCGTCATTGATTACGATGTCGGCTTTACCGATGAAGGGCGCATCCTTGCGGTGGACATGCTGCTGGCCGCGCGTTGCGGCTGGTCCGCCGACCTGTCCGGCCCGGTCATCGACCGTGCCCTGTTCCATGCCGATAACGCCTATTTCTATCCCGATGTGCGGCTGCGTTCCGAACCGCTGCGCACCAATACGCAGTCCAACACCGCCTATCGCGGTTTTGGCGGCCCGCAGGGCGTGGTCGCGGCGGAACGGGTGATCGAGGAAGTGGCCTTCGCCACCGGCCTTGATCCGCTGGAAGTGCGGCTGCGCAACGTATACGGCACGCATGACCGCAACGTGACGCCCTATAACATGGTGGTCGAGGACTCGATCAGCGCCGAACTGGTGCCCGAACTGGCCCGGCGCTGCCATTACGCGGCGCGGCGCGCGGCCACGCGGGCTTTCAATGCGGCCAGCCCCTATCTGCGGCGGGGCATCGCGCTGACGCCGGTGAAGTTCGGCATCTCCTTTACCGCCACCCATTACAATCAGGCTGGCGCGCTGGTTCACGTCTATACCGATGGCTCGGTTCAGGTGAACCATGGCGGCACCGAAATGGGGCAGGGACTGCATACCAAGATGGTGCAGGTCGCCATGCGGGAATTCGGCCTTGGCACGGATCAGGTCCGCATCACCGCCACCACCACGGGCAAGGTGCCCAATACATCCGCCACCGCAGCGTCCAGCGGGGCGGACCTTAACGGCATGGCGGTGCTGGACGCCGTGCGGCGCATCAAGCGCAGGCTGGTTGAATTCGCCGCTGCCCACTGGAACGTGGGCGAGGACGAGGTGCGCTTCGCGCCTGATGGCGTGCATGTGGGCAGCAAGGTCATCGCGTTTTCGCATCTGACACGGCAGGCCTATTTTGCGCGTGTGTCGATGTCGGCCAACGGGTTTTACAAGACGCCCAAGATCTCATGGAACGGTGATACGGGGCAGGGTCGTCCCTTCTACTATTTCGCATATGGCGCTGCCTGTTCGGAGGTCGTGATCGACCTGCTGACGGGCGAGACCAAGATCGAGCGTGTCGATATCCTGCACGATGCCGGACAGTCGCTTAACCCGGCGCTGGACATTGGCCAGATCGAGGGGGGCTTCGTGCAGGGTGCGGGCTGGCTGACATGCGAGGAACTGGTATGGGACCGCAATGGCCGCCTGCGCACGCATGCGCCCAGCACCTACAAGATCCCGGCCTGTTCGGATCGTCCGCGCATATTCAATGTGGAACTGCTGGAAAACACGCCGAACCGCGAACACACCATTTTCCGGTCCAAGGCGGTGGGCGAACCGCCCTTCGTGCATGGGGTTTCGGTGTTCATGGCCATTTCCGATGCGCTGGCCAGTCTGGATAACTATCGCACCTGTCCCGGACTGGACGCCCCCGCCACACCGGAAATGATCCTGCGCACGGCGGAGCGCATGCGCCACGGCAGCGTGCCTGCCTGACCCGTCATGAACATGACAATGCGTGCGGATCTGGAGCGGTGGCGGCATGAAGGCCAGCCCATCGCCCGGATACGCGTGTCGGCCGCGCGGGGGTCAACCCCGCGGGAGGCTGGCACTTTCATGCTGGTCACACCCACGGCCCAGACCGGCACGATCGGGGGCGGCGATCTGGAATGGAACGGTATTCAGGCCGCCCGCGACCTGCTGGCCCATGGCGGCAGCCCTGTTGACCTGCCGGTCAGTCTGGGCGGCCATTCGGGTCAGTGCTGCGGGGGGGAGGTGGTGCTTACCCTTGACGTGCCCGATGCCGGTGCGCTGGACGGGATCATGACGGCGCTGGAATGCGAACGTCACCGCCAACCGCTGCTGCTGCTGTTCGGGGCGGGCCATGTCGGGCGTGCGCTGGCGCATGTGCTGGCCCCGCTGCCGCTACGGCTGGCATGGTGCGATTCGCGGCCCGAGGAATTCGGTGCCGTCATCCCCCCCGGTGTGGAGGTGCATGATGACGGAAACTGGGAACGGCTGGTTGCCACCGCCCCGCCGGGATCGGGCGCGCTGGTCCTGACACAGAGCCACGCCCTTGACAGCCTGATTGTTGCGTCCATCCTCGAACGCGGGGATTTCCGGTATGTCGGGCTGATCGGCTCACACACCAAGCGCCGCCGGTTTGAAGCGGGCTTTCGTCAGATCGGCCTGCCGGAGGAGCGGATCGCCACCATGATCTGTCCGATCGGGGACAGGGGCGTCCGTGACAAGCGGCCTCCGGTCATCGCGGCACTGGTGGCGGCAGAAATTATCACGCATTTCCTGCACCCTGCGTGCCGGGATGGTGAGGGAGACGGGGTGACCAGACCAGATGAATGATCCGCTAGCCCGTACGCCGCGCATGATGCGCCTGCATGCGCGTGGCATTTCGTATTTCAACGCCGTGCGGGAATGCCGTTCCATACGCGAGGCGGCGCGGCGGCTTAACGTCACGCCATCCGCCCTGACACGCCAGCTTGCCCAGATGGAAGCGGAAATCGGCGCGCCTCTGTTCGACCGCCTGCCTGATGGCATGGTGCTGACGGAAGTGGGCACGATCATGGCCCGCCATATCGTAACGGTCATGCAGGACGCCGCGCGGACGGAAGAACAGATCAACGCCCTGTCGGGCCGTCATGACGGGCGGCTGCGCATCATGGCGGTGGAAGGGATCGCGGGCCAGCTCCTGCCTGCCCTGCTCGAACGCATCATTTCCGCCTATCCCGCCGTTGAACTGCATGTGGAGGTGGGGGCGCCCAAAACCATCGTATCGGCCCTGCAGGACGGACGGGTGGATCTTGGCATCGCCTTTTCGCTGGCCCTGTATCCCGAACTGCGGCGCGTGGCGGTGGCGCATTTTCCCGTGGGTGCGGTGGTGCGCGCCGATCATCCGCTGGCGCATCTGCGCACCGTCACCATCGAGGAATGCGTGGCCTACCGCCTGATCCTGCCCACGCGCACCCTGTCGCTTTACCGCGTCATGGAACCCATGCTGCGGTCGTGGCAGGACCGGCTGAACGTGGTGTTGCATACCGGGTCGATCGAGCTGACCAACCGCATGGTGCAGGCGGGGGTGGGGCTGGCGTTTCAGTCGCCGCTGGCCGTGGGCGTGGGACCGGGACACGATACCCTGCGGCACGTCCCGCTGCGTGACACGCGCGCGGTGACCGATCTGGGGGCCTATGTGCGCGAATCCCGCTGGCTGCCTCCGCTGCTGGAGACGGTAATCGAGGAACTGCGCCAGGAACTGCGCCGTGTGCAGGGTGTCAGCGACGAGCGCGTTGTCTGACCCTCGTTGCGTTTTTGGCAACGGAACGATGAAATCATTATACTAGACGAAACACCCCCCGCCCTGATTAGATTTCCCCATCACGGTGCGGTTGGGGGATATCCGTTATGGCGTCGGGGGACGTCAGACGGGACTGCATCAATAAACGAAAAATACAGACGGGGATCCGCATATGGACACCAACACGCAGGCAATAGCCGGGGGGCTTGCAGCACTGGATGCGGCAGTGCGACGGGATCTGGAAATCATCCGGTATCCCCGCAAGGAATGGATACCTCCCACGGAGCGCGACGGCCAACGCGTGCTGGATGTGGCCATTATCGGCGCAGGGCAGGGTGGTCTTGCCACTGCATTCGCGCTCAAGCGCAGCAATATCACCAATGTCCGTATTTTCGACCGTGCCGGCCGGGGTGGGGAAGGCCCGTGGGTGACGTTCGCGCGTATGATCACGCTGCGTACGCCCAAATACGTGACCGGCCCGGACCTTGGCGTGCCGTCGCTTACGCCGCGTTCATGGTACGAAGCCCGTTATGGCGCCAAGGCATGGGAAGAACTGGACAAGATTCCCCGTGACGACTGGCAGGCCTATCTGGACTGGTATCGCGATATCCTCGACCTGCCGGTTGCAAACGATCACGAATTCACCGGCGTTACATGGGATGATGGCCTGCTGCGTCTGTCCTTCCGCCGCCCCGATGGATCGACCCATGTGCATTATGCGCGCAAGCTGGTGCTGGCCACCGGCATCGAGGGCTGTGGTGCGTGGCATGTGCCCGACTTCATCCGCGATACCCTGCCGCGTGACCGTTATGTCCATACATCCGAAGCCATCGATTTCGCAGCCCTGAAGGGCAAGCGCATTGGCGTGCTGGGTGCTGGTGCATCGGCGTTCGATAACGCGGCGACAGCGCTGGAACAGGGTGCGGGCAGTGTCACGCTGTGCCTGCGGCGTAAGGAAATCCCGTCCATCAACCCGTATCGCTGGATGGAGAACACCGGCTTCCTCGCATATTATCCCGCCCTGTCGGATGAACTGCGTTGGGGCTTCATGCGCCGGATTTTCGATCTGAACCAGCCGCCGCCGCAGGATACGTTCTGGCGTTGCCGTCGTCACAAATCCTTTTCCTTCCGCACTGGCTGTCCGTGGACGGGCGTGCGCATGGATGGCGACGAGATCGTGGTCGAATCACCCACCGGCGAAATGCGATTCGATTTCGTAATCATCGGCACCGGCTTTGCGACCGATCTGTCGCTGCGGCCCGAAACGAAATCCTTCGCGCCGTCCGTAGCACTATGGGGTGAGCGGTATACCGCGCCGGCCGGTTCGGAAAGTGCTGTGCTGGAAAGCTACCCGTATCTGGGTGATTCCTATCAGTTCCAGCCGCGCCGCGCGGATGACCCGCTGGCGCCGATGCTGGCCAACATCCACAACTTCACGTTCTCGGCCACGCCCAGCATGGGGCTTTCCGGCGCGTCCATCAGCGGCATGCGCTTTGGCGTGGAACGTCTGGTGCGCGGGCTTGGGCGTGACCTGTACGTAGCGGATGGCAGGCAGCATCTGGAAAGTCTGCTGGCCTATGACGTGCCGGAACTGGTCAGCCTTGACCCGCCTGTTGCATGATACGTCCCGGGTAGATCTATCCATTCGGGAGAAAGTGAACAGATGAGCAGCGCAGCAAGCGTTTCACCTTCCGCGCCGGGAACACCCGGCGCGGCGGGGCATGATGACCGCAAGGTTCCCCCCGTGGCCGATATGGCGCGTATTATCGGCCTGTCGATACCGGCGGCCTGCCTGCCCGATGTCGTGGCGAATACGGCCCTGCTGCAGGGTTATGCCGACCTGTTGGGCGGGTTTGCGCTGCCCGATGACTGTGAACCCGCCTACGAGTACACACCATGAGCGTCGTGACATGCTCCCGCGGGGCCGCGCTGGCCATCGCGGCGGATGTGCGCGCGGGCCGTCGCAGTGCTGTATCGGTCGTGACGGGCGTGATCGCGGATATGGAAATCCGCGATACGCGCTTTAACAGTGTCACGCGCATCCTCGGTGCCGCCGCCGTGGCGCAGGCCGAGGAAGTGGACCGGGCGGTAGCGGCGGGCAAGGACCCCGGCCCGCTGGCTGGCGTGCCCTTTGGCGTGAAAGACCTGTTCGACGTGCGTGGCGAAGTCACCACGGCAGGCTCCATCGTGCTGCGTGACAACCTGCCCGCCACGGCGGACGCCACGGTCGTCGCACGCCTGCGTGCGGCAGGCGCGGTTCCGGTCGCCACGCTGAACATGGATGAGTTCGCCTACGGCTTTTCCACCGAAAATGCCCATAGCGGCACAACCCGTAACCCGCATGATCCGGCCCGTCTGGCCGGTGGTTCATCAGGCGGGTCGGCGGCGTCCGTCGCGGCGGGGATGCTGCCCTTTACGCTGGGGTCGGACACCAATGGCTCCATCCGTGTGCCGTCTTCGCTGTGCGGGGTGTGGGGCCTGAAGCCGACCTATGGCCGGATGCCCCTGAAGGGCGTTTACCCGTTTGTCGCAAGCCTTGATGTCGTGGGTCCGATGGCCAGCACGGTCGAGGACCTGCAGGCCGTCTACAGCATCATGGCCGGTGCGCCGCCGCTTGCGCTGCCGGATGTGGGTGATGTGCGCGTGGCGCGGCTGGGTGGCTGGTTCGCCAGTAATATCAGTCCTGAACTGACGGCGGGCATTGATGCGGTCATGGCCCATCTGGGGCGTGATCGGGTGATCGAACTGCCCGAGGTCGCGCGTGCGCGGGCCTCCGCTTTCCTTATCAGTGCGGCGGAGGGGGGCAACCTGCACCTGCCGCGCCTGCGCCGCCGCGCCATGCAGTATGACCCGGCAACACGGGGCCGCCTTATGGCCGGGGCCATGCTGCCCGCTGCCACTTTCGTGCAGGCCCAGCGTTTCCGTCGGTGGTTCCGTGAACAGGTCCACGCCGCCCTTGCGCAGGCGGATGTGTTCATAGCGCCCGCGACGGTCGGGGTTGCGCCGCGTATCGACCAGCCTACCATCACGCTGGATGGCAAGACTGTGTCCGCCCGCGCCAATCTGGGCATTTTCACCCAGCCGATCAGCCTTACGGGGCTGCCGGTGCTGGCGGCGCCGCTGGCGGGTGATGGCCTGCCGCTGGGCATCCAGCTTATCGGCAGGCCGGGTGGCGAGGACAGGCTGTTCGCGGTGGCAGGTGAACTGCAACGTGTCGGCTTGGCGCGCTGCCAGCCACTGGATGCGGGTTACGCCCGAAAGGATAGCGGATGCTGAATACGCCGCGTTCATGCCGGGGGATGGTGACATCCCCGCACCATCTGGCCAGTCAGGCCGGGCTGGATGTGCTCAAGGCCGGTGGTACCGCGCTGGAAGCCGCCGTTGCGACGGCGGCGGCGCTGGCTGTCGTCTATCCGCATATGACCGGGATCGGTGGCGATGCGTTCTGGCTGACCATGTGGCCCGATGGGCGGGTGGAAACCATCGATGCCTGCGGCGCTGCGGCGCAGCGGGCCGATGCCGGTTTTTACCATGCCGCCGGGCTTGATGCGATTCCCTGGCGTGGGCCGCTTGCGGCCAATACGGTCGCGGGCACGGTATCGGGATGGGATATGGCGCTGGCGTGGAGCCATGAAGTGGCCCCCGGCCTGCCGCTGGGCCGCGTGCTGCGCGATGCGATATACTATGCTGAACAGGGCGTGCCCGTTACCGCCAGCGCTGCAGACATCACGCGTGAAAAGGCCGGTGAACTGAAGGATGTGCCCGGTTTCCGGGACCTGTTCATGCCCGGTGGCCGCCTGCCGCAGGTAGGTGACATCCTGCACAATCCCCGTCTGGCCGGGACATTGCGGCAACTGGCTGATGAAGGACTGTCCAGCTTCTACCATGGTACGGTTGCGCGTGAACTGGCCGCCGACCTGCGCGATCTGGGCAGCCCGCTTGCGCTGGCCGACCTGCAGGCGCACAAGGCCAGTCACCAGCCAGCACTCCATGCCCGTATCCACGGGGCTGACCTGTTCAACATGGCCCCGCCCACGCAGGGCGTCGCATCGCTGCTGATCCTTGCGCTGTTTGACCGGCTCAAGGCCGCGAAGGCGGATGATTTCGATTACCTGCATGGTCTGGTCGAAGCCACCAAGCAGGCGTTCCGCTACCGTGATACGCATGTGGGCGATCCCGCCTACATGACGGTGCAGGCACAGGACATTCTTGATGACCGCAAGGCGCTTGATCGCATGGCGCATGCCATTGATCCGGCGCATGCGGCCCCGTGGCCGTGGCCATCGCAGGCAGGCGATACGGTGTGGCTGGGTGTGATCGATTCCGACGGTCTGGCCGTCAGCATGATCCAGAGCCTGTATTTCGAATATGGTTCGGGCATCGTGCTGCCGCGCACCGGCGTTGTCTGGCAGAACCGTGGCACCAGCTTTGGCCTTGATCCCGAAGGGTGGAATGGCCTGCGCCCCGGTCGCAAGCCGTTTCATACCCTCAACCCTGCAGGTGCGCGTTTCGATGACGGACGCACCATGGTGTACGGCACCATGGGCGGGGAAGGACAGCCACAGACGCAGGCCGCCATCTTCAGCCGTTACGCGCGGTATGGCGTGCCGTTGCAAGAGGCTGTTACCGCCCCGCGCTGGCTGCTGGGCCGTACGTGGGGCGAGACGAGCGTCAGCCTGAAATATGAAGACCGCTTCGATCCGGCGGTCATCGCGCGCATGCAGGCGGCGGGCCACCAGATGGAACGCGTCGAGCCGTTTTCATCCAGGATGGGACATGCGGGCGCGCTTGTGCGTCATGCGTCCGGCCTGCTGGAAGGGGCAACCGATCCCCGCAGCGATGGATGCGTGGCGGCATGGTAGAGGAGACAGTCTGTATGGACCGACCATCCGGCGCACGCGCGGTCGCGCGTTGCACCGAACTGGGCCGCGCGCCGTATTCCCAGATGGAGGACGGCCTGTTCCGTCCCTATCTCGGCCCGTCCTACCGCGCGACCTGCGACCGGCTGGCGGAATGGATGACGCAGGCGGGCATGACCACCCGCATGGATGCGGCGGGTAACCTGATCGGCCGTTACGAAGGGTTGACCCCCGATGCCCCGTCGCTGCTGATCGGTTCGCATATCGACAGCGTGCGTGATGGCGGTTTTTTCGATGGCATGCTGGGCGTCATCCTCGGGATTGAGGCGGTGGGCCATTTCGCACGGGCGGGAAAGCGCTTTCCCTTCGCGCTGGAAGTCATCGGTTTTGGTGACGAGGAAGGTTCACGCTTTCCCTCCGGCATGCTCACCTCCCATGCCGTAGCGGGCGTGCTGGAAGCGCCCGACCCGGATATGCCCGACTGGGCGGAAACCGCGACACTGGCCACCGCCTTGCAGGAATTCGGGCTGGATGCCGGGCGCATGCACGAAGCATCGCGCCAAGGCGATCCTGTCCTGGCCTATGTCGAGGCGCATATAGAACAGGGGCCGGTTCTGGAATCGGAAGGCCGCGCCCTGGGCGTGGTCAGCGCCATCGCGGCCCAGCACCGCTATCGCGTCACGTATCGTGGCATGGCGGGCCATGCCGGAACGGTGGCCATGCCCCTGCGCCGCGACGCGCTGGCGGGTACGGCGGAAGTCATTCTTGCCGCCGAACGCATTGCGCGCGCGGGCACGGACGGTCTGGTGGCCACGGTCGGTTCGCTGCATGTCATGCCGGGGGCCGCAAATGTGGTGCCGGGGGAAGTGGTGTTCACCGTCGATGTCCGTGCCGGCACCAACGCGGTGCGCGACCGGGCAGCGGAAGAAATCCTCGCCGTAATCCGGCAGGTTGCGGCACGGCGCGATCTGGAACTCGACATTGCCCTGCAGCAGGATCTGGACGCCACGCCCTGCGATTCTGTGCTGACGGAACTTATGGAACAGGCGGTGGGCGATGTCAGCGGTGCGCCCGCGCGCCTGCTGGTCAGCGGTGCCGGGCATGATGCGATGATCATGGCGCATCTGGCCCCGGTATCCATGCTGTTCATCCGCTGTGCAGGCGGGATCAGCCACAACCCGGCCGAATCCGTAACAGATGCGGACACGGACGAAGCCCTGCGCGCGATGACCACTTTTATCGGACTTTTTGAGAGACGTTTCGGATGACCCAGACATTTTACGGCCAGATCAACCCTCCCGCCCGGCTGCTGATGGGGCCGGGACCGGTCAACGCGCATCCGCGCGTACTGCGCGCCATGGCGGCCGACATGCTGGGCCAGTTCGACCCCGAAATGACGGGTTACATGAACCAGACGATGGACCTCTACCGTCAGGTTTTCATGACCGCAAACCGCTGGACCTTCCTTGTGGACGGCACGGCCCGCGCCGGGATCGAGGCGGCGCTGGTCTCGCTGGTCGAACCGGGGATGAAACTGCTTGTGGTGCGGGCGGGCCGCTTCGGGCTGCTCCTGTCCGAAATCGCTGCGCGCATCGGGGCGGAAATCGTAACGCTGGACATCCCGTGGGGCGAGGTCGCAACCCCTGAACAGATCGAGGACGCGATCATCACCCACCGCCCGCATGTGCTGGCCTGCATCCATGGCGATACCTCCACCACCATGGCCCAGCCGCTCGATGGCGTGGGCGCGCTGTGCCGTAAATATGACGTGCTGTCCTATGTTGATGCCACGGCGACGCTGGGCGGCATGGCGGTTGCGACCGACCGCTGGGGCGTGGACGTGGTCAGCGGCGGCCTGCAGAAGTGCATGGGCGGGCCGCCGGGTTCCGCGCCGATTACCGTATCAGACCGGGCGGCGGCGCATATCTTCTCGCGCCGCCATGTCGAAGCCGGTATCCGGGGCAGCGACACCACCGATGGCGCGCGGGCGCGCATTCCGTCGAACTATCTCGATCTGGCGATGATCATGGATTACTGGTCCGAAAAGCGCCTCAACCACCATACCGAGGCCACCAGCATGCTCTACGCCGCGCGTGAAGCCGCGCGCATCATGGTGGAGGAAGGGCTGGAAAACCGCTTTGCCCGCCATGCCAGCGCATCGCGCGCGATGTGCGCGGGGCTGCGTGCGATGGGTCTGGAACTGTTTGGCAGCGACGCGCACCGCATGACCAACGTGACGGGCGTGTACATTCCCGCCAGCGTCGATGGCGAACGGGTGCGCGGCCGCATGCGCGAGGATTTTGAAATCGAGATCGGCACCGCCTTCGGCCCGCTGCAGGGCAAGGTCTGGCGCATCGGGGCCATGGGCTACAATGCCGAGAAGTCGAAGGTGCTGCTCACCCTCGGCGCGCTCGAAGCCGTGCTGCGTCAGGAGGGCCATGCCTTTACCGCGGGCGCAGGCGTGGATGCGGCGCTTGCCGCCTACAGCGCATGATGAAGGGAGATCACGCCAGTATGTCGCAAGATGCCTATCCGCGTGACCTTGTGGGTTACGCGGGCAACCCGCCGGATGCAAAATGGCCCGGCGGCGCACGGATCGCGGTCCAGTTCGTTATCAATTATGAAGAGGGGGCCGAGAATTCGGTCCTGCACGGGGATCGTGGCTCGGAAGCGTTCCTGTCGGAAATGGTTGGCGCGCAGTCCATCATCGGTGCGCGCGCGATCGCGATGGAAAGCCTGTATGAATACGGATCGCGCGCCGGGTTCTGGCGCCTGCACCGCATCTTTACCCAGCGTCGCCAGCCGCTGACGGTGTTCGGGGTGGCTGCCGCCATGGCGCGCAATCCCGCAGCCGTTGCGGCAATGAAGGATGCAGGTTGGGAAATCGCATCGCATGGGCTGCGCTGGATCGATTACCAGAACGTGCCCGAAGCGGTGGAACGCGCGCATATCGCGGAATGTATCGCCCTGCATACGAAGCTGACCGGTTCGCGCCCGCTGGGGTGGTATCAGGGGCGTACCAGTCCCAATACCGCCCGCCTGATCGCGGAGGAGGGGGGATTTGTCTATGACGCGGATTCCTACGCCGATGACCTGCCTTATTACGACCGCAGCAACGGGCGCGCGCAACTGATCGTGCCCTACACGCTGGACGTGAACGACATGCGGTTCGTGGCGCTCAACGGCTTTACCGAAGGCGAGCAGTTCTTCAACTACCTGCGCGATACCTTCGATGAACTGTATGAGGAAGGGGCCGACAGACCTCGCATGATGTCCGTGGGCCTGCATTGCCGTGTTGCGGGCCGTCCCGGTCGTGCGCGGGCCGTGGCGCGTTTCCTTGACTACATTGCAGCCCGCGAGAAGGTCTGGGTTGCAACGCGGCTGGACATTGCGCGGCACTGGCAGGAAGTACACCCGGCATGAGCAGCGTGATGGATCGGGTGAATGCGTTTTCCGCAGTGCGGTTCGTGGAAATGTTCGGCCCGCTATATGAACATTCCCCCTGGATCGCCCAGCGTGCCTACGCCCATGCGCCTTTTGCCGATGTGCAGGCCATGCAGGCCGCGATGCGCGCGGAACTGGACCGCGCGGATGACGCGGAAAAGATGGCGCTGATCCGCGCCCATCCCGAACTGGCGCAGCGCATGGGCGTGGACCCGACGCTGACATCCGCTTCCGCCGCCGAACAGGCTTCCGCCGGGCTGGACCGGCTGACACCGGAAGAATTTACCCGGTTCCGCGCTCTGAACGATGCTTATGCCGCCAGATTCGGTATTCCGTTCATCATATGCGTGCGCCGGTCGGACAAGGCGGGCATCCTGAACGGGATACAGACACGGCTGGAAAACACGCCGGAAGTGGAACAGCAGACGGCGCTGGCGGAAATTAACAAGATCGCAGCACTCCGTCTTGCGGATGTGCTTGAGCGGATGGAGCATGAGGCATGAGCACACTGTCCACCCACGTCCTTGATCTCGTATCCGGCAAACCTGCCGCCGGGATGGCGATCAGCCTGTGGGCGGGGCAGGACTGCCTGTTCCGTGGCGTAACCAACGCGGATGGGCGCTGCCCCGAACTCAGCCAGCATACGGGCGAGATGGCGGCAGGGTCCTACCGGCTGGAATTCGCCGTGGCTGATTACTTCCGCGCGCGCGATGTGGCGCTGTCCGATCCGCCATTCCTTGATGTCGTGCCCATCGCCTTTGGCATGGCGCAGGTTCCGGCGGGGGAGAAGGGCGGCCATTATCATGTGCCGCTGCTGGTTTCGCCCTACGGGTTCTCGACCTATCGCGGTAGCTGACAGCCCGCGTTGCGATCCATGAAAAAAGGGCCGTGGCATGATCTGCCACGGCCCTTTTTTCATATCCTGCGGCGGACCGGCCGCCGCAGGGGCAGGCTGGATCAGACCAGTGCCTGCTTCAGCGCCGCCGTAAGGTCGGTCGTGCTGGCCTTGCCGCCAAGGTCGCCCGTGCGCACCGCGCCGGATGTGATGACCTTCTCGATGGCCTTGTCGATGCGGGTGGCCAGATCCTGACGGCCCACATGCGCCAGCATCATGTTCGCGGCCAGCAGCAGGGAGGTCGGGTTGGCCTTGTTCTGGCCTGCGATGTCGGGTGCGGAACCATGCACGGCTTCGAACACGGCAGCCTTTTCGCCAATGTTGGCGCCGGGCGCGAGACCAAGGCCGCCCACAAGACCCGCCGTCAGGTCGGACAGGATATCGCCGAACAGATTGGTGGTGACGATGCAGTCATACTGCCACGGATCGGTCACAAGCTGCATGGCGCAGGCATCGACGATGCGCTCGTTCACTTCCACGCGGCCTTCATATTCCTTGGCGACCTTGCGGCCTTCTTCCAGGAACAGGCCGGTCAGCAGCTTCAGGATGTTGGCCTTGTGCACCAGGGTCACGCGCTTGCGGTTGTTCTTGACCGCGTATTCGAAGGCGTAACGGACAATGCGGTTGCATTCCGCGCGCGTGGTGTAGCCCGCGCTGGTGGCGATGGCATGCGGGTCGCCGCCACAGGGAATGTAGTTTTCCATCGCCGCGTAATACCCTTCAAGGTTTTCGCGGAAGATGACGAGGTTGATGTTCTCGAACCGGCCGCCGGGCACGATGGTCTTTGTGGGGCGGACATTTGCGAACAGGCCGAACTCCTGACGCAGTGTGACGTTGATGGACTTGAAGCCACCGCCGACGGGGGTCGTCAGCGGGCCCTTGAGCGCAAGGCCGGTGCGGTGGATGCTTTCGATCGTTTCCTTGGGCAGCGGGCTGCCGGTGGCGTCAAGGGCCGCCATGCCGGCAAGGGCCTTTTCCCATTTGAAGGGGGCGCCAACGGTGTCCAGAATTTCGGTAACGGAGGTGACAATTTCAGGTCCGATCCCATCGCCGGGGATCAGGGTGGCGGGAATTGTTTTTTCTGCTGACATTCTCGAACGTCTCCCATTTTACTTGCTACTGAAATTTATTTCAGCATGCCCACCGGCTTGGCTTGCCCGGTTCGTTGCCGGGTGCCCCGTCGGAACTGGTTAAAAGTCCTAGGCCCCCCGGCCAGATGTGACAATCGGGCCACCGCCGCGCGGCGGTGGTTTTGCAGTCACATTATCCGGCGTGCAGCGGCGCGCAGGCCGCCGTGAGCCATGTACGCGCCGGTGTATCCAGATGTGGCGCGACCTGTTCAAAAACCCGTGCATGATACTGGTCCAGCCATGCGATCTCGCCGGGTTGCAGGCTGGCGGTATCAATCAGCCGCCGGTCAAACGGGGCCAGGGTCAGGGTTTCGAATTCCATGAAGCTGCGCTTTTCCTCCCCGATGGGGCTGGGCTGGACCAGCAACAGGTTTTCCAGCCGTATGCCGAACGCGCCGGGGCGGTAATAGCCCGGTTCATTGGACAGGATCATGCCCGGCTGAAGCTGCACGGGCCGGAAAACGGGGGAAATGTTGGCCGGTCCTTCATGCACGGACAGATAGCTGCCGATGCCGTGGCCGGTGCCATGGTCGTAATCAAGGCCGCCATCCCACAGGGCGTAACGCGCCAGCGCATCCAGCGCATGTCCGGTCACGCCTTTGGGGAAGCGTGCGCGGGCAAGGGCGATGTGACCGCGCAGCACGCGGGTATACGCATTGCGCACATCGTCGTCCGGTGCATCGGGGCCGGTCCAGATGGTGCGCGTGATATCGGTCGTGCCAAAGGGATACTGCGCGCCGCTGTCGATCAGATAGACCTCGTTGGGTCTGATCTTGCGGTCGCTTTCCGGGGTGACGCGGTAATGGATGATGGCCCCGTTTGGCCCGGAACCGGAAATGGCGGGGAAGCTTTCCTCCCTGTAGTCGGGGGAGGCTGCGCGGAAACGGTCAAGCTGGATCGTTGCTTCAAGTTCCGCCGTGCGCGTCGCGTTTTCATCCAGCCAGTGCAGGAAACGGCACATGGCCACGCCATCCGTCAGGTGGGCACGGCGGCTGCCTTCCTGTTCCACGGGGTTCTTGATCGCCTTGGGCAGCAGGCACGGATCGCCTTTGCGGATTATGGTCGCGCCGGCGTTTTCGAGTATCTGCATGAACCAGATGGCGTTGCTGGCCGGGTCCACCTGCACGCGGGCGGGGGCAAGGGCGCGCAGCGTGTCTTCCAGTGCGGTGGGGGGCTGGATGGTGACATCATCGCCCAGCCACTGCCGGGTCTGGTCTGACAGCTTGGCCGGGTCGATCAGCAGGGTCACGCGCGCATCATCATGCACGATGGCGAAACACAGGCTGAGCGGCGTAAAGGGCACATCGCGCCCGCGGATATTGAGCAGCCACGCGATGGAGGCCGGATCGCTCAGCACCAGCGCGCTCTCGCCCCCGTCGCGCAGGTCACTGGCAATGCGTTCGCGCTTGTCGCGGCTGGACTGTCCGGCCCATTCCTCGGGCTGCGGTACGCAGGGGGTGCAGGGGGCCGCAGGACGGTCGGTCCAGATCGCGTCCACCGGATTGGCGGGCAGGGCAACCATATCCAGTCCGGCATCAAGGAACGGACGCAGCGCGCTTTCGCTGATCAGGCGCGGATCGTAGCCGATTCGCCTGCTGCTGCCGTGGCGGGCCAGCCATGTGGCGGGTGGTGTATCGCGCAGATGCTGGCGCTCCCACGCCGCTGCGTCCACCTGCTGGTCCATCTGGGTGATGTAGCGCCCATCCGAAAATACCGCCGCGCGGTCGGGCAGCACCGCAGCCAGCCCGGCGCTGCCGGTAAATCCGGTCAGCCACGCCAGGCGTTCCGCGCAGGGCGCGACATATTCCCCCAGATGTTCATCGCCGCGCGGCAGAACAAAACCGTCCGCACCCATCTGCTTCAGGACGGCGCGCAGCGCGTCAAGGCGGTTACTGGCCAGTGACATGGAATGATCCTCGTGCGTGGTGAAATCAGGAATGCGACATGATGCGATACATGAACAGCAGGTCCATCCATCGGCCGAATTTGGTGCCGCATTCGGGTATCAGGCCCCCATGCTGGAAGCCAAAGCGTTCATGCAGCAGGCGTGACGCGACATTGGTGGAGGTAATGCCCCCCACCATGACATGCACGTTTTCCGCCATCGCCCGGTCACACAGCGCCTGCAGCAGCGCGCTGCCAATGCCCTGCCGCTTGTAGGCGGGCGCGATATAGACCGAATGTTCGACCGTATGGATGTAGCCAGAAAATGGCCGGAACATTTTCCAGCTACTGTATCCCGCAACACTGCCATCGGGCATTTCCGCCACCAGGACGGGATAGCCGCTGGCCTGACTGGAATGCAGCCATTCCAGCCGCGCGGCTACCGTGGTTTCGTTGGTTTCCCACATGGTGGTGCTGTTGCGGATGGCGTGATTGACGATTTCGACAATCGCCGGAATGTCCGCGTCCGTTGCGTCGCGGATCAGCAGGGCGGGTCTGTCAGCCATGGGGTTTGCGCAGGATCAGTGTGCCCCAGTCTCCCTCGCGCAGATGGCGCTCAAGGACCAGACCATGGCGGCGATGGGCGGCCAGCACCATGCGCACCTGCGTATTGAGCAGGCCAGCCAGTATGGCCGTGCCGCCGGGCAGCAGGTTACGCGCAAGATCGGCCGCCATGCTGCACAGCGGGCGGGCAAGGATATTGGCGAAGACCAGATCATAGGGCGCATGGTGTCGGATGGCGGGAGTGGCCCAGCCATTGCCCAGATGGCAGTCCACCAGATTGCCCAGCCCGTTCATCGCGGCATTGCGCCGGGTTACGCGAACGGACCACGGATCGATGTCGGTCGCCAGAACGGGCCGGTGCAGCAGGGCCGCCGCCGCCATGGCCAGGATGCCCGAACCACATCCCAGATCGAGGATACGGCGCGGCTGGCGATAGGCGACCAGTTCCAGCGCGCGCAGGCAGCCGCGTGTCGAACCGTGTTCGCCCGACCCGAAGGCGACGCCCGCGTCCAGGGTTATGGTGATGCGCTGTGGTCGTCCCGCCTGTTCCAGATGCGTGCCGCGTATGGCGAAGCGTCGGCCTGCAAGCTGTTCGGGAAAGGCTTCGTAAGTGCGGGCAAGCCAGCCTTCGGATTCCGTGTGGCTGCGTTCGAGTTCGGCATCGACGCCCGTGGTCAGGCCAGCCACCAGCAGGGCGGCGCGGAGTTCTTCCTCCCCGTTGCCAATATCCTTGACCCCTTCCACACGCCACTGGGTCTGGTTGTCGTCCACTTCGAAAATGCCGATGGTGGTGCAGACGGTGGACAGGGCGGATTCATAGGCTTCGACCGCTTCAGGCGGGACCGTGACCGATATGGTTTCCAGTTCGGTGGCGTGACGCCGGGGGGAAAGGCTCATTTATACCTGCTCAACAAATGTATCGATCACCCGCTTGGGGCCTGCTTTTTCAAAGGCGACTTCCAGCCGGTTTCCCTCGACCGAGGTAATGGTGCCGTAGCCGAATTTCTGGTGAAACACACGCACCCCCACCTTCATGCCCGACGTTGCGGCGGGTTTGGGCGTGATGTCATGCACGCGCCGTGACGCTACCAGCGGGAAGGGCGAACTGCCAAACACGGCGGGGCGGCCAAGGAAGCTGCGGCGGCTGTTGGCCGTATCGCCGGTGCTTTCGATGTGTTCGGCGGGCAGTTCCTCCACAAAGCGGCTGGGAATGGCGGATTGCCAGTTGCCGTAGATGCGGCGGTTGGCGGCGTGGCTTATGATGGCCCTGCGGCGCGCGCGTGTGATGCCGACATAGGCAAGACGGCGTTCCTCCTCCAGTCCCTTGAGGCCGCCTTCATCCAGCGTGCGCTGGGAAGGAAAGACCCCTTCCTCCCATCCCGGCAGGAAGACGGTGTCGAATTCCAGTCCCTTCGCGCCGTGCAGGGTCATGATGCTCATGCTATCCTGACCGGACCGGTCTTCCGTATCCATGACAAGGGCGACGTGTTCGAGAAATCCGCTGAGGGTTTCATAATCCGCCAGCGAACGGACCAGTTCCTTCAGGTTTTCCAGCCGACCCGGCGCGTCGGGGGATTTGTCCGCCTTCCACATGTCCACATACCCGCTTTCCTCCAGCAGGTGGTCGATGGCGACGACATGCCCTTCGCGCCCCAGCATTTCGCGCGTGGCGGCAAGGGTCTGCATGAGGGCGGTCAACTGCTCTTTCGCCCGGCCCTTGATCTCTCCCTGCGCCAGAAGGTCCAGCACGGCTGCGGTCAGCGGGATTTCGCGTGCGCGGGCATGCATGTGCATTTTCTGCAGCCCCGTCGTGCCCACGCCGCGGCGGGGCACGTTGATGATGCGTTCAAACGCCAGATCATCCGATGGCTGGTTGATGACGCGCATATAGGCGATGGCGTCACGGATTTCGGCGCGTTCATAAAAACGCAGGCCGCCAACCACGCGATAGGGCAGGCCGAGGGTTATCAGCCGTTCCTCGAACGCGCGGGTCTGGAAACCGGCGCGGACAAGGATGGCGATTTCCGCCATCGGGTGGCCATCGGCGCGCAGGCGTTCGATCTCGGTGCCGACCATGCGGGCCTCGTCGTCCGAGTCCTGCACGGAAATGACGCGGACCTTCTCGCCTTCCGCATCCTCTCGCCCCGGATGCAGCGTCTTGCCCAGCCGTTCCTCGTTATGGGCGATCAGGCCCGATGCCGCAGCCAGTATCTGCCGGGTGGAACGGTAATTCCGCTCCAGCCGCACAACCCGTGCGCCGGGAAAGTCGCGTTCGAAACGCAGGATGTTTTCCACCTCCGCCCCGCGCCATGAATAGATGGACTGGTCATCATCACCCACGCAGCAGATGTTCGATGGCTGGTCCCCCCGGTGGGCCAGCAGGCGCAGCCACAGGTACTGGATGGTGTTGGTGTCCTGATATTCGTCCACCAGAATGTAGCGGAAGAAACGGTGATACTGCGCCAGCACATCGGGCTGTCTGCGCAGGATTTCCGTCATGTGCAGCATCAGATCGCCAAAATCGCAGGCATTAATCTGGCGCAGCCGGGACTGGTAATCGGTATAGATTTCGGCACAGCGCCCGTTGGCGAAATCCGTATCCTCCGCCGCCGTAATGGCGTCAGGCACAAGCCCGCGGTCCTTCCACCGCTGGATCACGCCCATTATCGCCTGTGGCGGCCAGCGTTTTGTGTCGATGCGGTAGGGTTCGAGCACCTGCTTGAGCAGCCGTAGCTGGTCGTCCGTATCCAGAATGGTGAAACTGCTGGTCAGGCCAACATATTCCGCGTGGCGGCGCAGCATGCGCGCGCACAGCGCATGGAACGTGCCCAGCCACAGCCCTTCCGCCGGTTCGCCCATCAGGGCGCTGACACGTTCGCGCATCTCGCGCGCGGCCTTATTGGTGAAGGTCACGGCAAGGATCTGGTTCGGTCGCGCGCGGCCCGACAGCAGGATATGCGCGAACCGCGTGGTCAGCACCCGCGTCTTGCCCGTGCCTGCGCCGGCAAGGACCAGTAGCGGGCCATCCGTAGTCTCGATCGCGTCCCGCTGTTCGGGATTGAGACGGCTGAGGTAGTCCGGCTCGCGGCCGGTTGGGATAAGGCTGTCCATCACGCTATCTTCTATAGCAATCCCCGCGTGGGGGAACCAATGCTATCAATTACGCCGCAACAGGACGGGACATGACGGGAAAAAAGCGGTGAAGCAGGCACCTGCCACGAAACATGCGGGTGGAACGGGGCCGGGGGGACATCGTGCCCGCATGCGCGCGCGGATACGCACGGCGGGGGCGGCGTCACTGGCTGATTACGAATTGCTGGAGGTGCTGCTGTTCGCCGCCGTGCCCCGGCGCGATACCAAGCCGCAGGCCAAGGCGCTGCTGGCGCATTTCGGTAGTCTGGAAGCCGTGCTGGATGCAGCCCCCGATGCCCTGCGCGCGGCGGGGCTGGGACCGCGCGGGATCGCGGTTCTGGCCTGTCCGGCGCAGGTTGCGTCCCGGCTGGCCCATGGCGACCCGCGCGGGCAGGTGATTTTTACCGATATGGTGGCGGTGCTGGACTATTGCGACCGGCTGCCCGATCCGGATGGTAATCGCAATGGGGTGCGGATGTTCCATCTCGATTCCGCGCGACACATGCTGGCCGATGAACTGGTCATGGACGGAGGGGCTGCGGATATGTGTCGTGCCGTGCTGGCCCGCGCGCTGGAACTGCACGCGGTATCCCTTGTCGCTGTGCGCGATCTTGGCCCGCAGCCACCCCCGGCAGAGGGATGTGCGGGCGACCTGCGCTTCCTGCGCATGCTGCACACTAACGCCCGCCTGCTGGGGATCACGTTTCAGGACTGTCTGGTCCGGGGCGGAGGGAAGACAGTCAGCATGCATCCCTCCATCACGGCCTAACGGTGCGGATGGGCTTCGGCTGCGGCAAACTGCTGGCGGATGGCGTCCAGCAGTTCGGAGGGCTGGCTGACCAGTGCGTCCGCACCGGCTTCGGTCAGTTCCTCACGCGAGCCATAACCCCATAATACCCCCAGTGCACGGACATGGTTGGCATGGGCGCCGCTTATGTCGAACCGCCGGTCGCCGATCATAAGTGCATCCTCGCGCCTGACATCATGTTCGCGCAGGAGGGAGGCGATCAGTTCCGGCTTTTCCGCCCCGCTGTCATCCGCCCGTGCGCCGGACAGGCCATCGAAATACTGCACGAGATTGCGCAGGTGCAGGATCTTGCGCGCAAGGTGGCGCGGCTTGGACGTGGCGATGAACAGCCGCACGCCTTCGGCGGACAGGGTCTCGATCACGTTGCGCATATGGTCGAATACGGGGCTTTTGTGCATGCCTTCCGATTCGTAATGCTTGCGATACAGGGCCATGGCCTCCTGCACCCGGTCATCGCCATAATGGGCCAGAACATGACCGATCAGTTCTTCCAGCGGCGGCCCGACCACCCATGTCAGGTCCATGGACATGTCGGGTTCATGCCCCAAGTCGCGCAGCAGGGCGTGGATGGAGTCCACTATGCCATCGCGTGAGCGCACGATGGTTCCATCCAGATCAAAGAGTACGGTATGGGATTTCTGAAAAATCATGCAGGTTCAAAAGCTCCTTGTCCTGCGGGCATCATGCACCATCCATGCGGGATTTGTCCTGAAATTGTTGAGAAGCCACCATTTTGCCCGATAACGCCACGGCGCAGGCCCGACAGCCGCAGGTGGATGGCGCAATCAGCCATGCGGCAGACCTTGCCTTCCTGCGTGACCTGATCCGCACGCTCGATACAGGCCATCCCGCGCCCGACCGCCTTGCGGCCAGCCTGCTGGCGCGTTTCGGGTCGGCGGGCATGGCGCTGTCGGCGCATGTGGGGGCGCTGGATGAAATGGCGGGGCGTGAAACCGCGTTACCGCCTTTTCTGGCCGTGGTGCGTGAACTGGCGCTGCGGCTGTATCGCAGCCGGGTGCGGCGGGTGGATATGCTGTCGGGGCAGGACGGGCTGGTGGCCTATCTTCAGGCCTGCATGGGCCATGAAGTGGTCGAACAGTTCCGCGTAATGTTTCTGGATGAGCATTTCCGCCTGCTGGCAGATGACCTGATGGGCACCGGCACGGTCAACCATTCCCCCGTCTACCCGCGTGAAATCATGCGCCGCGCCCTGAAACTGGGGGCCGCGAAACTGGTGCTGGCGCATAATCACCCGGCGGGCAGGCCGGAGCCATCAGGGGCGGATATCGAGATGACAATGCGGATCGTGCAGCTTGGCCGGCTCATGCGGGTTACGGTGCACGATCACATCATTGTCGGAAATGGCCGCGTCCACAGCTTCCGGGCCATGGGGCTGATTACCTAGGCGGCGTTGTCCGCTGCGGTGGCCAGTGGGCCCAAGGCTGCTTCAACACCGAATTCGCCCGGCAGGCTGCCATGGGGAAACAGCACGTTCACATGTCCCATCTTGCGGCCCGGACGTGCTTCGGCCTTGCCGTAATGATGGGCCAGCAGGCGCGGAGCCGCCATGATCTGCGGCCACAGCGCCATGTCATCCGGCCCGATCAGGTTTTTCATCACCGCGTCACTATGGCGGATCGCGGGGGGCAGGGGCTGGTTGGTTACGGCGCGGACATGCATCTCGAACTGGTCCACGGGGCAGGCATTCATGGTCCAGTGGCCGGAATTATGCGGGCGGGGCGCGATTTCGTTCACGCGCAGGCTGCCATCGCGGTCGACGAACATCTCCACGCCCAGCAATCCGATCAGGCCCAGCGCACCTGCAATGCGCCGTGCGAGGTCAACCGCTTGCGCCGCAAGGGCAGGGGAAATGCGGGCCGGGGCAAGGCTCAGGTCCAGAATGCCGTTGCGATGGCGGTTTTCCGTCACGTCGAACGTCGTGATCTCGCCCCGTTCGTTCCGTGCGACCATAACGCTGACTTCACAGGCGAAATGCACCATTCCTTCCGCAACCAGCGGATGGGGGCGCAGACTGTCGAATGCGGCGTCCAGTTCCGATGCGTCGTGAATGCGGGCCTGTCCCTTCCCATCATAACCAAGGCGCGTGGTCTTGAGGATGAAGGGATAGCCCAGTTCTTCCGCCGCCGTGCCCAGATCTGCACGGTCATGCACCGCCCGCCATGGGGCCACCGGAATGTCGTTTTCCGCCATGAAGGTTTTTTCAGCGATGCGGTCCTGACTGATACGCAGGATACGGCCGGCGGGATGGACCGGGCGGATGCTGGACAGCAGGTCCAGCCCGTCAGCGCTGATATTTTCAAATTCGAAGGTGATGACATCCACTGCATCGGCGAAGCGGCGCAGGGCGTCATGATCGTCATACCGGCCCAGTGTCACCGCATGGGCGACCTGTGCCGCCGGACCATCGGCTTCCTGTGTCAGGATATGGGCGCGGTAGCCAAGGCGTGCCGCCGCGATGGCCGACATGCGGCCAAGCTGGCCGCCACCGACAATGCCAAGGATGGAACCGGGAGGAAGCGCGCTCATCGAACGGGTTCTTCCGCCACCGCCGCAGTCTGTGCCGCCCGCCATGCAGCCAGCCGCGTGCCCAGCGCCGGGTCGGACAGGGCAAGGATGGAGGCGGCCAGCAGGGCGGCATTGGTCGCTCCCGCCTTGCCGATCGCCAGCGTGCCCACGGGGATGCCACCGGGCATCTGCACGATCGACAGCAGGCTGTCCATGCCCTTGAGCGCGTGGGATTCGACCGGCACGCCCAGAACCGGCAGCGCGGTCCATGCCGCGCACATGCCCGGCAGGTGAGCAGCCCCGCCCGCGCCCGCGATAATGACCGACAGGCCACGCCCCTGCGCCGTTTTGGCATAATCCGCCAGCCGGTCGGGGGTACGATGGGCGGATACGATGCGCACTTCATGCGCAATGCCCAGCTTTTCCAGCACGCTGGCGGCGTGGTGCATGGTTTCCCAGTCGGACTGGCTGCCCATGATCAGCCCGACGCGCGGGGCCTGTGTACCGGGGGACGGAAGGGGGGGCTGGCTCACGTTTGGTAACTCTCGTCAGGTATTCAGGCGATGCTGTCGGGGATCAGACGGCTTTCCAGCCATGTGATCTCATCCTTCAGCAGAAGCTTGCGCTTTTTCAGCCGTTGCAGTTGCAGTTGGTCCGTCAGCGCCAACGCCATGCGATTGATGACCGTATCAAGGTCGCGATGTTCACTGCGCAGTTCGTGCAGCTTGCGAAGGAGGGTATCCCGGTCTGTCAGCATGGCGGCTCGTCTGTTAGGTGGACATGGTCACTATCCTAAGCATATCCGCGCCAAAAGGCGAAATGCCAGACGTGCGGCCACTTGGCCTGCAATTTTAGCATGGAATTTGCCGGGCGGTCTGGTCTAGCCTGATCGGGTCGTAGCAAAGACGCTGGAGGGTTCCATGTCGTACGAAGCGCGTATCAACAGCCTCAAATCACGCCATGCGCGGCTTGATGCCCGCATTTTTGATGAAGATCGCAGACCTTCACCCGATGAAGTCGCCATCCGGCGGCTCAAGCTTGAAAAGCTGCGTCTCAAGGAAGAAATCGAACGCCTCGTCAGACTGGGCTGACAGGAAACAGGCCGCCCGGTGGTGCCGGGCGGCCATGACCTGTCAGGTCAGATGCCGTTCTCGCCGTCGTCATCAAGTTCCAGCGGCGGCGGGACGGCCTGACCTTCACGCGCAAGGCGTTCATTGGCGGCCGCCACCATGGCGTTCAGGTCCGTCTGGCTGCACAGGCCCAGCGTTACCGGGTCGCGTGGCTTGATGTTGGGGCTGTTCCAGTGCTGCTTGGTGCGCACCTTTTCAATGGTGTCCTTGGTCGTGCCGAGCAGCTTGCTCGTCTGCTGTTCAGACAGCTGCGGGAAGTTGCGCAGGATGAACGCGATCGCGTCAGGGCGGTCATTGCGCTTGGCGACCGGCGTATAACGCGCGCCCTTGGAGCGACGGTTGATCGGGTTGGCGGGCGGCAGGATCTTGAGACGGGACTCAGGATCTTTCTCGCAACGGTCGATTTCCGCCTGCGTAAGCTGGTGGTTGGCAATCGGGTCATAACCCACGATTCCCTGCGCCACTTCCCCATCGGCGATCGCCTGTACTTCCAGGGGGTGCATTCCGCAGAATTCGGCAATCTGGGTAAACGTCAGCGCCGTCTTTTCAATAAGCCACACGGCGGTTGCCTTGGGCATCAGGGGCAGGGCAGTCATTATCAGTCAGGTCCTACAGCGTGTGGCGCCACACGCAGGCACCTGAAAGGGTGTTTGAACCGGTCCCATCCCGAAGCGGGGACCGTGCGTACCTGCTGGCGCGCCAGAAACAGAAAACACTCGTGGAAGTGATATGAAGGTTGCGGGCGGTAAAGGTCAAGACTTCAATCGGTTCGCGGGGAATGTTTCATCCCGATAAAAACGGGGGCGGACCACTGGCCCGCCCCCGCTGTTGCAGATGGCGATGGATTACAGTGCGCAGCCAGCCACCGGCGGTGAAGCGCAGGCCGCTGCCGCCACATGGGGTGCGATCCCTTCGGGCTGCGTCTCGACCGCTTCGGTCCGGGCTTCGGCTGTTGCGTCCTGTCCCGTCACGCTCCTGCCCGATGAAATGGGGATGCGGCGTGGCTTGAGGGCTTCCGGCACGATCTGGCGCACGGCGATGCGCAGCAGCCCGTTCGTCAGGTCCGCCTTTTCCACCACGACATGATCCGCCAGCACGAAGCGACGTTCAAATGCGCGCGTGGCGATGCCGCGATACAGCATTTCGCGTTCCTGCGCCGGTTCGCCTACGCGTCCTGCTACGATAAGGGTATTGTCCTGCACGGTCAGTTCGATGTCATCGGGGCCAAAACCGGCCACGGCCATCGTCAGCGTGTACTGCGCGTCGGACAGTTTTTCGATGTTATAGGGCGGGTAGGATGAACTGACCGGGTTCTGTGCCGCCGTATCGACAAGCTGGGCCAGACGGTCAAATCCGATGGCGCTGCGGAACAGCGGCGCGAAGTCGTAAGCCATGACTGAAACCTCCATGATGCAAGGTCTGCTGCGTTGTGGTCCCTCGGTCGAGCGGACCATGATGTCGGAATGATACGCGGACCCGCATGGGCATCCGCGTAGTCCAGACATGGGAATGCCCGGCCCCCCGTTCAAGGGACCGGGCATTTCCGGCAACAGCAGACTGTGTCTGGTGGAGGCGCGGGCGATCAGCCCTTCTTGCGCTGGCCCAGTGCACCGAACTTCTTGTTGAACTTCGCAACCTGGCCCCCGGTGTCCATCATGCGCTGCACGCCGGTCCAGGCCGGATGGGACTTCGGGTCGATGTCCAGACGCAGCGTATCACCGGGCTTCCCGTAGCAGGAACGGGTGGTGTACTCGGTGCCATCGGTCATGATGATGTTGATTTCGTGGTAGTCGGGGTGGATGCCGGATTTCATTTCAACTAACTTTCACGCTGGGCCCACCGATGCCGACCGGGGGCGTTATGTGGGCAGGCGTATAGACGACAAGGGATGGCAAGATCAACACCCGATGGCGAAAAAGCTCGATTCCCGGCTTATCGGGTCCAGTGTTACCGCGTTGCATCAGGTTGAGGAAATGGAAAGGAAGACTGGCGATATTCAGTCGTCATGATGTCATGACATTGCTAGACCTGAGAGGTCTTCTTTAAAACAAAGGATTGGTAACAATGGCAAAGCTGCCGGATCACGTACCTGAACTGCACGTCAAGGACATTCATATGCCGGGCTGGCTGGGCGAATTCCGTTCGTTTCTCATGCGCGGCAATGTGGTTGACCTTGCCGTTGGTGTGATTGTGGGTGCCGCGTTTACCGCCATCGTGAACAGCCTGGTCAAGGATGTGTTCACCCCGGTTCTGGGACTGCTGATCGGCGGTATCGATTTTACGAACCTGTTCATCACCCTGCGCGGTCCGCATCTCGCAACCCTGGCGGATGCACAGAAGGCTGGCGCGGTTACGATCAATATCGGGCTGTTCCTTAACGCGGTGATCCAGTTTGTCATCATCGGCTTCGTCATTTTCTGGGTCGTGAAGGCCATCAACCGCCTGACGGTGAAGAAAGAGGCCGAGAAGCCCGCCGCCCCCGCTGCGCCCCCGCGCAACGAAGTGCTGCTTCAGGAGATTCTTGAAGTGCTGAAGGCGGACGCCGCGCAGAAGCCGACAGGTTCCACCACGGTCTGATCCTTATCATCGGACTGCAAGGCGGGTGCCCGGGATCGGGCCCCGTCTTTTTTTTGCCTTACCGACCTGCCCTTGTCCGGATGACGTGACTGCCCAATATCCCCCGGTGTGTTAGGGTGACAGCCTTATGACTGATTTTGTTCGATATGTTCGCCGCGGTCTGCTGGCGTGCGCGGCGGCTGGCCTTCTGGTCGGCTGTCAGGCCGCGCCACGGCAGGAACTGTCCAGCCTGCCCCCGCCGGCGCAGGACTACCTGCTGATTTCGTCCTATTTCATGGCGGAAGGCGGTCTGGTCAGCCGCCTGCAGGATGGCGGCCTGTCGGGACAGCAGGTGTATGACATGGCGGTCTCGCTCAAATACGGCAAGCGGATGCTCATGACGGCGCTGCTCAAGCCGTCGCGCCGGGCGCGGCATAATGTGGAGATGGCGGTGGCCCTGATGGTGGCGTGCAGCAATCAGCCGGACCCGAGCACGCTGAACGGCGCGGTGCTGTCACGCTGCATCCCCGATACAATGGCGCCCCCGGTCCCAATGACAAAGGGGCAGGTCCCGCCGCAAGCGACAGATCCCGCCCCCGATAGAAGGCCCCGATAGAAGACATGGACCCGCACCCTGTTCGGTGCGGGCAAAAGGGTCCGTCAGGACGTGCGTGCAGGCGGACGGGCATCCCGGCGCAGGCGCTTTTCCCCCAGCAGCAGCAGGATCGGTGCTGCGATGAAGATGGAGGAGGATGTCCCCACCACAATCCCGAACAGCATGACCCATGCGAAGCCCGACAGGCTGGCCCCGCCAAACAGTGCCAGCGGCAGGGCGGCAAGGAACACGGTCGATGACGTGCCCAGCGTGCGACTGAGGGTTTCGTTGATCGACAGGTCGATCAGTTCCGCCAGCGGCATGGTCCGGTATTTGCGCAGGTTTTCACGCACGCGGTCATAGACCACCACCTTGTCGTTGGTGGAATAGCCCAGAATGGTCAGGATTGCCGCGACCATCACCAGATCGAATTCGAAATGCGTCAGGACAAGGAAGCCGATGGCCTTGGTCAGGTCCAGCACCAGCGTCACCACCGCGCTGACCGCGAACTCCCATTCAAAGCGGAACCAGATATAGGCCAGGATCATGAGCAGGCTGAGCCCCAGGGCCAGCATGCCGTTGCGGAACAGTTCAGCCGAAACCGAAGCCCCCACCGCATCCGCCCGCAGCACCTGCGCGCCGGGCAGGGTGGTGATGGCGTGTCGGACCGAATCGACCAGTGCCTGCGTGCGGGCTTCATGGTCGGGTTCGCTTGCGGGCGGGGTGTCGAGGCGGATCAGCACGTCATCCGGGCCGCCAAAGGACTGCACGCCTGCCGCCGCCACATGCTGGGCCGCAAGGGCTGCGCGGATGGCGTTGAAATCCGCCGGTCCCTGCGTGCGGGCTTCCACCACGATGCCGCCCCGGAAATCCAGCCCCAGTGTAAGGCCGGGATGGAAGAACAGGATCAGCGAGGCGATGGACAGCACCGCCGATGTTGCAAGGCCGATGAAGCGGCCGCGCATGAAGTTGATTCTGGTGCCGTTGGGCACAAACCGCAGAAGGGGACGATCAAACATCATTCAGCGCGCCTCAGACCGGCAGGGTGCTGGGGCGTGTGCGGGCATACCAGCGCACCATCAGCATCCGGGATAGAAGAAGGGTGGTGAACAGGGTGGTCACGATACCGATGGTGATCGTCAGCGCGAAACCGCGCACCGGGCCTGTTCCGAAAACGAACAGCATCACATGCGCCAGCAGCGCGGTGGCGTTACTGTCCACGATGGTGGAGGTCGCGCGCTCGAAACCGGCCTGCATGGCCTGCAATGCGCTGCGCCCGCGGGCGACTTCCTCGCGGATGCGTTCATTGATCAGGATGTTGGCGTCCACCGCCATGCCCAGGGTCAGCAGCATGCCCGCCATGCCCGGCAGGGTCAGCGTGGCCTCGAACAGGGACAGGATGGCCGTCATCAGCACCAGATTGGCCAGCAGGGCGATGTTGGCGTACCAGCCGAAGCGCCCATAGAACAGCGCCATGAACGCGATCACCAGCACGAAGCCCGCAGCAAGGCTGTAGCCGCCCGCGCGGATCGAATCAGCACCGAGCGACGGTCCGATGGAACGCTGCTCGATTACGTTCAGGGGGGCGGGCAGTGCGCCCGCGCGCAGCAGCAGGGCGATGTCGGTGGCCTGCTGGGCGGTGAAGCTGCCGGTGATCTGGCCATTGCCGCCGGTAATGGCGGTGCGGATGACCGGGGCCTCGATCACTTTGTTATCCAGCACGATGGCGAAGCGTTTGCCCACATTGGCGCGCGTGACCGCGCCGAATTCCTGCGCACCCGTCGAATCGAAGGTGAAGTTCACCGCCCATTCGCCACTCTGCTGGTCGATCGCAGCACTGGCGTTGGTCAGGTCCGCGCCGTCCACATCAACATGGGTGAAGACCGGCAGCGTGCCCTGTCCGTCGCTCATCGGCACCATTTCCACGCCCGGCGGGGGAACGGCGGAACCGATGGCGGAATCGGACACCAGATGGAATGTCATCTTGGCTGTGGTGCCCAGCAGCTTCTTGACCCGCTCGGGATCGCTGATGCCGGGCAGTTCCACGATGATCCGGTCTTCGCCCTGACGGGTGATTTCCGGGTCGATGGCACCCGTCGCGTCAATACGGCGGCGCACGATCTCGATGGACTGGGTAACGGCGTCATATGCGCGCTGGCGGGCGGCATCTGGTGACAGGGCGATGGTGATCTGGCCACCTTCACCCTGATCGACGCTGAACTCCCCCGGTACGTTCATGGGCATCGCGCGCAGGGCCTTGAGGTCCTGCGGTGCCTCCTCCGGTGCGCGGGGGGTGAAGGTGACGCCGCGCGCGGTGGTGGTGAGGTTGCGATACCCCAGACCGGCCTTGAGCAGGGTCTGGCGTGTTTCATCCTGCAGCCCGCGCAGCCTGTCGGCGGCGACGCTGTTCATGTCCACCTGCAGCAGCAGGTATGAACCGCCCCGCAGGTCAAGGCCCAGATGGATCTGGCGCCAAGGGAGGGACGGGACGGGCTGGCGGATGACATTGGGCAGGCACAGCGCCAGCCCGATCAGACATATGCCAATGACCGAAGCCATTCTGAGCCGACTGTAATACATCATGACTTGATGGAGAGCTCCCTACGCCCGGCAGAGCCGGTTTCCTTGTCCGGCATGGTCAGTGTCTCATATGCGAATTTCAGTGCGGGAACATGCCGGTCCATGGCCGATGATGCAACCGCTGATGCTTGGTGTGGCGCATGGCCGTTGCCGTTTTGCCGCATTCGCATGGCCGCCCCCGGCACGTCTGCCCCTGCCGGGGGTGGGCGGGGGACATGGCGGCTGCTATCGGTCAGTCAGGAACATGACAGGCAGGAAGCACGGTAATGGGAACAGCGCGCCAGTTACGCATCGGAATTGTGGGGGCCGGGCATTTTGGCCGCTTCCACGCGCTGAAGGTTGCTTCCTCCCCGCGTGAAATCCTGTCGGGCATCCATGATCCCGATCACCGGCGCGCGGCACAGGTGGCGGCGGAGGCCGGGGGCGCGCCCGTCCTGTCCTATCCCGACCTGCTGGCCTGTTCGGATGCGATTATCGTGGCGGCCCCGGCGGACCATCACTTTGACCTTGCACGGCAGGCGCTGGCGGCGGGACGGCATGTGCTGGTTGAAAAACCCATGGCGGCGACACTGGAACAGGCGGACGAACTGGCGCAACTGGCCCGTCGGCACGCAGTCGTGCTGCAGGTCGGGCATCTGCTGCGTTATTCCGCCGAACACCGCGCCATTACGGAACGCATTTCCCGCCCGCTTTATATCGAGGCCACGCGCATCGCACCCTACAAGCCGCGTGGTACGGATGTTTCGGTCATTCTTGACCTCATGATCCATGATCTTGATCTGGTCCTGGCGATTGTGGACAGCCCGATTGAAAGCGTCGATGCGCTGGGGGCGGCTGTCAGTTCCCCGTTCGAGGATATCGCCAATGCCCGCGTGCGTTTTGAAAACGGATGTGTCGCCACCATTGCCGCCAGCCGCATTTCCCTCAAGACCGAGCGGCGGATGCGCGTCTTTTCGCAGGAAGGCTATCTGTCAGCGGATTTCGTCAAACGCGAACTGACCATGATCGGGCGCGAACGTGGCCTGCCGCTGCCGGGCACTGGCGGGTTCCGGCGCGAATCCGTCACATGGCGCGATCATGACACCCTTGCTGCCGAACATGCGGCCTTCGCCGCATCGTGCCTTGATGGCGCGCCCGTTCTGGTCGACGCCACGGCAGGCCGCCGCGCGCTTGCGGCGGCGCTGGCCGTAACGCAGGGGATCGCCGCCACCCGCGCGCGGATGGAGGCATCGGGCCTGATCATTCCCCCCGGTCAGGACGACTGAAGCGTCTCGCGCAGCATTTCCAGTTCCAGCCAGCGCTCTTCCGCCGCCGTCAGGTCCGCCTGCGCTTTTTCCAGCGCGCCTGTCGCGGCGGCAAAGGCGGCGGCGTCGCGCGCATACAGGCCCGGATCGGCCAGAATGGCGCGCAGCCGTTCGATTTCCGCCTCCAGCGATTCCATCTGGCCCGGCAGCCGTTCCAGCGCCAGCTTGTCCTTGTAGGACAGTTTACGCGCGGGCTGGCGTGGTGAAGGGGACGGCGTGACATCGGTCGTGGCAGCGGGAGTGGCGGAGGGCGCGTCCACACGGTCCTGCCTCGGTCGCGCGGCCAGCGTGGTATCGCGGCGCTGCGCCAGCATGTCGCTGTAGCCGCCAGCATATTCCAGCCATCTGCCGCCACCTTCCGCCATCAGGATGGAAGAGGCCACCCGGTCCAGAAAATCACGGTCATGGCTGACCAGCAGCACCGTGCCGGAATAGCTGGCCAGCATGTCCTGCAGCAGGTCGAGCGTTTCCAGATCAAGATCGTTGGTCGGCTCATCCAGTACCAGCAGGTTGGATGGCTGGGCCAGCGCGCAGGCCAGCATGAGCCGCCCGCGTTCCCCGCCAGACAGCACGCCTACAGGCGTGCGCGCCTGTTCGGGACGGAACAGGAAGTCCTTCATGTAACCGATGACATGGCGTTTTTCGGTGCCGACCTGCACCATGTCGCCGCCACCGCCCGTCAGCGTATCGGACAGGGTGGCGTTGGGGTCGAGCGTGCGGCGCTGCTGGTCCAGTGTAACCACGGACAGGGCGCTGCCGATATTGATCGTGCCCGAATCAGGCTGGTCCTGCCCCGTCAGCAGGCGCAGCAGGGTACTCTTGCCCGCGCCATTGGCGCCAACGATGCCCAGCCGGTCCCCGCGCAGGACGCGCAGGTCCAGATCGCGCACCACCGGATGCGCCGGGTCATAGGCCCGGCAGACATCTTCCGCCACGGCGACAAGCTTGCCCGACAGGTCGCTTTCCCGCGCTTCCATCTTCAGGCCGCCCTGCGGACGGATGGCTGTGCGTCGGTTCTGGCGCAGGGTGGCCAGTTCGGCCACGCGGCGGACGTTGCGCTTGCGGCGCGCGGTCACGCCGTAGCGCATCCAGTCTTCTTCACGCGCGATCTGGCGGTCGAGCTTGTGGCTGTCGCGCTCTTCCTGTTCCAGCACTTCCTCGCGCCATGTCTCGAAACGCGCGAAGCCCTGATCCAGCCTGCGGGTGACACCACGATCAAGCCAGACGACGGAGCGCGAAAGCGTCTGGAGCAGTCGCCGGTCATGGCTGATGATCACCATGGCGGAGGACAGCGAAAGCAGTTCGCGTTCCAGCCATTCAATGGTGGGCATGTCCAGATGGTTGGTGGGTTCGTCCAACAGCAGCAGGTCAGGCTCGGGTGCGAGTGCGCGCGCCAGCGCGCAGCGCCGCGCTTCCCCGCCCGACAGCGTGGACGGGTCTTCCGTGCCGTTCAGGCCCAGTTCGGTCAGCAGCAGTTCCGCCCGGTATTCCGGGTCCCCCGGCCCCATGCCCGCGCGCACGTAATCCAGCGTGGTGGCGAAGCCGGACAGGTCGGGTTCCTGCGGCAGATAGCGCATGGTGGTGCCGGGCTGGACGAAGCGGGTGCCGTCATCGGACTGTATCTCACCCGCCGCGATGCGCAGCAGGGTGGACTTGCCGCAGCCATTGCGACCGACAAGGCAGATGCGTTCGCCCGGTCCCACGCCAAAGCCCGCGCCATTGAGCAGCGGCGCACCGCCGAGGGTCAGGGTAATATCCTGAAGGAGAAGAAGGGGAGGAGAGGCCATTCCCGCTTATGTCTCCACTACCGCCCCGTGTGCAAGGTCAGTGTGGGTGGGTCAGGCTTCCGTGGTCTTGTGAAGGAGATCGAGAAAGGACAGTCCCCAGCCCAGCGCCGTATGGCTGGCGATGCTGTCCCAGCAGGCCTGCCAGCGTTCGCGTCGTTCGGCAAGGGACATGGCCAGTGCGCGTTCCAGCGCATCGGCCATGCCATCATGGTCCAGCGGATTGACCAGCAGGGCAGCCTCAAGCTGTTTTGCCGCCCCGGCCAGACGGGAAAGCACCAGCACGCCCGGATTTTCCGGGTCCTGTGCCGCGATGAACTCCTTGGCGACCAGATTCATGCCATCGCGCAGGGGCGTAATATAGCCGATATCGGCCAGGCGCATGTAACCCGCCACGGTGGAGCGGGGGCTGCCGCGCGTAAGAAACCGCAGTGGCGTCCAGTCCGCCTGCCCGCAATGGGCGTTGAGCTGGCCAATCTGGTGTTCCAGCCTGCTGCGCAGGGCCTGATAGCTGGGCACGTCGGTCCGGCTTTCGGCTGCGATCTGCAGGAAAGTGACCTGCCGCTGCCGTGCGGGATAGGTGTGCAGCAGCCGTTCATACCCGGCCAGCCGGTGATCCAGCCCCTTGGTCGGGTCCATCCGGTCCACGCCAAAGACAAGCCTGCGCCCGGCCAGCGAGCCCGCAAGGCGGTGCAGGTCTTCATGCTCCATGGCCGCCGCTGCGGTTGCGGCAAATGTCTGCGGATCGATTTCAACGGGGAAGGTGCCCACGCGCACCTTGTGCCCCTCGAACAGCAGGGTGGTGTCATCCACCGTTACCGCGCCAGCGGTGCGGCTTGCGGCGAATATGAAATTGGCCGTGTCGTCCGCGGTCTGGAAGCCAAGCAGGTCCGCCTTGAGCAGGTCACGCAGGAAGGTGCCGCCATCGGGGGCGGTGGCCAGCATGTCCGGCGCGGGAAAGGGGGTATGGAGGAAAAAGCCGATGGGCTGGCGCACACCGTGGCGGCGCAGCAGGGCCGCGAGTGGCAGAAGATGGTAATCGTGTATCCAGATCACATCTTCCGCGCGCAGCAGCGGCAGCAGGTTTTCACAGAACCGTTCATTGACCGACCGGTAACTGGCCAGTTCGCGCCGCTCGAAATGGATGCATTCGGGGAGCGAGTGCATGAGCGGCCATAACGTGGAATTTGAAAAGCCGGTGTAATAATTGCGGTATTCGGCGGGGGTAAGGCCGATTGTGGCGTATTCGACGCCCTCGGCCTTCTGGATTTCCGGTGGCAGGTGCGCCGCATCGGGGTGACACGCGCCATTCCAGCCGAACCACAGGCCGCCCTTGCGCGCCAGCAGGTCCTTCAGCACAACCGCAAGCCCGCCGGGGCGCAGGCCCTCCTTGGGAACGGGAACGCGATTGGAGACAATGACCAGCCGTTTCATTCTGCCCTCTTTCGTGCCCTGTCATGTAGGGGACAGGCGTTTGCAGCATACACACGCCTGCGTGTGAAGGGCGCGACCGCCGACGGCTGGCATGCGGTAGGGTCAGTTCAGGGAGACGCCACCCGAAACGGCCTGATAGGTAGAAACCGCCAGCGTAAGCGGTTCAAAGGGTTTGGTGATGACGAAGGCGGGTTCGATCGTATCGCCTGTCAGCAGGCGTTCGGGGTAGGCGGTAACGAAAATGACCGGAATGTCCTGCTGTTGCAGGATGCTGGCCACGGCGCTCATGCCATCGCCCCCGTCGCCCAGGTTGATGTCTGCCAGAATCAGGCCGGGATGCGTTTCGCGCGCAAGCCTGACGGCTTCGGCCTCGCTGCTGGCGACACCGGCAATGGTGTGGCCGCACTGGCGGACCAGTTCTTCGATATCCATCGCGATGATGGGTTCGTCCTCGATGATAAGGACGCTGGTCTGCGCGCATGACCGCAGGCGGGTATGGGCTTCCTCCAGCATGGTGGCCGCCTGATCGGGGGCAAGTGACAGCACGCGGGCGGCGTCGGCCACGGGAAGTTCCTCAAGCGATGTCAGCAGCAGCAGCTTGCGTGCGACCGGGGGCATGCCGCCCTGCTGTGTAACCGTTTCCCCGCTGTTCTGGGCGTGGTGGCGCGAGATCCACTGGTAAAGACGCAGCCTTGGCGGCATGGAAGGATCATCCACCGCCATGAGTTCGCGCAGGCTTTCGGCGACCAGAAGATCGCCATTCGACTGGCTGCCACACAGCGCGCGGGCATAACGCCGGGCATAGGGCAGGGCGCGAAGCAGGTCTTGACGCCGTGATAGCGGCATGAGGCATTCATCTCCCCGGATAAATTGTTACACTCCGGATCATGACAGCGTTAGAATGAGCTGCAAGACTTGAAGAGTAAACAAACTGGAATCGAGAATAACACCCGATCCGTCGGCGGTCACGCAATTGCGTGGGGAGATGCTGGCTCTTTTGCCACAATTGCGTGGGTTTGCCCGTTTTCTGACCGGGCAGGCAGCGCTGGCGGACGACCTTGCGCAGGAAACGGTACTGCGTGCGCTGGCTTCCCTTGACCAGTTTGCCGCAGGCACCAGCATGAAGGCGTGGCTGTACACCATCGCGCGCAACCTGTTTTATGAACAGTCGCGCCGCAGGCGGCGTGAACGCGATGTCATGTCCGACTACGCCCTGCGGCCCGACCGTCCCGAAAGTGGGGTGGGGGAAGGCGAATCGGATGACCTGCGAGATCTGGATGGGGCGATCTGGCAACTGTCTCCCAGCCTGCGTGAAGCGCTGGTGCTGGTGGGGGTGCAGGAAATGACATATGTCGAGGCGGCGGAGGTCTGCGGCGTTCGCGTCGGCACGATCAAGGCGCGGGTGTCGCGCGCGCGCAGCCAGATACTGGCCTATATGGCGACGGGCCAGAAAATAGAGCCGTAAGGAAACCCGCAGCGACTGCTCGCGTTTTCGTTATATGAGCCGATGTAACCTTTTCCCCCGCCCATTCATTGCACTGGCATGGATGACCAAACTGGGGAGAAGAAAATGACCAGCACTTTTCATGACGAAATGCTTGCGATCCTGCCCCGACTACGCGTTCAGGCCCTGTCGCTCACGCGCAACCGTGCCGCCGCCGATGATCTGGTGCAGGACGCGGTCTGCAACGCGCTGGCCGCCCAGCACAGCTTTACGCCAGGCACCAATTTTTCCGCCTGGATGCACCGCATCCTGCGCAACCGGTTCATTTCGGACCTGCGCAAGAAGCGTGAGACCAGCAATATCGACGATGTGCCTGCCTCCGCCGTGGCGGCCAGCGGTTCGCATGAAGACCGCCTCGTGGTGAAGGAACTGGCTGAAGCCATGAACCGCCTGCCTGCCGATCAGCGCGAGGCGCTGGTGCTGGTGGTCATGCAGGGCATGAGCTACGACGAACTGGCCGCCGCCACGGGCTGCGCCGTCGGCACGGCCAAGAGCCGGGTTTTCCGGGCACGTCGCCAGCTTGCCACATGGCTGTATGGGGAAGAACGCGATATCGCTACCGTGGAACTGCGCGGTGCGGTGCGGCGGCTGCGTTCGCGCCGGGAAGAACGGCCTGCGGTATCTGCCTGACAGTCGAATTCCCACTTTGAATAATGGTATAAATATGGCACTGACAGTGGTGTCCGCGTCAGTGGTCTGGACTTTTACAGGGTAGAAGGTGACCCTGCCGTGGTCAGGGGTATGTGAAGTGGGAATTTACTTCGGGAAAATGCGATGGCGCTGAAGGACAAGTGTCCTCCCAGGCAACCAGGAAAGAAGTCCACAAACAGACCAGATGATGCGTTTGAGCTATGGTTGAAACGGGGGCTGCATCAATTGTTTGATGATGTGACCAGGGAGCCTGTGCCCGAGGAACTCCTGCGTCTGATTGAGGAAGACCGGAAGCGGACAAAATAGATGTCCGCTCCCCAATCTTCCGGTCAGCGCGGCAGGCAGTCCCGGCACCGGAGCCTGTCGACCCGGCTCGGGCGTGTGTTCGATGCGGTGCGTGGCCGGATGATGGCCATCATCCTGCTGGCCGCCATGCCGATCGCGCTGATTGGGGCGGTGCAGGCATGGCACAGTTATTACACCACGCTGGAAGCTCCCGGTTACCGCACGGACATGACGATAATACGTCTTGATCTGGAATTGCGGCATGAAGCCGAACATCTGGGGTCGCTGCTGCAGGCGGTCTCGCGCATGCGCCTTGATGACAACGGGCTGGAGCGCATGCTGGAACTGGTCCAGTCCCTGACCGGTCGGCACTACAGCCAGATCTCGCTGGCTGATGACAGGGGCAATATCCTTACATCTGTGGGGCGACGATCCGATTCAGCACCCCTGAGTGTGGCGGCCATGCCCCGCTTTCAGGGTGATGTCGCCATGGTTGCGATCCGGGACCCCGTGACGGGGGTGCCCGGTTTTTTTCGTATTACCGTCGCCACCATGATTGATGACGAGACGGGTCGTCCGGCGCGTTCGGGTTATCTGACGGCGGTGATGCCCCTGTCGTGGCGTAGCGGCATATTGCAGGCGAGTGATCCCCGGCGGGATCTCCTGCAGCAGAACGGCCCCATCGAGATCTGGATTCTGGATAATCTGGCACGTGCGGCTGTGCCCCTGTGTGCCGACTGTAATTGGGACATCCGCCCGTCAGGCCGGATCATGCAGTGGGCGCGCCGCATGCTGGCCCAGAATCAGGAAAATGCCCACATCACCCTGCCTGATGGCTCGTTTTCCATCGGGCGTGTGCAGGGTGGGGTGTATGTAATCGCGATGACGCGGCGCAACGCGGTCGAGCGGCATGCGGTTGTCATGTTCGCCGTGTCGCTGGTCAGCAGCGGTGTCCTGCTGCTGGTCGGGCTGCTGGGGGCATCCAAAAGCGCTGATGTGCTGGTTGTAACCCCGTTGCGGCAGCTTACCGCTTCGGTCAACCAGTGGCAGTTGGGGGGAATGTATGATGTCCGTTCCAACTGGGCCATGCCGCTGGAGGTCAGGCAGCTTGCCCACGCCTTCAGCAAGGCCACGCGTAAGCTGGCGCGGCATGAAAAACGGCTGGAGCGCGCACAGGCGCGGCAGGAACTCCTGCTCAAGGAGATGCATCACCGCGTCAAGAACAACCTGCAGATTGTCGCCTCGCTCCTTAACCTGCAGGCGGGGCGGATACGCCAGCCCGCCGCGCGGGAGGAATTTGCCCAGGCCCGCGACCGCGTGCGTGCCCTCGCGACCCTTCACCGTTACCTGTATGCCGATGGTGAACTGTATAGCCTGAACATGCAGAGCTTCGTGCGTGAACTGTGCGGCCAGATCATGCATGCCATCGGGGAATCCGATGAAAGCCGCATTACGCTCGATATCCGTGTCGATGACCTGCTGATGGTGCCCGATCAGGCCGTACCCCTCGCCCTGATCGTGACCGAGGCGGTGAGCAATACCCTGAAATATGCCTTCCCCGACCGTCAGCATGGCACATTGGAAGTGGGGCTGAAGGCGCTGGATGGAAGCAGGGCGTGTTTATGGATCGCCGATAATGGCGTGGGCATGGCTGCGTCACGCAACCATACGGCTGCGGAGGAGGCGCGTAGCGGCATAGGCATGCAGTTAATTCGGGGTTTTGCACGCCAGCTTGGTGGTGAACTGGAACTGTTTGAGGAAAACGGGACGCGCTACGTCCTTGTTTTTCCGTTAAAGCTGCCCGAGCCGGAAGATATGACGGCCTGAACGCATGCAAAAATGCATGGCAGAGTTATGGTATGGGCAGCTTATGGGGCGGCTTGATGGCTGTCCCTGTGCCGTGTCCTTCGGTATAGGGAGCGGTCATGAACGATGACAAGACAGTGATGAAGGCATGGACCAGGGCGCAGTCGCGTCTTGGGCGCGGACAGGCCATGCCGGTCATGGTGCTGGGTCTGGCCATAGCCGCGATTGCAGTGGGGCAGGTCTGGTGTGTAGCGAATGTGCTGGCCTGCGTGCTGGTGCCCGGCGGCATGCCGGTCGCAACATCGGCGCTGGCCAGTCTTGTCATCCTGTCACTATTGCGCGCGGTCGTGCAGATGGCGGCGGATGTCATGGCCGCCCGCGCGGGCATGAAGGCACGCAGGCGCCTGCGTGGCGGCGTGCTGGACGCTATCCTGCGCGGCGGGCCGGGGCTGTTACGACAGCACCATACGGGGGAACTGACCGCGCTGGCAGTTGACCGGATCGAGGCGCTGGACGGATTTTTTTCCCGCTGGCTGCCTGCTTCCGTCCTGTGGATGGCGGCCCCGCTGGTCATTGGCGGGCTTGCGGCCATCGTGCAGCCGGGTTCCGCGCTCATCATGGCGCTGTGTGGCATTGCCGTGCCCTTCGGGCAGGCCCTGTTCGGTATCGGGGCCGCCGTGGCGTCGCGTAACCAGTTCCTTGCCATGACCCGTTTGCAGGCCCGCTTTCTGGATCGCGTGCGGGGTATCGCCACCATCGTCCTGTCCGGTCAGACCGAAGCGGAAACCCGCCGCCTGGCCGCGGCAGCCGAAGAACTGCGCGTGCGTACCATGAAGGTGCTGCGGGTGGCCTTCCTGTCCTCTGCCTCCATAGACTGTGCGATGGTGGTCGCCCTTGTGCTGGTGGCGCTGCGTAACGGATCGCAGCTTATGACCCTGCATGAGCAGGGTGCCGCCGCGACCGTCATGGCGGCGCATGTGCTGCGCGGTCTGTTTGTCGTGCTGCTGGTGCCGGAATTCTTTGCTCCCTTCCGTAGCCTTGCACTGGCCTATCAGGACCGTGCCCACGCATCCGGTGCGGCGGCGGCCATGCGGATGCTGCCCGATGCCAGCACGGTCCGTGCCGCCGGTCAGGCCGTGTGCGATACGGGTCATGGGGTGGCCGTGGCGTTCGAGCATGTTGATTTCACATGGGATGCGGCGCGCGGCGTGACGCTAGACGATATTTCCTTTAGCGTTCCCGCCGGAAATACACTTGTGCTGTGCGGGGCATCGGGATCGGGCAAGTCCACGATCATCGAACTGCTGCTGGGCTTCATCCAGCCGGGCGGCGGACGCATCACCCTCAACGGCGTCGACATGACCACCATCATGCCCGAGGCGCTGGTGGCCATGACATCATGGATCGGGCAGAAGCCGGTCCTGTTCGCGGGTACGCTGCGCGAAAACATCCTGTTCGCCCGTCCGGACGCAACGGATGCGCAACTGCATGCGGCCCTTGAGGCGGCATCGGCGGACAGTTTCGTCGCCAGCCTGCCGCAGGGACTTGATACCTTCATTGGTGAAGGTGGCTTCGGTCTGTCCGGCGGGCAGGCGCAGCGCGTGGCGATCGCGCGCGCCTTTCTCAAGGATGCGCCGCTCGTGCTGCTTGATGAACCCACATCCCATCTTGACCCGGCGACCGAGGCCGACGTGTTCGACAGCCTGCGCAGGCTTGCGGCCAACCGCACCGTTATCCTCGCCAGTCATTCAGCGGCGGTGGAAGGTTTTGGCGGCCAGCGTATCGACCTCGACCGGGGCCGAATTGTCACCAGCGGGGAGAGCGCATCGTGAAGTCTTCCGACAGCCGGGCCGTCGCGCGGCAGGCACGACGTGAAGGTGTGCTGGCCCCCCTGTTCCAGATCCTGCATATCTGGCGCCAGCGCGCGCCGCTGCTTACGGCGGGTGCGATCCTGTCCCTGCTGGCGCTGCTGATCGGCCTGCTGCTGATGCGTGAGGCCGGTCTGCGCGTTGCCGCGATGACCATGGGCATGATCGTGATCACGACCGGGGCGCTGCGCATTCTGGGCAGTGCGCGCGTTATCCTGCGTTATGCCGAACGTCTGGTCACACATGATGCGATGTTCCGCGCCCTGGCTGATGTGCGGGTATGGTTTTTCCGTAACCTCGCACGCGGGGCGGCGGCCGGGCTGGGCTTCCGTCGCGCGGGGGATCTGCTGTCGCGTCTGGTTTCGGATGTCGAGGCGCTGGACGGTCTGTACCTGCGCATTATCGTGCCGCTGGCCGGTGCGCTGCTGGTCCTGCCTTTCCTGTTCATCGCCATCAATATGGTCAGCACCGTGCTGGCGGTTGTGGTGGCGGGGCTGTTCGCCTGTGGTGCGTTCGTCATGCCACTGATCGCGGCCATGCTGGGGCGGCGTGATGGCGGTATGGTCAACCATGCTGCGGCACAGTTGCGTATCGGCGTGCTGGACATGGTGGGTGGCCTGCGTGAAATCGCGACCTTCGGGGCGGAAGGACGCATGCTGGCCCATGTCCATGACCGTGATGCCGCACTGTATCGTGCGCAGATGAAGCAGGCCCGTATGCTTGCCCTTGCGGGAGCCGCGTCTTACCTGTGCGGTCAGGCGGCCGTGGTTGTGGTTCTGGCCGCGGCCATGGGGCTGGGCCTCCCGCGTATCGCGCCGCTGCCCGCCGCCGCCGTGCTGTTCCTGACGGTTGCAGCCTTTGAAAGCGTCGGGGGCCTGACCCGCGCGGGCGCCCTTGCCGGCACCATTACCCGTGCCGCCGCGCGCGTTGTGGCGGTGGCCGACCTGCCCGAACACGCCCCGGCGGAAGGCACGCAGCCTGCGCCCGCTGGCACCGACATCTGCTTCAATGACGTTTCTTTCCGCTGGGCGGAGGGACGCGCCCCGGTGATGGACCACCTTAACCTGAGTATTCCCGCCGGCCAGCGTATTGCCGTGCTGGGGCCATCCGGGGCTGGCAAGTCCACCCTTGCGGCGCTGCTGCTGAAGGTGGTGGCCCCGCAGGGCGGTCAGATCACGCTGGGGGGGACGGATATCGCCACCATCCGTGATGATGCGCTGCGCGGGCGGATTGCATGGCTTTCACAGGCGACGCATCTTTTCGCCGATACGATTCGTGCAAACCTGCTGCTGGGCCGCCCGGATGCGGATGAGGCCGAACTGTGGACCGCGCTGGAACAGGCGCAGGTGGCCGATGTGGTGCGGGACCTGCCCGAAGGGCTGGATAGCTGGCTGAGTGAAGGCGGCGCCAGCCTGTCGGGTGGACAGGGCAGGCGGCTTGCGCTGGCGCGGGTGCTGCTGTCGCGCGCGCCGATCCTGATACTGGATGAACCGGCAACGGGTCTGGATGCGCGTACCGAACAGGAATTCCTGCAGACCCTGAATGACGTGACCGAAGGTCGCACCGTCATCCTGATCGCCCATCGCCTGACCGGTGTTGAAAAGCTGGACAGCGTGTGGCGCATATCAGGCGGTAAAACGGTGGAATTGAGGTCGGAATAAGGCAGTCATCGCTGCTGCAAGGATTGACGTGTCCTGCCCCGCAGGGCACGAAGTATCGGAAAATCGGATCGGGCATACCAGTAGGCCGATAGCGGTCCGTCCTGAATAGCTGAAATGGGAGTTAATCCATCATGCGTCGCCTGTCCCTTTTTCTTGCTCTTGGTCTGCTGACAGGATGTGCTGGTGGCCATCCCGGCAAGTATATCGTGTTCTTTACCCAGAACTCCACGCAGCTTGACACGCCCGCGCAGACCGTCATCACGCAGGCCGCGCAGCGTGCGCTCGCCCATCATTCCAATGTGCGCGTGGAAGGGTATGCCGCCGCCAGTCACGACCTGTCGGCTGATGAACTGCTGGCCATCGACCGCGCCAAGATCGTGGCCCGTCAGCTTGCCGTCGATGGCGTGGACGCCAGCCGCATCAGCCAGCAGCCGCGTGGCCCGGTCAACAATGAAGATGGCGCCCTTGCTTCGCGCCGTGTCGAGATCGAGGTGGGTGGACACTGAGTACAGGCCCAGCCTTTGATGAAATGACCGGGCACGACGGCACGGTGCGCAATCCGCGCGATGTGCTGGCCGAGGTATTCGGTTTTCCTGATTTCCGCGGCCTGCAACAGCAGGCCGTGGATGAGGTTATGGCAGGACGTGACTGCCTTGTGCTGATGCCGACAGGCGGCGGCAAGAGCGTGTGCTATCAGGTGCCCGCCCTTGCCCGTCCGGGCACGGGACTGGTCATTTCCCCGCTGATCGCCCTTATGGATGATCAGGTCGCAGCCCTGCGGCAGCTTGGGGTCAATGCCGGCGCCCTGCATTCCGAACTTGAAGCCGATGATGCCGCGCGCGTCCGTTCGGACCTTATGGCCGGGCGGCTTGATATCCTGTATGTCTCCCCCGAACGGCTGCTTTTTCCGGGCATGCTGGAACGGCTTGGAAAACTGACGCTTTCCGTCATCGCGATTGACGAAGCGCACTGTATTTCAGCCTGGGGGCATGAATTCCGCCCTGAATACCGAGAACTCGCGGCCCTGCCGCAGCATTTCCCCAATGTACCGCGTATTGCCCTGACCGCGACGGCGGATGCTCGCACGCGCACCGATATCCTAGACGCACTGGCCATGCCCGATGCAACGGTGCTCAAGGCCAGTTTCCATCGCCCCAACCTTGATATCGCCGTAAGGCCCAAGACATCGGAACTGCGGCAGTTGACCGCGATACTGGATCGTCACCGGGGGGCGGCCTCCATCGTGTATTGCGGCAGTCGCAGCAAGACCGAACGTGTGGCCCGTTCGCTGGCAGGCAAGGGATATGCGGCGCTGCCCTTCCATGCCGGTCTGTCGCCGGTGGAAAAGCGTGCCGCACTCATGCGCTTCCGTTCAGGCGAACCGGTGGTGATTGTGGCGACCATCGCCTTTGGCATGGGTATCGACCGACCGGATGTCCGCGCCGTGGTGCATCTGGACATGCCATCTTCCCCCGAAGGGTATTACCAGCAGATCGGGCGTGCCGGTCGTGACGGGGAACAGGCCGAGACCGTCCTGCTATATGGCGGCGACGATATGGCCCGCGCACGCTACTGGCTGGAACAGTCCAACGCCCCGGATGCGCAGAAGCGGATCATGAGCGCCCGGCTGGAAGCCATGATCGCCCTGACCGAGACCACGGGCTGCCGTACGCAGGCCCTGCTGTCCTGCTTTGGCGAAGAACTCGAAAAACCCTGCGGGCATTGCGATAACTGTCGCAATCCGGTTGCGACATTCGATGGCACTGTCGCCGCGCAGAAAGTGCTGTCGGCCATCTACCGCACCGGGCAGCGTTTCGGCGCGGTGCATGTGGCGGGCGTGCTGCGGGGCAAGGCATCGGATATGACGGCCCGCCACGGGCATGAGAAGCTGAGCGTGTTCGGGATCGGCAGCGACCGGCCCGAGCCCTTCTGGCGCGGCGTGATCCGGCAACTGATCGCACGCGGCGCGATAAAGGTCAGCGGGGAATATAACGCCCTTGCCCTTGAGGAAGGACGCGCGCGTCCCATCTTGCGGGGTGAGGAACAGATCATGCTGCGTGAGGATGCGACCGAGGACCTGCGCGCGGCGGCACGGAGTTCGGGCAGTTCAGCACGCCCCCGGATGACCGACCTGACGCCCGAAGCCGCCGCCCGGTACGAAGCCCTGCGCACATGGCGGTTGGGGGAGGCACGGGAGCAGGAGATTCCGCCTTATGTCATTTTCCATGATGCCGTGCTGCATGATATTGCATGCGAACGTCCCACGACGCTGGATGAACTGGGCATGATCCGGGGTGTTGGCGGGTCCAAGCTGAGCCGTTATGGCGCGGCGGTGCTGGATGTGCTGGCGGATGTCGGCGCGTAGGCCCATCCGGGCTGCATTTTTTGTCTTAATCGCGGAATCAGGAACGGTTTTTCATGCGCTGCCCCTTTTGTGGACATGATGACACGCAGGTAAAGGACAGCCGTCCGCATGAGGACGGGGCCGCCATCCGCCGCCGCCGCATCTGCGGGTCATGCGGACAGCGTTTCACCACGATCGAACGTGTGCAGTTGCGTGATCTTGTGGTTATCAAGGCGGATAGCCGCCGCGTACCGTTTGAACGTGACAAACTGGCGCGCTCGGTGCGGATTGCGCTGCGCAAGCGCCCGGTGGATGCCGAGCGGATCGAACGCATCGTCAATGGTCTGGTGCGTCGCCTGGAAGCGATGGGTGAGACCGACATCCCTTCGCGCGATATCGGGCGGCTGGTCATGGATACGCTGCGTGAAATTGATTCCGTTGCCTATATCCGTTTCGCCAGCGTGCATTGGGATTTCCGGGAAACCAAGGATTTTGCTGATATTCTGGGCACGATATCGGCTTCCGTTTCGGGGGATGCGGGCGAAGACTTTCCCGCGGCCGAACCGAAAGGTAAAGATTGAACTGGACCCCGCCGCGCAAAGAGGCGATGAAGCCCTGATTTCGCAGCAATGCCACAGCAGGAGTAACGCGCCATGACACAGACAGACGGTGACCGGCAGCCCAACAAGGTCCGTTCCCGCACCGCATCGCGCGTGGCGGCCGTGCAGGCCCTGTTCCAGATTGAACAGGGCAACGAAAGCCCCGACAGTGTCATCAACCAGTTCAACCGTCACCGCCTGGGCACGTCGGCGTCCGAACAGTGCACCTATGCCGAAGGGCAGGTGCCCGATGCCGATGCCCGTCTGTTCGGGATTGTCGTGCGGGGGGCGATGGCCCGGCAGGATCGTATCGATGCGCTGCTGCATGAGATCCTGCCCGCGTCGTGGCCGCTGGCCCGTCTGGACCCGGTGCTGCGCGCCATCATGCACGCGGCTGGGGGCGAGATGACCGGCGGCGACCCGATCCCGGCGCGGGTCATCATCAATGAATACATGGATATTGCTCATGGCTTCCTTGCCGGTGACGAACCGCGCATGCTCAACGGCGTGCTGGATGCCCTGTCCCGTCGCCTGAAGGAACCGGCTGCTCCGGCGCAGGCTGAAACGGATACGACTGTTGTGGAAGACGCTGCCACGCCGGACGGCGCCGCGTCCTGATTACAGGTAGGGGAGACGGCCATCATGGGGCAGGACAGTCTGCCGGATAATGGTCTGCCCGCTGAATTCGGGTTCATAGCCCGTAATTTCCGTCCCCTTGCCGGGGACGGCGCGCTTGACCTGCGTGACGATGCCGCCGTGTTCACGCCACCCGCCGGACGACAGATTGTGGTGGCGGCGGACGCCATGGTGGAAGGCGTGCATTTCCTGCCCGATGACCCGCCGGATACGGTGGGCCGCAAGCTGTTGCGCTGCAACCTGTCCGACCTTGCGGCCATGGATGCCGTGCCCTTGGGCTACCTGTTGACGGTTTCCATGCCACCGGCGCGTGATGATGTGTGGTTTGCCGCCTTTGCCGCCGGTCTGGCGCAGGACCAGAAGCAGTTCGGCATTACGCTGCTGGGCGGGGACACCACATCCACATCCGGGCCGCTTGTGCTGTCGCTGACGGTTCTGGGCCATGTAGCACCCGGCATGGCGCTACGGCGCTGCGGTGCGCGCGTGGGGGATGGCATATGGGTGACCGGCACGATCGGTGATGGCGCGATGGGCCTGCTGGCGCGTCAGGGCAGGGTGGCGGACCCTGATGGTTTTCTGGCCAGCCGTTACCAGTTGCCCCGCCCCCGGCTGGGTCTGGAACTGGCGGGCGTAGCCACCGCTGGCATGGATATATCGGACGGGCTGGTGCAGGACCTGGGCCACATGGCGCGTGAAAGCGGCGTGGGGGCCGAAATCGGGTCCGCCCTGGTGCCGTTTTCCCCCACCGTACGTGCGCTGGGTCCGCAATGGCTGGAACACTGTCTGGCGGGGGGCGATGATTATGAACTGCTGCTTGCCGTGCCGCCGGAGCATGAACCGCAGCTTCTGCATCATGCCGCGCGACGTGATGTGCCCGTGACCCGTATCGGTCGGTTTGTGGCGGGGCGGGGCGTACGGGTGCTCAATGAATCCGGGGCGGAGATGGTCCTTGCCCGGCGGGGCTGGAGCCATCTGCCCTCCGCTATCTGAAGGGTCGTTCCCTCAGTCCACCAGTGACCTGTCATAAACCCGGTAGCGCTTGCACGGCTGCGGCGTGATGCGCTCGATCAGGCGGCGCATGGGCTGGTTCGTTTCCAGAACCCAGCCCAGTTCGATGGTGCGGTAAGGCAGGCTGCGGCCACGCTTCATAAGCTCGGTAATGGCCAGCGCGGGCATGATCGCCCCCAGCGCCGTGCCGTCGAGCCGGGAACTGACACCCAGCAAGATCACGCGCGCGGAATGGAATTCATGCCGCAGCAGCCGCTTGCCCAGCTTGATCCAGCCTAAGGGAGAGGGATCGCCATTCAGGTCCGATGAGATATCGAACACGTTGGGCACCACGAGGGCGACGCAGACCGGCTCGCCATTCTGTTCGATCAGCACGAAATGTTCAGGCTTGAGCAGGGGCTTGAGTTCAACGATCATGGACTGGATGTCCTCGCGCGCCAGCGGGATCGAACCCCAGTTGTTGCGCCAGGCATCGTTGTAAAGGCGGCGCAGGATCTCGCCATCCTCCTCAATCCGGTCCATGCGCAGGCCGCGCGTGGTCACATTGCCCAGCCGCCCTTCGCCCAGTCGCAGGCTGGAGGGGACCAGATGGGCTTCTTCCGCATCCGGGCCGGTCTTCATCTGATAGGCCAGCAGGTCATGCGCCTTCGTGCAGCCACAGGCTTCCATCATGGCGGGCAGCCAGTGCGGGTGCCACGGCATGGCCACCATGGGCAGGGCATGATGGCCGGACAGCATCATCCCGAACTCCCCATTACTGTCCAGCGTCTGGGGACCGCGCATGAGCTTCATGCCATGCTGGCGCAGCCATGCGCCCGCCGCATCCAGCAGGGCGGAAACGACGGCCATGTCGTCAATGGCGTCCAGCGCACCGAAAAAACCCACCGGCTCGCCATAATGTTCCATGGACACCGGGTCGATCTGGGCGGAAATGCGCCCCACGGCTTTTCCGCCGCGCATGGCCAGGAAATATTGCGCGCGGCCCTGTCGGAAGAAAGAGTTCTTGCGCGGGGTCAGCAGGTCGCGCTGCGTCAGTTCAAGCGGGGGCACATAGCCGGGCAGGCCGGCATACAGGCGGCGGGGCAACTGGATGAAGGTGGTCATCTGACGAAAGCCGGAAACGGGAATGATAGTAAGACGATCGGTTTCGTTCATGACCGGTTCGTTGCATCCTGACGTTACCGGCATCGACCTTCATTCCGGGGCGGAACAGGGCAGGCTATGCAGGTATGGGTTGAAAGAAATGATTCGGTTGTCCGTTCTGCTGCTGTGCTGATGGCACAGAAGGACCCCGAAAAGGAAGATGGACATGACAGGAAAGGTCGCTTCACGCATGGATGAAGGTGGATATGTGCTGATTACCGGGGCATCCAGCGGGATCGGGGCCGAACTGGCGGCGCTCTATGCCACGCGCGGGCGAGGGCTGGTCCTGTGGGGACGTGACGCGGTGCGGCTGGAAAACGTGGCCGGGCATGCGCGCAGCCGTGGGGTGAAGGTGCATACCCGTGTGCTTGACCTTATGGATGGGGCCGCCGCCATTGCGGCCCTGCGTGAGGATGATGGCAGCTATCCGCTGGATATCGCAATCCTCGCCGCCGGACTTGGTGACATGCGGCGCGGGAATGACGTGGTCGAACGGGCGGAGGATGTGCTGCGGCTGGGACTGGTCAATTACGCCACCCCATCAGCCATGGCCGCAGCCGCAGCAGAGTGCATGGTAAAACGCGGACGGGGACATATCGTGCTGATCGGTTCGGTCGCGGCCTTCCACGCGCTGCCTTTCGCCGCCGCCTATTCCGGTTCCAAGGCGGGGATCAAGCGCTTTGCCGAAGCCCAGCAGATGGCGCTTGCCCCGCTGGGTATCGGGGTAACGCTGGTTTCCCCCGGATTTGTGGACACCCCCATGAGCCGCCGTGTCGTCGGGGCCAAGCCGTTCATGCAGAGTGCGTCAGCAGCAGCGCGCAGGATCGCGGATGCGGTGGACCGGAACCGACCGCATCTGGTCTTTCCGTTCATATTTTCCGTGCTGCGCCTGATTGATACGCTGGTGCCATGGCCGTTCAAGCGGCGGATACTGTCCGCCATCAAGGCCGATCAGATGAACTGATGCGCTCACGCGGCGTCTTTCAGGGGGACATCAAACTTTCCGCAGGCGCTTTTGTGCGATGTGGCTGATGATATTCGGCCCGGACCGGTCTTTTTTTTGTGATGGATGTGGTAACGGATACGCCCGCGGTGCCTGAATTGTCCCGGTCCGGTTGCATTCCATGCCGGGGAAGGGACGGATCCGCAGGGGATTTTTGTTGATAATGGCCACGGAGCGTGACCGGACATGAAAGAGATCGTAGCAGTCGACATTGGCGGAACCCATGCGCGTTTCGCCATTGCCCAGGTTGATCAGGGCCGGGTCGTCACGCTGGGGGATGCCACGACGCTGAAATGCGCCGATCACGCCAGCCTGCAACTGGCATGGGAAGCGTTCAGCCGCCAGATCGGCCGCCCCCTGCCTGCTGCGGCAGGTATTGCCGTGGCCTGTCCCATCAAGGGGGACATGCTGAAGCTGACCAATAACCCGTGGGTGATCCAGCCCGCATGGCTGCCGGTCAAGCTCGGGGTGGATCAACTGGTTCTGGTCAATGACTTCGGTGCGGTCGGGCATGCGGTGGCGCAGGTCGGCGCGGACAGCCTTCAGCATATCTGCGGTCCTGACATCCCGCTGCCGGACCATGGCGTCACGACCATTGTGGGGCCGGGCACGGGCTTGGGTTCCGCCTATATCGTAAGGCGGAAGAACGGCTATGTGGTGTGCGAAACGGAAGGTGGCCATATCGACTTTTCCCCCGTCGACCAGTTCGAGGACCGTATCCTTGGCGTGCTGCGCAGGCGTTACCGGCGCGTGTCGGTCGAACGCGTGGTATCGGGACCGGGTCTTCTGAACCTGTATGAGGCGATTGCCGAAATGGGTGAACTCTCGGTCAAGGCGCGTGACGACAAGGCTCTATGGACCATGGCGCTGGAAGGCAGCGAACCGGTGGCCGCCGCTGCACTGGAGCGGTTCTGCCTCAGCCTTGGCACGGTTGCGGGCGATCTGGCGCTGGCGCAGGGGGCCAATGCCGTTGTCATCGCCGGGGGGCTTGGCCTGCGTCTGGCCGAACATCTGCCCCGTTCCGGCTTTGCCGAACGGTTCGTGGCCAAGGGCCGGTTTGAAGGCATGATGGCGGATATGCCCGTCAAGCTGATTACCTATCCCCAGCCCGGCCTGCTTGGTGCTGCCGCAGCCTTTGCCGAGGCCTATCGCTGATTTACGTGCTGCGTAACCCCCGGCAGGTCTGAGGGGAGGGGGCCTACCCTTCCCACAGATGGCCGGGCATCGCGTCATAATGCCGTGTCAGCATATCCAGCAGCAGCGCCAGCACGCCATCCATATGCTGCGGTGTGGCGGGTACAACCCGAGAGGTTTCCTCCCGTGCCGGTCGCCCATGGATCAGCGCCGCGATCAGGATGCGTTCGTAACGATAGCCGATAATGCCATGGATATAGCGGTAGCGGTTGATCGACCCCCGCCGTCCGTTCAGGGGACGATGGGACAGGCCGCATGACGTGCGGTCCAGTTGCGGATCTTCCTGCCCCATGACCCCGATGCGGTAATCCGCAGCCCAGAACCGGGCCGCCGCGATATGATGGGGGGCGATGATGCCGTTGCGGCGCAGGGCCTCGATCGCGGGGGGCAGGGGCAAACCGCATCCGTCATCCCCGCCGGATGCAGATGGCGGGGCAGGCAGGGAAAACAGACGGTCAGCAGGCAAGAAGTGCCCTTTCATGGCAGCGTGTCGTCATATCATCTTCATGATCCGGCGGACGGGTCAATCGGCAGTATGTATCCGCTGCGTATCTATCATCCGCCGTCCTGCCATCAACCTTATGAATGTGGCGACTATCCGCTTGCGCTTTGGGGAAATCCCTGTTGCCAGACAGGCATGATCCTGCGTGTCGGCTTTCATCCGGGCTGATGCGCCGAATCCCCACCCGAAATCTGTCCCGTATGATTGGTCAGGCAAAGCGGGCCTGAAAAAAAACGGCACCACCCCGTTGGAGGGGGTGATGCCGCAAGGTGCCGTGGGAAAAGTCGGGAAATCGACGGTTGGGAATCTGCCGGGACCCACGGGGTGAATTCCCTATACTGATAATAATTATCATTATCAAGAAAAAAGGGTGCCAGCCCGAATCGTGCCCTGTGGACCCCGATACGAAAACGTGGTGCCATGCTCTCCGATATCGTCCACAGCAGGCAGGGAAAGAATGGCCATTACACCGCTTGAGGTCGCAGCACAGCGCACAGGGGGACGGCGCGGGGCCGATATTCTGCTGGAAATCCTGGAAAGTGAGGGGGTGCGCTACATATTCGGCAACCCCGGCACGACGGAACTGCCGCTGATTGACGCGCTCCAGCGTCGCCCGGACCTGAGCTATATCCTCGCCCTGCAGGAAGCGAGCGTGGTGGCGATGGCCGATGGCTATGCGCAGGCGGCGGGGCGGCCGGGTTTCCTTAACCTGCATACGGCTGGTGGGCTGGGTCATGGCATGGGCAATCTGCTCAATGCCAGTGTGTCGCAGACGCCGCTGGTCGTGACGGCGGGCCAGCAGGATTCGCGCCATACGATTTCCGATCCGCTGCTGTTTGGTGATCTGGTCAGCATCGCAACGCCTGCGGTCAAATGGGCGCAGGAAGTCCTGCATGCGGACCAGTTACCGGTGCTGGTGCGCCGGGCTTTCAACGATTCAATGGCCGCCCCGTCCGGCCCGGTTTTCCTCTCCCTGCCCATGGATGTGATGGAGGAACCCAGTGATATCGGCATCGGCGCACCGTCCGTCATCAATCGGGAATCCATAGCAGGCGGCCTGCCTGAACTGGCCCGTGCGCTGGCGGGTATCACGCCGGGGCGACTTGCCATCATCGCGGGGGATGAAGTGCATGGGGCCAATGCCGCAACGCAGGTCGCGGCGGTAGCGGAACTGCTGGGTGCGCCGGTTTATGGCGCATCATGGCCGTCGCGCATTCCGTTTGCCACGTCCTGTCCGCTATGGGCGGGAAACATGCCCACCCGCGCCACCGATATCGCACGCCGTCTGGCGGATTATGATGCGATCTTTGCGCTGGGCGGCAAATCGCTGATTACCATTCTGTATTCCGAAGGCTCGCCCGTGCCGCCGTCCTGCGCGGTCTATCAGGTCTCGGCTGATGCGCGGGATCTTGGCCGTACGTTCCAGACCCCGCTTTCGCTTGTGGGCAATATCCGTGCCTCTCTTGATGTCCTGCTTCCCCTGCTGGAACGCGAAACACAGCCCCGTCAGGCGCAGTTCCGTGCCGCAAGGGAGGTTGTCGTCGCGGCCCGCAACAGCAAACGGAACGAGGCTGAACAACTGGTCGCCCGGCATCGGGCCGATCCGGTCATCGCCCCGTGTGTTGCAGCCCATGAAGCCGTGCGGGCCATTGGTCCCCATGTTGCAATCGTGGACGAGGCCATTGCCACGTCATCCTATGTGCGCATGTTCCTGAACAGTGACTGGGTTGCGCAGTATTCCTTCCTGCGTGGTGGCGCGCTGGGCTGGGGCATGCCTGCCGCAGTTGGCGCATCGCTGGGGCTGGGACGTGAGCCGGTCGTCTGTCTTGTCGGGGACGGCGCGGCACTCTATTCACCGCAGGCATTGTGGACCGCCGCACATGAACGGCTGCCGGTAACCTTCGTGGTCATGAACAACCGCGAATATAACGTGCTGAAAGGTTTCATGCGGGGACAGACGCATTACGTCTCGGCGCGTGAAGGCAATTTCCTGGCAATGGATATTAACGATCCACCGGTGGATTATCAGGCGATGGCGCGTTCTTACGGGCTGGAATCGCGCCTCATCACGCGTGTAGGTGATATTGCCCCCGCCATCGAGGCCGCGATGGCTTCCGGCCGCCCCAACGTGGTGGAGATCATGATCAGCACGGTCTGAAGGTTGGAGAGGGGGCGGTCTGGCCGCCCCTTAGCGGATGGGGAAAGAGCAGGTTGCGGGGACGGTATCCGCCCGCTCCCCACCGGGATCGACACGCAGGGTCAGGCGCATGACCGCCGCTGCCAGATGGCCGCCGCTGGTACGCATGGATGCCTTGATGTCCACACCCTGATTGTTATCAAGGACCGCCACATTCCGCCCTTTCCCAATCGTGGCTTCCGCACGTACGGACCAGTATGTGCCATTGAAGTCGGACAGGCGGGCGAGATTGTAGACCTTACCTTCACCCTTGAGGGTGCTGTAGCCAAAGCCTACGGCACCCCCCCCGTGCAATTTGACGGGATAGGAGTGGGTACCGAAATAAAGGCGTCCTTTACCCCATGAATAACCGCCCCCAAGGGCTGCATCATGCAGGGTGAAACACAGCTTGCCGGTTTTCTGTCCCAGTGCGTCCGTTGCCCACGCAGATGAGGCTGCCAGGAGTCCCGCAGCAAGAATAACAGGGGCTGAAAGCAGAGCTGGTCGCACGGTATGTTCCTGCTACGATATGCTGGCTGGGGAGCATATATGGGAATCAAGAGGGCGCCGGTACGATTACCGGGTTCACTCATTGTTTTTCAGTCGATTATCGGCAAAAGGCAACCCCTGTCTGAAACTTGACGGCCCGGTGGCGGGAATGTGCAGCCGGGGCGGGAGGGGACCCCATGTGTTTCACAACGGTTTCAATGAATTACGATAATGCAGCCTGCCAGTCCGTGCTGCATCGGATTCGCACGCAGCGCCCGTTTGTATATGGGCTGACCAATTACGTCGCAGCGACCCTGAGTGCCAATGTACTGCTGGCAGCCGGGGCCGCCCCGGCCATTGGTGCGGCTCCCGGCTGGGCCACGGGTTTTGGGGGGCATGCCGGGGCGATGTGGATCAACGCGGCGGGACTGATCAACTGCACAGCACAGGACATGCACGATGCGGTTACGGCTGCGCAGGGCAATGGCGTGCCATGGGTTCTGGACCCGGTGGCGATGGGGGCGGGGGTCAGTCAATATGATGCGATCATTCGCGATCTCGCCTCAGGCGGCCCGGCAGCCATTCGGGGCAATGCCAGCGAGGTGATGGCTCTGGCAGGTGGAGGTGCGACGGCGAAGGGAGTGGAAACCACTGCATCCATCACGCAGGCCCTGCCGCTGGCGCGTGAACTGGCATCTTCGCGGGGTGTAATCGTGGCAATCAGCGGGCCGGAAGATCATATTCTCGCCCCCGATGGCCGTCATGTCACGGTGCCCGGCGGCGACCCCATGCTGACGATGGTAACGGGAATGGGCTGCGCGCTGGGGGGATTGGTTGCGGCCTGCCTGGCGGTCACGCCCACTGGTCCTGACCGTCTGGTTGCGGTGGCGGCGGCACATGCCCTTTACGCCCGCGCCGCCGAAATCGCGGCCCGTTCCGCCCAGGGCACGGCATCCTTTGCAACCGGTTTTGTCGATGCGCTGTCCCGGCTCCAGCAGACCGCCGGACCCGGAGCTTCCGGTTGATCAGGAAATATCAGCCATAAGGGAAACATGGGCTGCGATGATCTTCCACCCTGCCAGGGTGCGCAGCCATGTCTGGCTCTGCCTGCCGATCCGTTCTCCCCCATGGCGGCGGAATTCCAGATCGACCGTCCCGACATCCGCGCCGATCGCGGTAATATGGCGGCGCAGCACATCGCGCGGTGGCGATCCGCCTGTTCGATTGCGCCGGAAGGCCGCGATTTCATCAAACCCGTACAGCGTCTCGCCCACGCCATAGCGCACGGTTTCCGGTCCCTGATAAAACAGGGCGTCGAGTTCCGGGATGTCGTTCCGGCCCAATGCGCTTTCGTAGCGATCGGACATGGCCGTCAGTTCAGCTACGATTTCAGGCCGGTTCAGTTCAGGAGCCATGGGTATTTCCGTCAGGTATGGAAGATTATTTCGTCGGGGCGGATGCCGGTGCTGCGGCTGGAGCCGCTTCGTCCGTTACATTGATAACAGCCTCATCCGAAATGGACAGCACTTCGGAAGGCGGGCGCCGTGCGACTTCATCCGTCTTGCGTGCCAGGTCGTTGGTTACGGTTTTTAGTTCCCCAACCTCGGCCCGGACATCGTTCAGGATCTCGATCAGCGCTGCATGATCTTCTGCCGCTCGCTGGTCCGTTCCCCGGCTCAGAACCGCATTGCCGACCATAAGGGCGGGCAGGGCAACAAGCTGGATGCAGTTGCTTATATAGAGAAGCGTATTCTGCCACGCTGGCGCGGCAAGGGGGATCAGCGAAAAGACCAGAAAGGCATAGACGCACCAGATGCTCCCGAAGATGATCGTCATGCGCACGGCAATCCGGTCATTCACATAGGTGACGAGGGAAGGTTTGTTCGATGGGTTCGGCATGGAAACCTGTTGTGACAATGCGTTGCGGTATAAGGCGGGTATGTCCCAAAATCTGGCGTCATGCGCCTGCCTTGAACGGATAGGATTTATACCAAGGGTAAGGGAACCACAGCATGCAGTGATGCCCGGTAGCCGCCCGCATCGAAGGCAATGGAATTTCTTAAAATGGAATAGGGCAGTTCTCGGCCAATGTTCCCCGTTTGTGTCAATATTTGAGAAAGTTTTTCCGCCTCAATGTCATTTTTCTGATTGACGGTATGACCGGTGGGTCCTATATCCCCCTTCACCGGCGGCGCTGAGGGAAACTTCTTGAGCTTCCCCGGCGGATTTGCTAGGTTATTCGGCCCTACGGGGTTTGGATCTTTGACAAGAGAATATGAGAGTATCTGGAAGGGATATGCTGGCGGCGCGGTTGTTGCTCTTAGGGGCGATGATTGGCGGTCTGGACTGGGTGAGACTAGTCTAGGTAGCTTTGCGTATCTTTTTA